>JBLHVW010000077.1:0-16945 GCA_047628775.1 Salibacteraceae bacterium | reverse complement strand
GATCAACAGCGCGAAGTAATTCTGTACGGAAGCGATAAAATCAAAGTACCGTTTGGAAAGCACAGTCTTGAATCACGATTAAAGTGGACGGGAATTAAAGCCAAACCACGTGAAGAAGGATATTATAAGGGTATGCTACCGATTATGTCGGACATTCTCCGAAGAGATCGAAACGCCAATATTCTCAAATATGTTCATTCTGTGACCTGTCAAGAATGCAGTGGAACGCGTTTGAATGGCGATGCGTTGAGCGTAAGTGTTCAAGGAATGTCTATCGCGGAAATCGTGACCTTGGAATTGAACGAACTCAAAGCCTGGATTCAAGCGAATGAATGGGATGTTGTGGGGCATGAAATCACCGATAAGATTGAAGACCAGATTGATTTATTAGAAGATTTGGGATTGGGTCATTTAACATTAGACCGCTCGGCAAAATCGTTGACTTCAAGTGAAATTCAGCGAATTCGAGTGGCCAATCAAATTTTAGTTCCGTTGAGCGATGTGCTTTACGTCTTTGATGAACCTTCAATTGGATTGCACCGCGAGGAGAACGAACGAATGATTTATCATTTCAGAAGACTTGTGGCTAAAGGAAATACGGTTATTGTTGTTGAGCACGATCTTGACACAATTACCAGTGCCGATCATATTATCGAAATTGGACCAAGAGCTGGAACAAACGGAGGAAATCTTGTTTTCAATGGATCATTTTCTGAATTCGAACAACGGGAAGATTTAAAGGAGATCAGTCCGACTTTTAGAGCGATTAAAACTACTTCGAAGCAATCAATTACATCAACTGTAATTGACAACGGTTCCATTCGATTAATTGGATGTGGAGAACGGAACTTGAAAAACATCGATGTTGAATTTCAACTTGGAAAACTCAATGTCGTTAGTGGAAGGTCCGGCGTTGGAAAATCGAGTTTGGTTAAGGTAACTTTACTCAAGGCGGTGCAACGCCATTTGGGAATTGAAACGGATTTACCCGCAAAATTGTCCAAAATTGAAAACCTCGACTCCATCAATAAACTGATTTTTATTGATCATTCACCCATTGGGAAAACGCCGCGCAGCAATCCCGCAACGTATTTGGGAATCTCAGATCATATTCGCGATCTCTTTGCAAGTTTACCCGATTCAAACGCGCAAGGATTTACAAAATCTCGTTTTTCCTTCAATACTTCGACTTCAAACAGCACAAGTAAAGGTGGTCGATGTGAGACGTGTCAAGGCGCTGGAAAAACGCAAATTGGAATGCACTTTTTAGGCAATATCGACTTGGTTTGCGGAACGTGTAACGGCGATCGGTTCAACGAAGAAACACTTGAGGTAAAGTTTAACGGATTGTCAATTGCGGACGTATATAAATTATCAATCAACGAAGCGGTTTCCTTTTTTAGCGAACAGAAAAAGGTCCTGTCGGGACTTCAAGTTCTACAAGAAATTGGCCTTGGATATTTAACGCTTGGACAATCTTCGACAACACTATCGGGAGGCGAAGCGCAACGCATTAAAATTGCGGATCAACTCCAGAAAAAAGACACAGGCGATACGCTTTACATCATCAATGAACCAAGCATTGGATTGCACCACGACGATCTTAAATCTCTGCTCCAATTGTTCGACCGGATTAAGCAAAAAGGAAACACGATTGTTTGCATCGAACAAAACGAAGCAATCATTTCTTGGAGCGATTGGCATCTGGAACTTGGACCCAAAGGTGGCAAGGAAGGAGGGCAAGTCATGTACCAAGGCATTCCTAAGATTAGTCCTATAAACCGCAAAAATAAACCGATAAAAACGAATTTAACCACTAATAACGAGATTCGATTAAATGGCGTTACAACACACGCGCTTAAAAATATAGATGTTTGCATACCAAAAAATCAATTGACGGTGGTCACTGGCGTTTCTGGAAGTGGAAAATCTTCTTTGGTTTACGATACCTTGTTTGCAGAATCCAATGCGCGATTTACGGAATCATTATCGGCGTACAACCGAAGTTTTCTTCAGCAAAATAGCGAAGCAGAAATAGCTTCTTTTTCAGGATTGGGACCAGCAATTGGCATCAACCGAAAAGGCGGAACTCTATCGAAGCGATCAACGGTTGGAACCTTGTCTGGAGTATACGATGCGTTTCGATTATTGTACTCGAGAATTGCGCAGCACGAAGGCGAAATTTTCACAGCGCAACACTTTTCTTTCAACCATCATCTTGGCGCGTGTCCAGAATGTGAAGGTCTGGGAATTAAACTCAAATGCGATCCCGATGAGGTGATCGTTTCTCCAGATAAATCGATTTTTGAAGGGGCAATAGCTTCCAATAAAGCACTCGATTATTACTCCGATGCAAACGGTCAATTTACCGCAACACTTAAAGAGGCTGGGAAACAAAAGAATTGGAATTTGGAACGTCCATGGGAACAACTGGAGGATGATTTGAAGCAGGTTATTCTTTATGGAACGGGCGATGAAATTTGGAATGTTACTTGGGAGTTTACCACGAAATCAAGATCTGGAACGCAAGAGTTAAAGGCAAAATGGCTCGGGTTCTGCAATTATATCGACGAGGAATACCAGCGAAAACTGCACAACAAGAACCTCAAGAGTTTGGAGGATTTAGTACACGGTGTTCAATGTCCAACATGCAGCGGAAGTCGTTTGAAACCGGAATTATTGAAAACGAAATTTCTTGGGAAGAACATCCATGAACTTTCTCGTTTGAGTATTGCGTCTTGTCTTGGGTTAATTGAAAATCCAGAGGGAAAAGTTGATGAAGTTGTTTTGGCAATTAGCGCCGTTGTTTTGCCTGCGGTTAAGGAATCTTTGCAAACGATTGTCGATCTGGGGTTGGGGTATTTGAACTTGGACCGAGCCGTGAATACGCTTTCGGGTGGAGAACGACAACGCATCACGCTAGCCGGACAATTATCGACGCACTTGTTTGGTGTTATCTATGTTTTGGATGAACCAACAATTGGATTGGATGCAACACAAGTAGGCGTTTTATCGAAAGTATTAAAAAGAATTGTAGCAAATGGAAACACGGTCGTTGTCGTTGAGCACGATCCTTCTTTTATTCAAACTGCGGATTACTTGATTGAAATGGGACCTGCTGCCGGAAACTTAGGCGGCGAAATAATCTACCAAGGAAAGACCGCCAATATCGCCAAGGCAAAGCATTCCGTAACATATAAATTGTTGCAGAACCAAAATGGATTTCCTGCAAAGAAGTCAAAAGAAAAAGGGGATCCGTTTGGATTGAAAGGCGCTTTTGCCAACAACCTTAAGAGTATTGATGCCGATTTTTATTCGGGTCAATTAACAGCAATCACTGGTGTTTCTGGAAGTGGAAAATCGAGTTTAATTAAAGATGCGTTGTACAATTCTTGGCTCAAAAAACGACCCGTTGGTTGTACTTCTGTTTTTGGATTGGAGCAATTCGAAGAAGTGTTGCTGATTGATCAGGAAGTTCTTGTACAAAATCGCTTGAGCACTCCTGCAACGTATACTGGAATTATAGAACAGATTAAAACGCTCTTTTCAAAAACGGAATCCGCCAAAAACGCTGGATTGAAAAAAGCGGATTTCTCCTACCAAAGCAAGAATGGAAAATGTCCGACATGTTCGGGCCATGGAAAGCTGAAAACGAGCATGGATTTCATGAGCGATATCTGGCTGACATGTGATTCGTGCAAAGGATTGCGTTATAATGATGGTGTACTTGCTATTGAATATAAGGAGCGTTCCATTGGCGACGTATTACGTATGACAATTCAGGAGGCGTTGGACTTTTTTGAATCGGGAATTATCGTTGAACATTTAGACATCCTGAAACGAGTAGGAGTGGGCCATTTGCAATTGGGGCAAGCTGGAAACACCTTGTCTGGAGGAGAGGCGCAACGATTGAAATTGGCGACATCTTTGATGAAAAAGCGAAAAGGAACAACATTGTACCTCTTCGATGAACCGAGTACAGGGCTTCATTATTTTGATATTCTGAAATTACTCGAGGTTTTTGAATCGATTGTTGACAGCGGAGATACGGTACTTTTTATTGAGCACAATAGCGCAATGTTTGAATGCGCGGATCGGGTTGTAACGCTTGGGCCTGGGAGTGGGGATGATGGTGGTGAGGTTTTGTAGTTTGGCAGCCGTAAAACGAATCCGTAGATGAATTATTTAGGAAAGGAAATCTTCTTCCCCGTTTCATCTTCAAAATTTGACTTCCAATTCTCTCCATAAAATTTGATCATATATTCGTTTGCCTTGATGTTATTGGCGCTAACAGATCGAACAAGTTCTGAAGTTATTTCGCATCCAGCAACGCGTAAAACCATGAAACCATGAGCTGTTGTCAATGAACTTTCTTCAGAACGCCCATCCAAGTAATCCAATGACGCTAATTCTCCATAGATTTTAAAAATTGGAATGTAAACCTCTTCAACTGGGGCTTTGTCGATAACATGAATGTTGGCTTCTTCTTTACGGTCAGTTGAACTTTCAGGAGTCGTACATGCGAATGCTGCTATTAATAGGGAAGTCAAAAGGATACTCTTCATAATGGATCAATTTTTCTTCTGTACAGATTATTGTTTCAAATGCTCACGTTCAGATGAAGTTTAAGCCTTGCCATTAATATATTCCAGTTGATATTGAGCACCAATAATACCTCCTGCCAGCGCTTTGGTATACCAAACTGCAGCCTCAACCTTGTCCACTTCTTTTCCGTCTCCGTAATGATATGCTTGCCCTAAGTAAAAGCAAGCTATTGCCACTCCTTGTTCAGCACTTTTAAGAAACCATTCGCATCCTAGAGCTTTATCAAACTTTGCGCCTTGACTTTGAAAATGACAAAGACCAACGCGGTATTCAGCGTCTTTATGGCCTTGATTTGCACTTTTTTGGAACCATTCGTATGCCGTTTTTTTATGTGCGCTCGTTGGGTAACCAATTGTATGAAACTGACCTAGAGCGTATTGATTCTCAGCGTTCTCAAGATTTTCGTTCTTCATGAATTGCTTTAAATCTCTAACCACGTCAAAAACCTTCCACTCATTAAAACGGTCGTCTACAATACTCTTAACGGCATCGAAATTGAATGGGTTGTCTTCGAATTCGTAAATTTCACCGTGTTCGCGTCCTTGGTCAATCGCACGGCAATAATCGCCTGAATACTCGGCACATTTTTTTCCGAAGTCCGTGTTGTCGTTGTAATAATCTTCCGCAAATCTATTTCCAGTTTCGGTGAGGTCGTCATTTCCAAGTACGCCGTCGCAAAAGGCCATGATAAAATCCCTTCCCGATCGTTCACTATTACGCACTTGATCCATTTCTTCTGGATTGCGTTGGGTGTGTTCTTCTGAAATTAAATTGTTAATTGCGCACCATTTAAAGAACATACCAATATGGGTTGCTCCAAGTTCTATCGGTTCGCCTTTAGGGAATTTAGCACCGTCAAAGTGCCAAGATACATCGTCGTATTTAGCCATTTTGGTAAGGTAGAGTTTAACGCGCGATTATTTAACAATCTTACGTGAAATTGTCCCGTATTTGCTTTTAGCGGAAACAATATAGATGCCTTTTGAAAATCCAGATACGTCAATTTTTCGTTGACCATTTTCGAATTGCTCAGAAAAAACGAGCTGACCAAATGAATTATGGATTTCAACCCAAGAATTATTTTTGATTTTTAAATTCAACTCATCCGTTGCGTTAGTTGGGTAAATTTGAAACCGATCATCTTCAATTTTGCCTAATTCAGTAAAGTCAATCTCTTCAACTCTAATATCATCAATAAAATAAAGCGCTCCATAAGTTCCTGGTGCGCCAGAACCGGATGGGTTTACCATTGTATTTGTTGAATTGTCATCGTTAAAATTACCAATAGTGATGTAAGAATAAGCTTCTTGGGCTATGATTGTGTCCGATACTAAAACCCAATTTGTAGCATCATCAATAAATGTACTTGATTCGACCTGAGGCGTATAAATCAATGGATTATTCGTACCAGAAGATATTTGGCTTACTGAAAGGTGCGCACCTATTTTGTCAATGGCAAATTCCATGAAATCCGCCAAAGAAACATAAAATTCAACGACATAAGTATTGCCAACTACCATCGGACTTGTTAACGCGGTTTGTACATAGTGCCGTTGGTTGAGTCCAGGTATGGTATACGACCAAAGACCAACCATTACATCGCCAGTGCGCGGTGTTTGGTTTCCTTTTAAACCCAATGGGCCACTGTATTGGCTGAAGGGTTGAAAGTTGTAACAGGTGTCTTCAATTGTTGTGAAAAACACTTGAGGTGCAGCGGCAGTAGGACTAACCCAGTCAATCATTATTTGATTAAAATCTCCAGGTACTTGGATTCCGCAAAATGTATTTGAATAATTTTCAAAGCTTGGGTTCTGTACAATGTTTTGAGCATTACACAGCTTAATAGGTAAAATGAATAATGAAATAGCGAGTAATTTGTTCATGGGTTTTTATGTTTGTGGGTGTAACGCTAGAAATACCGTAATAATTGTGTCTGAAATTTACGGAATTGTCTTTTGGACTAGTGCAATAATTTTGACACCGCCTTAATTTATTGAAGGACAAACAACTAGTATTAGAAAGTTGAAAAACGAGTTTAGAGAGAGGGATTTAAGCAAGAAACTCTTGATCTGAGTTACCAATAGAACGATTCAATTTGACTGGGTCTTTTATATAACAGCGCGATTGCAATCTAGCAATAGCACGATGGTAGTAATTTATTAGGGTCCAGAATCTTCGCTATTCTTCACTTTAAAATAGTTATAGTAAAAAGTACAATAATCATTTTATTTTTTTTATCTTTCAATTTAAACGCTCTAACTTATGATAACATCAAGGTTTTCAGCACTTCTAGTTTTTGTTCTTTTAATGTTCCATGGCTTTGGTCAGAACGTTGTGGTAGATGGTGTTGCACTTGCTAACGCTGGAGGTGGCCCAGGAAATTGTACGGCAAATGGCTATAAACTTAATGGCACTGCAGTTGGGGTTGGCGGTTGTGCATCCCTTACTCAGAATACATTTGACGCTGGAGGAATGTGGATTTGTGATCCTATCAACCTAAATGAGACTTTCAAAGTCTATTTCGAAGCTAATTTTGACGCCTTCAATTCTGGCGATGGTCTTGCGTTTGTGCTTCAAACCGAAGGCGTTCCAAATGTTTTAGGTGCCGAAGGAGGCGGAATTGGCTATTCATATGGAAACTTAACGGGATGTTTACCTGCTGGTGATTGTGTTGTCGATCCATCTGTGATTGTAGAATTTGATATTTGGGACAACTCAGCTGATTTTTGGAATGTCGCAATCCCAGCCTTGGGAACCATAAATGATGTTTCATGTGATCATGCCACAATTCTTGTCGATGCAAACCAAACACTAGGAGGAACCCTTGCCGGACCCGCTTGTTTACTTCCTGGTAACGGAGCTGTAACTGACGGATTACCTCATGATATTTGCATCATTTGGGATGTAATCAATCTAGAGTACTCGGTTTATTTTGACAGTGTGCTAGTCACAACATACAACGGAGATATCAGAACGAATTTTGTTGATCCTACCAATGTTTCTTGGGGGTTCACCGCAGGATCTGGTGGTGCGAATCAGAATCAGCGGGTTTGCAATGTAGATATGGTGACAAACCCAGTTAATCCAACATGTGTGTGTCTTTTTCCAATTGCGAGTTACACACCGTTACCCCTTGAAATTTGTTCGGGAGAAGCAACTTCAATTGCGCTTTCTAGTACTATTGTCGGAACTTCCTTTCAATGGAGTGCGGCCAATAATGCCAATGTGACTGGAGAAACTACCATTCTACAACCCGGAGCATTTATTAATGATATTTTGACGAACTTATCGGCAACGGATCAAATCATCAATTATACTGTAACGCCAAATTCTGCTGGATGTATTGGAACGGATTTAATAATTCCCGTTACAGTTCATTCGACACCTTCGGTTCTTGGTACCTTAACAACTTGTGTTGGATCAACTACAACGTTAATAGGTTCGGGAACGGCAAACGCTGTTAATCCATGGGTTTCTAATGATCCGACAATTGCCATTGTGGATAATAGTGGTGTGGTTACGGGGTTGTTGGTTGGATCATCAGACATCACTTATCTGGACAATAATGGTTGTCAAGTTACAGTAACTGTTATTGTGAATGCGGTTGACGAAGCGTCTTTTACAACTATTGATTTCTGTGAAGGTTCTGCATCACCTGTAGCCACTATTACTGGAAGCGTAGGCGGAACATTTGTATACAACCCTAATCCAGCCGACGGTTCAACTGTGAACCCTACAACAGGGTCGATCACAGGTGGAGTTGGAGGAACAACCTATTCAATAGAGTACACAACGTCAGGGGTGTGTTCTGCATCGTCGATACAAACTGTAACAGTGAATGCTGTTCCACAAATTGATGCTGGCCCAGATCAAGCTGTTTGTGATGGTGATCAAATAGTTCTTTCTGGATCTGGTGCGACCATTTACAATTGGGACAATGGCGCAATCGACGGAGTTGCATTTACACCAATTCTAGGCGCTACAACATATACACTTACGGTAATTGCCCCAAATGGCTGTGTTGCTGCAGATCAATTGAATGTGGTCGTAAACGCGCTGCCTGCTGTATCGGCTGGGAATGACTTTACCATTTGCGACGGAGTACCTGCTGTTTTAAACGGATCGGGTGCTTTAAGTTATGTTTGGAATCCAGGGACTGTTATTGATGGGCAACCGTTTTCTCCATCCAGTACTTCAAATTACACAGTGACGGGTACTGATTTAAATGGATGTATAAACACGGATGTTATTACGATAACAGTAGAGCCTTCGCCAATTGTTTCGTTCACTGCTGATGTAATTACTGGATGCGCTCCTTTGACCGTTACATTTACAAATACGACGGCGGGTACCTTATCAGATTGTCTTTGGTCATTAAGCAATGGTACGGTGTTAAGTGGATGCGATTCAGTAACAACGACCTTTCAAGATGGCGGACTGTACGACGTGACTTTAACAACAGTATCAATCAACGGCTGTACGACTTCAGAAACGTATATTGACTACATTAATGTTGACGATGGCCCAACGGCAGCATTTATGCCGACACCTTCTTCAGTGTCAGTATTCAATCCGGTAGTGTTATTGCTTAATAACTCAACAGGAGCTGTGAATTACGTTTGGGATTTTGGGGACAGTTCAGGAACATCAACAGCAGTGAATCCATCGTATACTTATGATGCGGTACCTGCAACTTATCAAGTGCAATTGATTGCGTATTCGGCTTTAGGATGCACAGATACGGCCTGGTTCTCTTTTGTTGTAAATGAGGAGTTGTTGTTCTACATACCCAATACTTTTACTCCAGATGGAGACGAATTCAATCAAATGTTTAAGGCAATTTTCACAAGTGGTTATGATCCTTTTGACTTCAATTTTTACATCTACAACAGATGGGGGCAATTGATTTGGGAGTCACACGATGCTGAACAAGGCTGGGACGGAATTTCCAATGTTTCTAAAAAGCCCGCTCAAGACGGAAGTTATGTATGGAAAATTGACTTCAAGACCCTAACATCGGATGAAAGGGTGGAAGTAATTGGACACGTTAATATTCTCAAGTAGCATGGAGTTGCTGCATTTAACGGAACAGTTTTGTTAAAATAATTGATTAATTATTAACTGTTTATATGCAATAATTCAACACTTCTACTTACCTTCTTCAACCGGGCTAACAGATTGAAATGCTTCTAAAAAAGCCTCGACCGGTTGAGCACCGCTAATTCCGAACTCATCGTTAATTACGAAAAATGGAACACCAGAAACACCGCGTTGTTGGTAATGAGAAATCTCAGCTTTTACTGCTTCTGCAATCTTCTGGTCGTTGATAATTGAATCTACCTTTTCTTGATTCCAACCAAATTCTTTAGCAATTGCATATAAAACCTCAGGCTTATTTAAATGTTGAGTCTCCTCAAAATAAGCCGCCAAGAAACGTTCTTTCATTTCTATTCCGAATCCCTCTTCGCGAGCGACATTCAACATCTGATGCATTTTCATTGTGTTAACTGCGAGCCAATTGTCACCAAAATCAAATTCAATTCCAACCGTTTTCCCTGTCTCGGTCAAGCGGGCTGTCATGTCTTGAACACGATCAATGCTACCAAACTTGTTCGTCAAATAGGTGTCTCGATCCATTCCTTCTTCCCGCATTGTAGGATCCAATTGGTAAGGGTGCCACTTAACTTCGACAGGAACACCTTTCCACTGTTTGAGTGCTTCTTCTAAGCGTCGTTTTCCAACATAGCACCAAGGACAGGCGACATCTGAAACAACATCTACTTGGATTGTATCTTTATTCATATCTTCTTTTTTTGTTAGACGCAAAAGGTGTTCAATTCGTACACGATGAAGCTGGACTTTTGATCAAGTTATTTGTTGCAAAACGTTAACGGCGGTAAGTTAACTTATCTTAAGCCAAGAATACAATTCATCGTTGCTGGAAACAAAAGTAAATGTGATTTCTCCTTACAGACCATTAGACTGAATACAGAACAGCTCTTGTCCGAAGCGCTATTTCAATTGAAACTTTAGGTTTTAATTTACTAATTGTCAATATTACAGCGCTTTTCACCGTTCTTAACTAGGGTTTAACAAGCTTCATCAACTTCGTCTTGTTCGCCGTTCGGATAAGGACAGAATACAATCCAGAAGGATATTCCTCTATACTGTACGTTTTTAAAACAGCGCCATTTGCGTCAAGAATAACATCGGATTCGATTACTCTACCCAATAAATCTCGGATTTCAATTACAAGATCTTGAACGTACAAGTTGAATCGGCTGTTAAAAGGGAGGTCACATAAGTGGAGCTTCCGGCTTCTACTAATGTTCCGCCGGTTGGAGCGTCATAACAATTGTACAATCCCGTTCCTAGATATGTCATTGTGAGCATAACATCTGGACAGAAACACTGACTCCCAGGCGTAAATGAGAGCGGCAAATTTGTCAATTGCTTTACGTCATCAAATAGGAAGGTAGAGGCGGCACTTCCGTTTCCTAGGTTACATAAGTCAAATAGAAATACCAATCGGTTTTATATTGCAGGGGCGCCAGTAAAATCAAAGAAGAGTGCTTCCCAATTGCCTGTTACTGTTGTGAAAGCGTCTTCTTCTTCTTCTTCTTCTTCTTCTTCTTCTTCTTCTTGAAAACAACCACCACCGCAGCCTTCCATTTTCAAACTAACCTGAGTTCCAATAGGAGCAGTTTCCATACGAGCATGCATATATATGGATCTGTGCTGAAATCGACATTCGTAGTAGTCGTAAGATAGGCTCCGGCCCAAACTTGCCCGCCATTTCGAACCATTCTCCAACGGTAGCACTTGTGTTGATTCCTCCTGATTGAGGGTTGACGATTACGGCTCCAGGACCTCCATCAAAGGTGGTGAGATCCCCATTTACGACGGAGCCTCCTTCAAAGTTTACTGGCAGAGTAACGGTTTTCGATTGTGACCCAAAACCAATTATTAGAACGGGTAATACTACTTAAATCTTAATAGTTAGCGATTTACGTCTATCAGTCTGCGTGTTTTATTTATGACGATAACTATTATATTAATAAATTTTGTTTTTTCTTAAAAAATCACGCCCATTTTCTCCGGATTGTAACTGAAATCCAACCATTTACCCCTCGCCCTTGTAGTAATTTTCAGCGTTTCGATGCTCAAGCAGCATTGTTCTCCAAACAGATAATTTTAATTGTTCGCGCAATGATAAACGGTCCCATTTTTTTAATCCAAATCTTTCGATTCTAGATTTGCTTGTGCGTATTGAGTTGGATTTTAAATTAGGCATAATGGAAATTCATTTCAAGAGCGATACTCTTTCATATGTTGAATTAGCGCGTTATTTTTCACTTCAAATTTGCCGTTTTCAATTGCTAATTGAAAAATTAAACGTCCAATTCGACCAAATTCGTTAATTCCGATTTTAATTTTTTCCATAACCTAGTCGCTTGTTAACCATGATCCACCTACAGCCACGACATTTTTTAAATCCAAATATTCTTGATAATTGTCTTTATTAATTCCTCCAGTTGGGCAAAAGGAAACGTCTTTGAAAATGTTGCCGTAAACTTTTAGTGCTTTTGCTCCACCGAATAAATCAGCAGGGAAGAATTTAAATACACGCCATCCCATGTCTATTCCTCTGATGATTTCACTTGGTGTTGAAACGCCAGGTAGAAAAGGGATTCCGCTAAAATCAAATTGTTGAATCATCGATGAGGTGAGTCCAGGGCTTACCATAAAGTCAACCTTTAACTTTACGCATTTGAGAATATCATCTGGAGAAATGATTGTCCCCACTCCAACTTTAAAAGCAGGACCATACTTTTCTTTAAAAAGTGCAATGGCTTCCCATGCGATTTCCGTTCGGAGTGTAATCTCAACACAATTGATTCCTTGTGAGCTCAATTTTTCATAAACCACATCTACCTCATCCAAACTCTCAATTGTAACAACTGGAATCAGTGGGTTTGCTTTTAAAAGCGCTTCTATATTGTTCTGTAACATAATGTCTTAAATTATACTTGCTCCTTCTTCACTGGATGAAATAAGGGCACGAAGATTTCTAAATAGTTGTCTTCCATGTGACAAGTCGTTGTACTCAACATGCCGCGCTGGACGTGCTTCTAGATTTTCTTCCAAGCAATTCAAAGTTCCTTTGTCGGCGTCTAAAATCAATCGATCTCCAGTCCGAATTAAACCAATTACCCCGCCCTGAGCCGCTTCGGGATTTAAATGAATTGCTGCGGGAACTTTTCCAGAAGCACCAGACATTCTTCCGTCTGTAACCAACGCAACCTTATATCCTTTCTTTTGTAGAATTGACAAAGAAGGGGTGAGTTTATGCAATTCAGGCATTCCTTTTTGTTTCGGACCTTGAAATGGAATGACAGCGATAAAATCGCGATCCAATTCACCTGCTTGAAATGCTGTTATTAAATCGTCTTGATCGTCGAAAACAATTGCTTCAGCTTCAACAATTCTATGTTCTTCGGCAACAGAAGAGGTTTTGATAACTGAAACACCAAGATTTCCTTTTAAAACTCTTAATCCACCTGTTTTCTGAAAGGGATCTTGAGCCGATCGAATAATCGATTCATTCAATGATACTGTTGGGCCGTCCTCATAGTGGATTGTGCCGTCTTTCAATTTTGGTTCAAGCGTGTATTTGTACAATCCATTCCCAACAATTGTATTTACGTCTTCGTGCAGAAGATTTCCATCCAGTAATGTTTTGATCACAAACGCCATTCCACCAGAAGCATGGAAGTGATTAATGTCTGCTGCTCCATTGGGATAAACACGTGCAATAGACGGTATAGCTTCTGAAAGATCAGAAAAATCATCCCAGTTGACAATAATTCCAGCGGCCTTTGCCATTGCTACTATATGCAGGGTGTGATTCGTTGAACCACCGGTAGCCAATAATCCAATGATGCCGTTTACTATACATTTTTCATCTATAATTTGACCAATCGTGGTAGCGTAATCTTTATTTCTAATGTTATGAACGAGAATACGAACCGCCTCTTTATTCAAAGCTCTTCGCATGTCCGTATCAGGATTAACAAAACTAGAACCCGGCAATTGCAGTCCCATGATTTCCATCAACATTTGATTGCTGTTCGCAGTTCCGTAGAAGGTACAAGTTCCTGGAGAGTGGTAAGAGTCAGATTCACCTTTTAGCAATTCTTCTCTTCCAATTTTTCCTTCAGCAAATTCCTGACGAATTCTTGATTTTTCTTCGTTTGAAATACCTGTAGGCATAGGTCCTCCTGGAACAAATAGCGCGTGTAAATGACCAAAGCTCAAGTTTCCAATCAGTAATCCAGGGACAATTTTGTCGCAAATCCCCATATTCATAACTCCGTCAAACATATCGTGAGAAAGGGCAATGGCTGAGGATAGTGCGATAACATCGCGGCTTAAAAGTGAGAGGTCCATTCCCGGCTGACCCTGTGTTACACCATCACACATCGCAGGAGTTCCACCTGCAACTTGAACTGTTGCGTTAAAACCGTTGGCGTATTTACGCATTTCATTTGGATACGTTTCGTAAGGCTTGTGTGCCGAAAGCATGTCGTTATATGCAGTAACAATTGCTATGTTCGGCTCAATTCCTTCTGCAATCGTTGATTTATCAGAGGGGCCGCAACCTGCAAATGCATGCGCTAGATTTCCACAACTCAAGTGGTTTCTGCCACGAACTTTGTCAAAATTAACACGTGTATTTTCCAAATAAGAATCTCTAGAAGCTTTACTTCTTTCAATAATTCGATCTGTAACTTCTTTTATTTTTGAATGTATCATTTTTCTAGAGTAAAGATTTTAATATCGTTTTTCTCTTTGAGAACAACGTGAATGGGTAACGAAAGCTCATTGTTTTCAAGAACATTTAATTTTTCATCCCCTGAAATGATCAGGTATACTGATGATGCATTAGTAATCATGTCAAGACTGCACGTTATTCTTTGCTCAGGATGATTAGGAGCTTTGGTGCTAAAAACATTCTTTTCATTGCTGGACAGTACCTTATCGGATTGGGGATCATTCGGAAAAATGGAAGCCGTATGTCCGTCAGGTCCCATTCCTAGAATTACAACGTCCGTTCTTTCAATGAAATCATGGTACTTTGTTTTTAAAAGTTCAATATTCTTGACCTCGTCTTCGATATCGTGAACCATTCCTACAATTTCATAGAGCTCACTTGGCAACTTCGTAAAACAAGATTTGATTAACCGCTCGTTGCTAAACTCATTATTGGGAGCCACAAAGCGTTCATCTACTAAGCCAATTTTAAGATCCTTGATAAATGCACATTTTTGATCCAGAGCCTTATAAATCGGTCCTGGAGTACTTCCGCCTGAAAGAAGTAAGTTCGCTTTTCCATAGGATTGTATCGATTGCTCTAAATCTGAAATTAGAGAACCAACAACCGCGTCTATTAAGCTATCTTCCGATTGGAATATGTTCATTTTTATTTTGTCTGCCATTTTGTGTTTTCATCAAGAATTTCGTCTCCAGGTCCCCAAGTCCCAGATTCGTACAATGAAAGCGGGGTTTCTTTTTTCATATACTTCGTTATTGATTCAATCCATATCCATGCAGCTTCTAATTCATCATGACGCATAAACAAGGTCTGATTACCACGAATTACATCAATTATCAAGCGTTCATATGCACCAGGCATACGGTCTTGAAATGAATCTATAAAATCCAGCTTGAGCGCGATCGGTTTGAAACGATATCCACCTGGTCCTGGAATTTTGCTCAATTGAACCAATTCAATGCGCTCTTCAGGTTGTATGCGAATAATTAACTTGTTTTGAAGGGGGTGTTTTGATTCTGGAAAAATATTATGCGGAAGCTCCTTGAAGTTAATTACAATATCCGAGTAGCGTTTTTTCATGCGCTTTCCAGTTCTTAAATAAATCGGAGTGTTTTTCCACCGCCAATTATCAATATGTGCTTTAATAGCAACAAAAGTTTCCGTTTCAGAATTGTACTGCTTAATATCTTCAAGATACGAATTTAATTTCTGTCCACCATTTGCACCTCGTGTGTATTGGCCGCGAACAACATTTGTCTTTATCGATTCTTTGTCAAAAAGACGCAGCGATTGAAGCACCTTTACTTTTTCATTTCGAATAGCATCTGGATTTAAACTTGACGGCGGCTCCATTGCGATAAGGCAGAGTAGTTGCAGTAAATGGTTTTGCATCATGTCAAGCAGGGCACCAGTATGATCGTAATATCCTGCACGTTTTTCCACACCTAAACTTTCTGCTACCGTAATTTGTATGTCTTTAATATTTTCTGCATTCCAGGCGCGTTCAAACAAATGATTTGCAAAACGCAAGACCATTAAGTTTTGAACCGTCTCTTTACCAAGGTAATGATCTATTCTAAATATTTGTTCCTCTTTAAAAGCGGCCGAAATAATATCATTTATCGCTCTGCTTGATTTTAAATCATGCCCCAATGGTTTTTCCAAAACAACTTTGCTTTTCGCATTAATTAGCTTTGAATCCTTGAGTGTATTGCAGATTTCAGAGAACGCTCCTGAAGGAACCGAGAAATAATAAACGTTCTGGTATTCTTCTGTTTTGTCAAGGTCTGCTTTTAGTTCGCTGTATGATTTGGTGTCATTCTTTCCAATCGTTATCAGTCCAACGCGTTTCAAGAAATCATCAATCACTTTATCATTATCCTTGTCTTTTAAATCGAGTTGAATGAATTCCTTAAGCGTTTTCTTAAACGCCTTTTCGTCGCCCAGGCTCCTTGAAATACATCTAATTGTAAAGTCTACCTTGATCTGTTTGTCTGCAAATCGATGGTATAGAGCAGGGATAATTTTGCGTTTAGAGAGATCGCCGTCACCACCAAATATTACTAAATTAAAGGGTGTTATTTCGTTTGGAATAGATTGTCGGAAACTCATATTCTATGTTGAATGATTTGTATCAAATTTAAGTACTTTTTGTAAATAGTACTATAAGAAAACCTTTTTTTATTATATTTGATTAAATTCAACATTTTACAAATTCATGATTTTAGTTGTCGAAAGTGGATCTACAAAGGCCGATTGGATGTTAGTGAGTGATGGTAAAGAAGCAGTGTATAGCACAAAAGGCTTTAATCCATTCTACCATTCACGTGAGGATATTTTAATCGAATTAAACGATCATCTTGAATTAGATATGATCAAATCAGAGGTCAGAAAAATTTATTTTTATGGCGCTGGATGTTCCTCGCCGGAGATGAATGCAATTATAGAAGGTGCACTTAAAGCGTTTTTTACAAGTGCAGAAGTTTACGTTAATCATGATTTGGC
>JBLHVW010000076.1:0-16963 GCA_047628775.1 Salibacteraceae bacterium | reverse complement strand
ATTTCCTATTATGATGATTACGAAGATGTTAAGACAAGTAACGGGATTATAGCCTATTATCTCTGGGAAGAAGATGCGGATGGAAATATCATTCTAAATGCCGGAGGATTGAGAAAGTCAATTCGGACCACGTTCAAGAGGAATACTTATTCGCTTCATTTAGACATTGACAACTTTCTGTTTTATCAATTGTTTGATGTTTATAGCTACCCAATCTGTCTCCTGCACATTTTTAGCGTACTCCTTTTGGGAATCTTATCCATTTACACACGCCGTAAAATTGTACAGAGAGTGGATCGAATTCGTAAATACCGATTGTTTCGATGGGCAACTCGATTAATCGTTTTTAGTATGTTTTCAACGGTTTTTATTGGTGCATTCCTTCTTGTTAATGAAGGGTATTATATGTTTGAAGTAGACGAAGGCGAATTGAAAGAATACAGCGGAATGAGCATCAATTCTGTTTCTGAACAATTGGTGGGCAACAATAACGAACGACGCTTTCAAGAGGCAAGATTAGGTTCTCAAATCCTTCTCAAGAAAGGGGATGAATGGAGTCTTGAAAAGAAGAAAAGAGTACTTTACTTTGAATTGAAAAAGACAAAATCAGGCGGTCTAAAATGCAAATTAGCGAAAGATTCAGATTCTTTACTTTTGAAGGAGGGTAATTTCAAACGGTTTGCGCACAGTCACTATGTTATTTATACCTATTTAGATGAAGAGGGGCAGTTCTTAGAACAAAGAGTGTTCAATTTTATTGGTGTAGATATAACTGAAAAACTACGCCTCCCTGATCCCGCAAAGCGAATTTTACTTTTTGTGAACGGATACAGACCGACCTCCCTCGGGAGCACTTTTGAAGAGAATTTTGAAGAGATCATACTCAAGGGACTTGAATTTTCTGATTCTAAAAATCTCATTTATAAGGATGATAGATATTTATATTGGAAACCATGGAGTCAGATCAATGTGCTGTTTGAGAAAAAAATAAATCCAACAGAAACATACTACGCCGATGGACACCATTCTGTTGCAACATCAAACCATGCAAGTTTGATTGATTTTACAACACTTTCTCAAAAATATCCTCAAAGGTGCAGGAACCCGAAGTATCACGTATGTAAAAAATCCGAAAAAGGATGGTCGTTTTTTGGCTTGAGAAGTAAAGTGAAAACGGTCGAGTTACTGAATTTAGAATCCAATAAAGAAGGGTTTGACCTTCGCCGAAATAACGGAAGAATTGCCGGACGAAACTTAATACAGCAATTAAATGAACTTCCCAATAAATCCAAAAACGACACTTTATTTATCGTTGCCCACAGCATGGGGTATGCTTATAGCTTAGGTATGATTGAAATGTTAAGAGGGAAAATTAATTTTGGTGGACTCTACATTATCGCAGCAGAAAATGCCGAAGCTGGAAGTGTTACGCCTTCCGAGTGGCAAGAAGTCTGGCAATATGGAAGTGACTTTGAAGCCCACAAGTTTAGCGCTCCTTGTCTACTTGATGGAATTGCACCGCAAACTAAAGTGGGAGGGTTGTTGCACCGACAAAGAGCATATATTCCTGAAGCAGATTACAAAAAAATGGGATTCTTTAATTCACATTTTATCGGTAATTATACCTGGATATTGGATCTGAAAGAGGGCGATGCGGGGTATATCGAGCAACGGTAAGCCTTAATTCACCGCTCTTAATTCAATTCTTGAAAATTCTCCGAATGGCGCATTGGAATTTACCAAGATCAGTTTTCGATTCGAAATCTTAATAATGTCGTAAACTCGAGTTTCCAATCCAAATCCAACAGTGATTGAAAGGTTCAATTTGTTTCCATTCTCACTGATGCTATAAATTCCAGAAGTAATAACGTCCGTATCAAAGTTGTGGATTGAAAATTCGCAGAATCCATCTTGCTTTAATTTGCAATATTCAAATTCGTAGATTACATCAGGATCAAGAGTTCCAATACCGACCATCTCTGCAGATTTCACGTTCCATTTCCCATCAATTTTAATTACTTGTCTCTGGTTTTTGTTGCACGAGAACAGAATAAGAAGCGTTAAGGCAAAGAGTAATGTAGTTTTCATAATTTTTATTTGCTTTCATTTTAGCAAAAATTATTCCAAAACAGCAACGCGGCTGCCCTATTGATTAGGATTAATTTGCTACTTTTGTCTTCTAATATTTAAAGCAAAATAGTATGTCGTATTTGTTTACGTCTGAATCAGTTTCAGAAGGACATCCAGATAAAGTTTCAGATCAAATTTCTGATGCTCTAATTGATAATTTCATGGCATTTGACCCTCAGTCAAAAGTTGCTTGTGAAACGCTGGTAACAACAGGTCAAGTTGTATTAGCAGGAGAAGTTAAGACGAACACCTATTTAGATGTTCAGAAAATTGCTCGAGATACAATTAAGAGAATTGGATACACGAAGTCGGAATATATGTTCGATTACAATTCATGTGGAATTTTATCGGCGATTCACGATCAATCGGCAGATATCAGTCAAGGTGTTGAGCGCTCAAATCCTGAGGATCAAGGAGCAGGAGACCAAGGGATGATGTTCGGTTATGCAACGAAGGAAACGGAAAACTACATGCCTTTAGCGTTGGATCTTGCACACAAAATTTTGCAAGAGATGTCTTATATACGTAACAACGAGTTGACATTGATTCCTTATTTGCGTCCAGATGCAAAGTCGCAAGTAACGATTGAATACTCTGACGATAACGTTCCTCAAAGAATTGATACAATTGTTGTTTCAACACAGCACGATGATTTCGCCTCGGAAGAAGCGATGTTGGCGAAAATCAACGATGACATTATAAACATTATAATTCCAAGAGTTAAAGCGAAACTTTCGTTTGAGCTTCAAAAATTATTTACAGACAAGATCACGTACCACATTAATCCAACTGGAATTTTTGTAATTGGTGGGCCTCACGGAGATACAGGATTAACAGGTCGTAAGATTATCGTTGATACTTATGGAGGTAAAGGTGCTCACGGAGGTGGTGCATTCTCAGGAAAAGATCCTTCTAAAGTGGATAGATCTGCAGCATACGCAACACGTCACGTAGCTAAGAACTTAGTTGCAGCAGGTGTGTGTGATGAGATTTTAGTTCAAGTATCATACGCAATTGGTGTGGCACAGCCATGTGGAATGTACGTTGATACATACGGAACTTCTAAAGTTGACATGACCGATGGAGAAATCGCTGATAAAATTGCTGAAATTTTTGATATGCGTCCTTACTTCATCGAGCAACGATTGAAATTGAGAAACCCAATTTATTCTGAAACTGCGGCCTTCGGTCACATGGGAAGAAAGAACGAGGTTGTAACAAAAACATTCCACGCTCCTGATGGAAGGGTTCTTACAAAGGATGTTGAGTTATTCACTTGGGAAAAACTTGATTATGTTGATATCGTAAAATCATCATTCGGATTGTAAAACTGGTTCCGATCGTTTTCGGAATTCATAAATATTCAAAACCGTATTGGCCTTGCTGATGCGGTTTTTTGTTTTATAAAATGTCTCGTTGTAAACCACGTAATTTTACGTGATTTACAACAAATCAGTGCTTTCATTGTCTAAACGCACTCGAAGAGTTCAAAAAATGTGCTAAATTGCATATCGTCGCATAGCATTAGCGATAATAAGCACTATGCAGAAGTCAATTATTACTTTCATCCTACTTGCGTTCTCATTTTCATTAAATGCTCAATCGGATATTTCAACAGGATCGATTGCAAGGCGTGTAATCTCCGTTTTAAACGAAAACCATATTCAACCTCGAGCTTTAAATGAGGAATTGGCCAAGAGCATTCACGACAATATTATGAGCTCTTTGGATGATGACAAGCTCTTTTTTACAAAAGAAAATAGTGCCGAACTCGAATCGCAATTGCCAAATCTTGTTAGTGATTTATCGGGAAGTAAGGAAACGTATCTCGATGCATTAAAGGCGATCTACAATGAGAATTTGGAGAAAATAAAAGGGTTTCACAAAAGCTACTTTGAATCTGAAATTGACTTGGAGAAAGTAACCGCCAACAAAGTTGATTTGAATGAGGCCGTGTCTGATTCTGAACTACAAGCCAAGTGGAACTTAATGTTTCGAAATACAATTATCGGTGGGGTAATTGGAAAGGTCAAAGAGCAAGATTATGAGAGCTATTCGGATTCTCTAAGTTCATTTATTACTGAATCAACATCTCGAGTGAAAGAAATCTATACCGATTATTTTACAAATATCAATAGTGAAATTTCATTCGTCGATAACATTTACTTGAATTCAATTGCAAGGTCTTATGATCCACATTCCAATTATTTCTCGTTTTCTCAAAACAAGGAATTCGAGGAAGAGCTTTCCAGCGAACGCGAATTATTCGGTGTCACTTATGTGAAAAACATAAAAGGTGATTTAGAAGTGCATCGAATTATTCCCGGAAGTTCTGCATGGCTTTCTGGACAAATTAGAGTAGGAGATGTTATTCAAGCGGTAAAATTTGGAGACGAAAAAACGATTGATTTGAAAGGGAAAACACGTTTTCAACTGAATAAATTATTTGAGAAAACGGAATCAGATCGATTGGAAGTGACATTGGAAAATGAGAATGACGGCAAAAGAACCGTTGAATTATTAAAGACGAAAGTATACAGCGATGGTGACATTATTAAATCGGCTTTACTAAATGGCGAGAGAAAAATAGGATACATTTCGCTTCCCGATTTTTATACCAGTTGGAATGACGACGGAGGATTGGGATGCGCGAATGACCTAGCGAAAACCCTCATAAAATTAAAGAAGGAAAGCATTGATGGCGTAATAGTGGATTTGAGAGACAACGGGGGAGGATCGTTGAAAGAAGCCATTGATCTTGCTGGAATCTTCATTGATTACGGACCCGTTTTGGTTGCAACCGGAGATGAGAAACCATTCACATACAAAGATTTCAATCGAGGATCTATCTATAACGGCCCAATGATCATTTTAATCAACGAAAATTCAGCCTCTGCCTCAGAAGTTGTTGCAGCAACCCTTCAGGACTATAGCAGAGCCGTTATCGTTGGTCAACCATCATTTGGCAAAGCAACTGGTCAAGCCGTGTTTCCAGTAGCGCCTGATGAGCTATCTGTGGATAGTGGTGAAGCTGGAGAGTGGGGATTTGTCAAAGTGACTGGAATGGGATTGTATCGAATCGATTTAACAACAAACCAAGTCAACGGTGTTGTTCCAGACATTAATTTGGAGGTGCCGTATGATTACGATCCCTTCCGAGAAGAGGATTATCCAAATGTTTTAAATTTGGATTCAATTGAAAAGAAGATGTATTACACCGCATTGCCTAAAATGGATTTGACGAGTATCGAATCGAGAAGTAAGGAACGACAACTTAGTGCAGATCTTTTTATTAAGGTGAAGTCTTTCGGTGAGCAGATTGACGCTTTGTACGACAGCGTTGATTACGAATCTATAGGTTTGACGGAAAGCTTGGCGCTTAGCAAAAAAGTCGATGCGCTCGAATCAGAACTGGAAAAGGTGTATGAAGGGGCCAGCAGTAATTTTAAATCTCAATCTTTGCAGTACGATGAGGAAGTGTATAAGATGAGTGAATATTTAAATCGGTACAAAGAAGCATTCCACGAAGAGGTTGATTCTGATCCAGAATTGTCCGAAGCGTACACGATAATGCTCGAATTAATAAACCAGTAAATTAAGAGGCGTTTGGGTAGAACAACGTCAAAAAACAAATAAATATGAGAAAATTAATACTATTATCATTTCTTTTTATTGGAGGGCTTACAGTGGCTCAGAGTACTGAAAACGCTGGGCTTTACATGAATTATTTTTCTTCAGAATCAGATATTATTCAAAAGGACATGTGGGATTATACAAGATCCGTATCCCATGGAAAGAGCGCTAGAAAAGTGGAGAAAAGAAGAGCTGAGTTAATTGCGTCTTCCAATACTGCTTTGGGAAAAGCGAAAAGAGCAAAGGATTTTGAAGGAGATGCCACTTACAAAGACGCTGTCGTTAATTTCTTGAATATTGTGAATATTGTTTTGAAGGAAGATTACGCAAAAATCGTTGACATGGAAGAAGTTTCTGAGCAATCTTATGATGCCATGGAAGCGTACATGATGGCTAGAGAATTAGCGAATGATAAGCAAGCAGAAGCGGGTAATGACCTCTCTGCGGCTCAGAAGGTATTTGCAGACGCACATGATATTGAAATTGTTGCGTCTGACGATCCGATGAATGAAAAAATGGAAATCGCAGGAAAGGTATACGACCATTATAATGAAGTATTCCTGATTTTCTTCAAAAGCAACAAGCAAGAAATTTATTTGATAGATGCAATGGGAAGTAAGGATTTAAGCGCAATTGAACAAAACAAAGAAGCGCTTACTTCAACTACAGAAGAAGGATTTGGGAAACTGAAAGAAGTGAACCCGTACAAAGGAGACAATACAATGGTAGATGCTACGGAGGCGCTGTTCAAATTTTACGAAAAAGAAGTTGAAGACACGCAATTGGCAGTAGATTACTTTTTGAAGTCAGAAAACTTCATGAAAATAAAAGAAGGGTTTGATCAAATCAAAGAGAAAAATAGAACCCAAGAAAACATTGATGAAATCAATAATGCAGGGAATGAATTGAATGCTGCAGTTGAAGCGTATAACAAAAGGAATGAAGTAAATAACAAGACAAGAGGAAGTCTAATTGACGATTGGAACACTGCTGCTGAGAAATTTACAAACAAGCATGTTCCTAAAGGGAAATAGTAGTATTCTTTAAGAAGATATTGAGCCCACTTGTTTCGGTTAAGCCAAATGAGTGGGTTTTTTATTTACAATTGGTACAGCCCATTTTTAAGCGCATAAACCAAAATTCCAACTGCGTTTTTAGCTCCCGTTTTTTTGTTAATTCTCAAGCGGTGGTTTTGAACTGTTCTTACACTGATAGATAGTGCTTGGCCAATTTCAAAATTGGTTTTTTCTTCGCAGATTAAGCGGATAATTTCTATTTCACGGTTGGACATAGGATCAGAAGATTTATGCATTGATAGTGTTCGCTTCGCAATCAGTTCTGCAAGCAAAACCCACGAAACTTTATCATGAAAAAAGAAGCCTTGCTGATACACAGAGCGAATGGCATCTACAATTGTTTCATAATCGAAATCCTTAGACAAATACCCTCTAGCGCCAAGTTGCATGTATTTTCGAATATACAAGTCGCTGTAGTCGCTGCTCAATATTAATACATGAATCCCAGGATAATGCTCGCGGACATACTGTAAGGTTTGTGTTCCGTCCATGATGGGCATGTTGAGGTCTAGCAGAAGTACATCAACCCGGTGAATTTTAAGTTTTTCAATGACTTCCAAACCATTTCCGGCACCGAATAGTATTCGCATGTCATCCAAACTATTTATGGCTTGAGTGAATACATTTCGAAAGACCAAGTGGTCTTCGGCAATAGCAACTTTAATAGTTCTGATAGTTCGTAGTATTAATGGTAAAAGTAGTATTCAAATATAGAATGATAATTTACAGAGATGCTAAGCATTGGGTTGGAATTCATAGAATCCAACTTCAAATAATTAGTTATACTCGGTCTAAGTAACTGTTTTCTCTTTTATTAAAGCTGTTCAATATTCAAGAGCCCTGTTTTCATAGCGTAGGTTAAAAGCCCAATACCATTTTTTGCTCCTATTTTTCTCATGATATGCAGGCGGTGGTTTTCCACGGTTCTTAAACTTATTTTAAGCGCTTGAGCGATCTCAAAATTTGTTTTTTGCTTGCATATAAATTGTATAATTTGAATTTCCCGCTCTGATAAGGGATTGTCCAATATTATTTTCCGTGTCATTTTTAGAATGTCTTTTAACAAATCACGCGTCACGATTCTGTTAAAATGAAACCCCGTTCGGTGCACATCATTAATGGCCAAAAGAAGTTCTGAATATTCGCACCCCTTCGAAAGAAAAGCATTTGCACCCATGCCAATGTATTTTCGCACGTGTTCTTCAGTATCGTGCATGCTTAGAATTACAATTCCAGGCCGCTTGTCTTCTTCCAATGAACTCAAAACCTTGATCGTTTCTCGACCATCCATTATTGGCATGTTTAAATCAAGAGTGATAATATCAATCCGTTTTTTGCGTATCAATTTCAACAATTCGCTGCCATTGGAAGCCTGAAAAACAGCTTTAATATCGTCTTCTCCAACAAGTAATTTACTCATTGTTTCTCGCAAAATATCGTGGTCTTCCGCTATTGCTACTATCATTTTTATTCGTGTTCGGGTATCTAAATTCTAATATACAACGTTGTGTGAATAATATGTGCGTCTGGAGAACAAATTGAAAGGAATTGTGCAAAAAATGAGTAGAATTACTCATAAAACCAAGGTGTTTACAGGATTGAATTTTCAATTGTTGAATTATTTTGAGGTAACTTGCATTGCTGAAACATTGAAAAGGGCACGTTCAGTAGGAAGTAACCAAATCGTTAGTACTTTTTACTCATTTTTGTGAAGTGATTAATTAGTACATATGTCATATCGATATATCCGTATAAGCCGCAATTGTACTACGTATAACTACGTAGTAATGATTCAGTGCTCCTTTTAATTAAACACGTAATTTACTGATATGCAACTGATTGTATATTGCTTGTTTTAAAGTGTAGATTTGTGGCTTCGAAACTTTATTCGAACACAATTGTAGCTTAGGTGCTATTAACCAAAAAAATCTAAAATTATGTCGTTTAACGGAACAGAAGGAGAATTTATTGAAATGGAAGAAGCATCTGGATTAACGAAGGCTTGGAGAGATGGGGATAACGGACCAATAAAAGGGGGGTTCTTAGGAAAAGAGAAATTGGAAAAATTATTAGCCCAGCCAGGTGCTATGGGTATTAGAATTTATTTTGGACAAGACCCTACGAGTGGTGAAAAAACTGTAGCTTTGGTAGCCGCAGGTGAAGATGAAAATGATATGACGGATTTAATTTTGGATAAGGCACTTCCATGTCCATATACTTGTGGAGGTGTTAATGGATTGAATGGTAATGGCTAAATGAGTACAGAAATATTTATATGGATAAATTGGTGTGGAGTTATTTTCGATTTCCTTCCGCTTATTATACTTCTAACAGTTTTAAACAAGGCTCATCGCAAAATGCGTTGGGCCTTGTTTTCCATTGTAACAGTTTGGTTGTTATCTGATTGTTTAAGTATGCTTCTTGGGATTTATTCAATGAATAATTTTATCGTGTTCAATATTTTTAGCGTTGTATCAACATGCTTGTATTTATTACTGTTTTATCTTCTAGATAAGAGGAGATCATTTGGGTTTGTGCTTCTTGGAATTGGAGTTGCCTATGTTTGCTTCTCAGTTTCTTTTATTACTTTCAATGGTGCCTGGTTTTTACCAGCCCCTGTGATTGATGTGTTTACAGGTATAATTCCTTTAGTATTGTCATTGTTATTTTTCCATAATTTGTTCAAGTCACTGAGGGTGCCTAATCTTCTAGAATATCCATTTTATTGGATCAATTCGGCCATTCTTCTACATTTTGGAGTGACATTTTTCACCTATATATTTTATGAACTATTTTATTTCAACATTGAACTCTCTATGTATTTGTGGTTAATAGTAATTATTTCAAACATAGTCTATAACATTCTATTTACCCGAGGCTTATGGTTGATCAAACGAACATAGTATTTCTAATACTAGCTGGAAGTTTAGTTATATTTTTACTAATTGCGACTATTGTTGTCTTTACAGCTACTTACAACAAGTCATTATTCAGTAAAGAAAATGAGTTGAATCTTACCATTAAAAAGCAACAAGTCGAACTTCTCAAAGCTACAATCGACACGCAAGAATCCGAACGCGAAAAAATAGCACTCAATCTCCACGATGAGGTAGGTCCTTTACTTTCCTCGGTTAAATTTAAATTGGCTAAATACAAACGGGATTTTAAGGCTGGGAAATTGACTGAAAATTCATTTTCTGATGACAGCGATTTTATCGATACAATAATTCAAAACGTTCGTGGTGTCAGTCATGATTTGTCGCCACAACACGTTGTTAAGTTTGGTTTGGCCAAGGCAATAGAAACGTTTACTTCAGGATTAGACGGTGTACATTGCTTGGTGGTTTCTGAATTGGACGACGAGAAAATGCTTTCCAAAACAATGAGCCGTAATTTGTATTGCATAATATTAGAACTCATAAATAATTCCATTAAACACGATACCCCAACTTGGTTTGAAATTGAATTCTTTATTGAGGGCGATTTAATTAAGATTCGAATTAATCATGACGGTGAAGGATTAACCACCGAAAGCTTTGATACATTTGAAGCGGGATCGACAGGGCTTGGTTTATCTTCTGTTAAATCGCGAATGGTTCTTCTCAATGGAACGCTCAGTTTTAGTAAGGTCAACGAAATGTCAAATACAGAAATAGTTGTACCTTTCGCCTGATGAAAAAACCGATTAGAATTGCTATTGCTGAGGATCACGAATTGGTTCGACAGGGGATGGTAGCTCTATTGAAAGAAGAGAAAGATATAAATCTTGTTTTCGATGTCGGTGACGGTTCAGCGCTGCTACAAAAGCTCAAAAAAAAGAAAGTAGACATTGTATTGCTAGATCTTGAGATGCCCGTTGTTAATGGACATCAAGCACTTAAGATAATTACGGAGAGACATACGAACGTCCATGTTATAATAATTAGCATGCATTATTCCGATCCATTTATATCTGAATGCATTACAATGGGCGCCAAAGGATTCTTGCCTAAAAATTGCGATATTGAAACAGTCGTTGATGCGATATTTGCCGTTCAAGAACAGGGCTATTATTTCGATGATAAAATCTCTCGATCACTCCTTAAAAAATTGGTAAAGGACAAAGACCAGGCTACTTCCATTTTAGGTGATCCACTCACTTCAAGAGAGCATCAAATTTTAGAGTTAATTTGCAACGGGAAAACGAATAAAATAATTGCAGAACTCCTAAGCATAAGTATCCGTACAGTTGAATCGCACCGAAAGAGTATCTGTTATAAAACGAACTCGCACAATATCGCTGGGCTGGTATTGTATGCTGTTAAAAATGGCTTGTATAATTTGTAGAATAGCGGCCAATTGAGAGTTGATTTACCAACGAGTCGGATGGTAAAATTATCGCTAATAAAGACTACATTTACTATTCATGAGATTTCTCTTTGCCATATCGCTTCTACTCGCGTTTAGTTCATGTTCTGATTTGAATAAATCGAAGCAATTTGAACGTTTGGAAGAGATGAATGAAATTATAGAAAATTCGTCTGTGCTTTTGGACGATAACAAGATTGAAAATGCATCCGAAATGTTATCGATTTCAACGGAGTATGTCAATAGAATTAAAGGCCTCGAGGATGATACTATTCAACTGGAAGTGGCCTACAAACTAGATCGATTCAAAAGAATGCACGACAATCTTGCTCCAGCTTTGGCTCAATATGAACGTTTGTCAGCGGCTGTTCTTGCGGAAAAGGAAGCATTGAAAAAACTAAAAGGAGACATTGATCAAGCCAGCGGTAAACGCCATAAATATGATGAGTACCTTTCCTTTGAAGAGAAAAAAGTAACGGAATTGGAAACGGGTATTACATTGTATGTCGAACACAAGGAATTAATTGTGATAACTTATGATGAATTGCACAATGAAATTAACGAAATGCTCGTTGAACGTTTTAAAGCAGATGAGGTACAATAATTGATAGAAAGAACATTGATGAAGAATATAATTTTTGCCATTTTAATCGTCCTAAGTCCACTAGTTGGGTCCGCGCAAGAGTCGGATCAGCAATTGGCGCAACATTATTTCGGTAATGAGGAATACGATAAGGCCGCTGTTTATTACGAAAGACTGTATGATAAAGACCACACTAAATTCTATTTCAACCGCTTGATAACGTGTATTGAAGAGACGGGTGAAACCAAAGAAGTGGAGAAATTATTGAAGCGTCAGATCTCTTATTTTAAAATGGATCAGGAGTATGAAATCCAATTGGCGAAATTTTATGAGGCCAACGAAGAAAGTGGAAAAGCAGATAAAATCTACGAAGATTTAATCACTAAAATGCAAGCTCAATCCAGAGATGTTATTGGACTTTACAACGCATTCAAAGCCCAAGGGAAGAATGAGATGGCATTCAGAACTTTGGAGAAAGGGCGTAAATTGTTAAAGAATTCATACCCGCTTAACTTTCAATTTGCTGAGTATTATGGATCATTGGGTGATACTGAAAAAATGATGGGGGAGTACCTCGATTTGATCGAATACCATTCATCTTACCAGACAACTTTAAAGCGAATTTTGGTCAACCAGATTGATTTCACGGAAGATGAATCTGAAGAATATGAAATCTTAAAACGCGCTTTAATCGAAAGAACGCAGCAAAATCCGGGGGATTTAATTTACTCTGAATTGCTGACATGGTTGTTCATTCAACGTCAGAATTTTAGTGCCGCGCTTATCCATGTTAAAGCTGTAGACAAAAGAACCGATGCCAATGGAAGACTGGTTTATGACCTTGGTACTATTTGCATTGAGAATAAGGATTATAGCACTGCAAGAAAAGCATTCAAGTATGTAGTTGATATGGGCGACAAAGCTTCCATGTATTTGCAAGCGTACAATTCTTTGTTGAACGTCAAGTTTTTGGAGGCAACGACGCAACGTAATTTTACACAGGTAGAATTAAATCAAACCATTGCCGATTACGATGCCGCTTTGCTTGAGTTCGGGAAAAGACGGTCTACCTTCTCACTGATGATGGAGAAAGCACATATTCAGGCTTTCTATGCAAATGACGGCGATGGAGCGATAGCAGGATTGAATGAATTGCTTGAAATTTCTGGGTTAACGGATATGCAAAAGGCCGAAGCAAAATTGGCTTTGGGTGATATTCATGTGCTCCATGGCGATGTTTGGGAAGCGTCTCTTCTTTATATGCAAATTGATAAGCAATTCAAATACGAACCGATTGGCCACGAAGCCAAATTTAAGAATGCACGAATCTTCTATTACGACGGTGAGTTTGAATTTGCTCAATCGCAATTGGACGTTCTGAAAAGATCTACTTCGAAATTAATTGCGAATGATGCGATTAACTTGTCCTTATTGATTCTCGAAAATTACGGAATGGACAGCAATTATATCGCGATGAATTGGTTCGCGAACGCCGATCTTTTGATTGAACAACACCGCTATCCAGAGGCATTTGTCTTGTTTGATAGTATCATTAGCGAATACCCTGCAACAGGTTTAGGCGATGATATTCAAATGAAAAAAGCACGTTCAATGGAGCTTCAAGGAAAGTGGAGTGAAGCGGTTCAAGAACTGGAAGAGTTAATTGAGTTCTATGGCGATGATATCCTTGCAGACGACGCTTTATTTAAATTAGGTGATATCTATGAAAATCATTTGATGGACAATGCAAAAGCAGCGGAGTACTACCGAAAAATTCTGTTTGATCATAAAGGAAGTTTGTATTCTGAGGAATCCCGAAAGCGTTTTCAAAAGCTCAAAAAGAGCCTTCCAAAGGAGGTAGAAGTCAATTAGGTGCATTATTTCCAATGAAGAATATTGGAGCTGTAAGTCCCTCCATGATGCCTTCTAATGTTATTAATTTAAATTTTCATGCATTAATTGTCCCATTTTTAACAAAACGGGACAACCCTTTGATCTAATTTTCACGTTGTCGTACTGTTACTTATACTAATTATTATATAACCATACAATGGCGTACATACTTAAGACTTTGGTCTTTATGTGTCTGAGCTTTTCTGCTTTTTCGCAAAACAACCTAAATGGAACGTATCAATTGATGACTTCCAATCCGAAAGCTCAAGAAGTTTTCTCCTCAGAACTCTTAATACTTATTGAGAATGAACGCTTAGACGATAGTGTATCTATTGTTAAAATTGGTGATTTCACATGGGTTCGAATTCTTTCACTTGCAACTATTAGTGATCCTAATTTCACTCCTCTTTCGGATGAAATTATTTTCATTGATCCGAACGATGTGACTATCAGAACAACAATTTCTAACGAATCAAACAATTAAGAAGATGAAATTAGAATTGAACAAAATAGTTGGATTGATACTAATGGTAGTATTAATGTCACAAAATGCTAATGCGCAACCACCAAACGATTTCTGTTCGGGTGCATTTGCGACAACTGCAGATGGAACGTGTTATGGTCCCGGACTTGCAGAAACAACAACGGTTGGAGCTGGTGATGATTGGGTAGGAACACTTGGGTGTGCTGGAAACAATGGTGAAGTTTGGTTTTCTTTCGTAGCTACAACTTCTCAATTGGATATAAACATTACTTCAGGTTCGCTTGGAGGGAATATTGAATTCGTTTTGGTACAATCTCTTACGCCTCCTTGTGGTGGCTTGAGCCTAGGAGGTGGAGGAGGAACGGCATGTGGCGCCTCACCATTGACTTCGACTTTTAATGGTTTACAGATTGGATCAACTTATTATTATACAATTAGCGGTACTGGTGCTGATGGAACATTTACCTCTTGTTTAACAAGTTTAGTTCCAACACCAGTTGCTGGTCAAGACTGCATTGCAGGAGCTATTTTGTGTGACGCTTCTGGATTTACTCAAGGAACATCAGGTGCTGGATTTGGAACTCAAGAAGTTACTACGGCAACTTCATGTTGGGGTTCTGGAGGTGAACGTCAGTCGAAGTGGTTTAGGTTCACCATTGGTTGTTCTGGAACGTTGGAGTTTATGATTACGCCAAGTACAAATAGCAATGACTACGATTGGGGACTTTGGGATATAACTTCGGATGTCACTTGTGCATCTAAAGGAAGTACAATTGCCTGCGATTGGAGTGGGTGTCCAGGAGCAACAGGATTGAGTAGTTGTCCTGCATCAGAAACGGGAGCCAACAATACAAACGGAAATGGACCGGGCGGTTGTGGCGGAACTTATCAAGCTGTAAACGCTCCGATTAATGTTACAGCAGGAAATACGTATGCTCTATTAGTAGACAACTTTACAACGTCTAATTCTGGTTTTTTACTTGCTTTTGGAGGAGCATGTGGAGGAGGAACGGCCGTTATTGGTCCAGATGCAAATTTCACAGGTTCTTTGGATGTGACATGTTTGGTTTTTACCGCAATTAAAACTTGTCCTACTGCCAATTCTACTTATTTGTGGAATTACGGTGATGGAACGACTTCTACTGGAGCGAATGGTTCTCATACATACGCTACAACAGGGAATTTTACGATTACATACTCTGTTACCGATGCTTTGGGTTGTGTAACAACCTCTTCACAAACGATTGATGTTGGGTGCCTTTTACCTGTTGAATTAAGTGAATTTAATGCAACATCTATTGAGGACGAATATATTTCAGTAGACTGGACAACAATTACTGAAGACGACAATGATTTCTTTACAATTGAAAGAAGTAAAGACGGAGTTAGTTTTGAGGAGGTGAATACTGTTGATGGAGCAGGAACAACAATTGAAATACAAGAGTACAATTCGATTGATAGAAACCCTTTCTCAGGAACATCTTATTACCGATTAAAACAAACTGATTTTGACGGGATATTCAGTTACTCTGATGTTAAAGCGGTCTTCTTTCGGTCTTCATTTAGTGATGTATCGATCTTTCCAAATCCTGTTGAAGGAAATAGTAAAGTGACTTTTGACGTTGGTACTAAGGAAGAAATAAAGGTGTCTGTAACGGATCTTTCAGGCAAAGTTTTACTTTCAAAAAAGTATAATTCTGTTGAAGGACCAAACGTGATTAATTTAGAAACGAACAGTTTAAAATCAGGACTTTACTTGTTGGCATTAAATAATGGAATTGAATTTAGCACGATTCGATTTGTTGTTAAGTAGTAATGTATTTAATTAGTTTTAAATACCAGTGATGCTTATTCACTGGTATTTTTTTTGATTTAACATTTGTTCACAGCTTTCTAGTAAGGATGTTTTTACATTGACGAACTAAAAGAAAAACTGTTTTATGAAAAAGCTCATATTTTTATTTATTGTTGGAGTTTCTTTGGCGTCATGTGCGCAATCAGCTCCAGATTCAGAAGGCTCTTTAACGAAAGATGCGAACCCTAAAAATTTAGATTCACTTCAAGTTGCTTATTTTGCAAGTGGTTGTTTCTGGTGTGTTGAAGCTGTTTATGAATCTGTTGAGGGTGTTCAGGAAGCCGTTTCGGGTTATTCTGGAGGTGTTATTAAGAACCCAACGTACGAACAAATCTGTACAGGACGATTGGAACATGCAGAAGCTGTGAAAGTCTATTACGATTCATCAATTGTGAGTTATTCGACATTGGTGGATGTGTTCTTTAATTCCCATGACCCTTCTACTCGAAATGCGCAAGGCCCAGACCGTGGTCCTCAATACCGTTCGATTGCTTTTTATACGAATGACGCGGAGAAGACACTAATTGATTCTAAAATTTCAGCGCTTAAAAAAGCAAAAACGCATAGTTCTATCACCACTCAGGTCAAGAAATTTGATGTGTTTTATGACGCAGAAGATTACCATCAAGATTACGAGCGCTTGCACCCAGATCAAGGATACATTCAAGGAGTTTCTGTTCCAAGGCTGAACAAGTTCAAGAAGAAAATGCCGGAAGTGTTGAAGAGTTCGGAAAAGCATTGATTTGATCCAACAATCGAATAATCCAATAATCGAACAATCGCACGATCGATTTTTCATGATTTATCTCATATTTACTTTCACACTGCTGACTTAATTTTATGGTGAACCCTAAATAGTACACCATGAGAGTTGAAGATTTAATGAGTGCCCCCGTAATGATTACGCGGCGTAATGTAAAGATTGAATACCTTAAAGACATGTTTACTCGAAAAGGGCCGGG
>JBLHVW010000075.1:0-17262 GCA_047628775.1 Salibacteraceae bacterium | reverse complement strand
TTATTGGATGTCCTCCTAAAGTGATTGTTGCCATGTCTATTTATTTTTTAACAAAGATAAACGATAGTTCGATTGATGGTGATCTATTTATAGACTTTTGCAATGGCGGTATTTTCAATATTTTTCGTATTAATGAGAATATAAAGGGGGGGGATGGAGATATAATTCTGTCAGAAAGTCTATTGAATTAACATTTTAAATTCAAGTAGTAGGAGTAATAAAGTTGAATGGGAACTTGATGAGGTTAACTCAGAAAGGTTTCTTAATGGCAGGAAGACAAAATTGATTTACAAAAAAATAAACACCGATAACACATGCTATATTTCTGCGCCATTGCTCGCTTCGTGAATCCCCCGTTTTTTTTTAAGGGTAAAAGTTATTACATTTAAAACTGGTCTTGGAAAGCCGAAACATAGCTTTGTACGTTGGCAAACATTAAAAACGAATGAATTATAGAATAAAAAAAGGATCCTACAAAATGTTAGTATTTATGCTTACCGGAGGATTCCTAACTCTCATGTCCAGCTACGAGCTATACAATTTTCTCCAAACGAATCAATTTGTAAATGAATTCCCAGGTGATTGGGATAAGCCACTTGGAATTGCAGTTGGTTTGTTTTTAATTATTCGATCTAAAAAATTCGTTCTTGAATCCAGAAATCTATTTATTAAATTCTCTGGAGATCAATTGGTGTATAGGACAAGACATTCAGATTCAGTTCGCAAAATCGTCTTATCAGATATTGAAAAATTACAAGAAAAGAATGAAAAGATTATTCTTGTCACCAAAGACTCTGCTAAATTAATTATTATTGACTTTAACAAGGTTCGATTAAGGAATGACGTTAAGAGTTCCATTAAGAAATCTTTATTCGAATTAAACGATTAACCAACAAAACCTAGTTTGCATTGAAACGCAGTTTAGCTAGAACGTTAGTATGCATAGACCATGACAAATAAACTTCTAATATTATTCTGTGTGCTAGTCGGCACAGTTAATGCCCAGGTGATAGTTAAGGAGTATCCTGATACCGTCTGGATAAATCGTATGTTCCTGACCCCAACTGAAGAAGCCAATTTCAATTCGGATGAAAGTTTAAAGAAGTGTAGTGAAGTATTAGATAAAATGAAAGCTTCTAACAGAAGTTACAGTGAGGCAACACCCTATGAACAAAAAATATTATCCAACTGTGAAGAGGTACTAGAAAGTCCATGGGACATTATAGGCGGTTGTAGTTGGTATTGCGGTGAACGTGTTGATACTGTAGTAGCAACCAGCTCATTGCCTCGACAAGGAAAACACAATTATAATGTGAAAAACATTTTTGACCTGAATTATAAAACGGCATGGGTGGAAGGTGTTCCTGGATACGGGATCGGTGAAAAAATAACCTATACTTTTCCGGGTGACCATCCTCGGGTGACTCAAATAATTATAGTAAATGGGTATGTAATTTCTGAGGAAGCTTGGTTTAACAATTCAAGAGTCAAGACTCTAAATGTTTATTTCAACAACGAATTATTCGCTACTCTTCACTTGAAAGACACTAAAAATGATCAAGTTTTCGAATTTGATCCTATTGGCTATGTGCGAACAGAAAAGGATAAAGGAAAGGATACTCCAAATTGGACATTATCCTTTGAAATAGTAGAAGTTTATGAAGGAGATGTTTACGACGACACTGCTATTTCGGAATTATATTTCCTTGGGGTCGACGTACACTAAAAACGCATACTAACACACGCTGCATCCCATTGCAAGTCGAAGGTTCGTGTTATTAGTCTTTATTAACTCAATTATATTCTAAAGCTAAGTCGCTTTTTTTATCTTCGAAAAACTATTTATAGTAAATCGTTTCACCGTGGAGCTACAAACGTTATAGTTAATGAACTGCCCAACATGAAGTTTCTGCTAATTATTTTTGTCTTTTCAACCCTGACATCTTTTGGTCAATTACCAATTGAATTAAAAAATAACGCTTGTGATCGATCAATGTATTCTTTTGTTGACCTAACAAGAGATCATTTGAAGTCAGTGACAATAGAAAACCAAGGGTTGACCCTCAGGGGCTAATTGAAAACTGTGAATTCAGGTTTGTTTTTAATGCTAAACTATCAATTGATTCAGACACACTCTCTATTGAATATGAATATCAACCAATTATAGAAAAGGATAGTACCAATGGAGCAATTCTGAGTGGAGAATTCGTGGTAATGTGTCATTGCTATTTTAACATAGAATTGATAGTTGATTCTATTAAATCCGTCCCATCAGTTATCTTAATTGGTGAATCAGAGAATCATAAGTTCATAGAACCAGCACCTGTATTTAACCGTTTGTTTTTAATGGAGAAAAATGGTCTCCCAATCATTCCCGTAAAGTTCAAAAAAACACAATCAATGGGATTTGCACGGAAATAAAATTGGTGTTTGGAAATCAGTAACAAATAAGTTTACTGTCTACACAAAATATATTGAATCGAGTGATTTAACAACTAAGCAGATCTGGACTGTCGCTTATAATTTCGACAATGAGCTTAAATATTTTAATGTTTACACCAAAAATGGTCAATATCAATTAGATCAAAAAGAACAGAAGTTGCTTGACGAGAAAATTGAATCATTCAGAAATAGTAGGTGAGATTAAGAAACAACTATACAACGGCCTCATCCTTCTTGCCGAATAGCCCTCGTTCCAACATCTAGCATAGGGGACATTTCTCCATGTCCTAAGTTGAACCGAGAAAGCACGAGAAATCTCATTTCTGAGAGTGCAATGTTGGACCATTTTTTAATTTAATCGGTTTAAATAGTCGGTGTGCACTTCTTCAAAAAGCAACAAAAACTCTGTCCATCCTTTTTCTGAAGGCAGAATAGTAAAGGAACGGTTAGAGTCATAAATTAAATATTGCTTTCAATGCTATTTGTTGCGCTGCATCGAGATTAGTTATGCAAAAGGTGAAATTCCCATTTAAATCTATTCAATACTGAAAATTGAATATTCACAAATCAATTTTATTTCTACTTTTAAGCAATGAAGATTTTAAACTACCTTAATCAACCTACACAACCTCAAGGACTTGGTCTATTTCGTATATTTTTCGGATTAATTATTTTATGGGATTTAAAGCGTTTCAATGAAATTAAAATTGTGGAGAGCTTCTATGCCCACGATCGAATCTTTCATTATGAATTCTTAAATCTTCCTTTACCAGAAATTGGAACCCTTAAATTGTTGATGGGTATTCTATTTGTCTCCGCCATTTTAATTACTCTTGGAGTAATGTATCGATGGGCTATGGTAGTCTTTGCCCTTGGTTTTTCGTACTTCTTTTTTCTTGACCCCGTTTTATACAATAATCATTTGTACCTCCTTTGTTTGATTGGTTTTATAATGATTTTTCTTCCTGCCGATGGGGCTTTTTCTCTAAATAAAAAGCGAAAACGGGGCACTGTTCCACAATGGTCCTATCGACTGTTACAATTTCACATAATTCTTGTTTATTTCTTTGGTGGGATTGTTAAATTAAACCCGCATTGGCTTGATTTTCATCCAGTAGAAGAAGTATTGCACGCCGCCGCGAACAGAACGGGAGCCAACCTATTTCGAACTGACTGGATGAAATATCTTTTCGCATATGGCGGAATTGCTTTCGACTTACTGATTGGTCCGCTCCTTTTAATAAAGAAAACAAGATTCGTAGCAATCATTTTGGCTGTGCTTTTCAACTTACTGAACAGTTATGTATTTAACGACATTTTCATTTTCCCGTTTTTCATGATCGCAGCCCTTTTACTTTTCATGGATCAGGAAAAACTATATGGTTGGCTTCAAAGACGAAAATTAATCGTTTCACCAATCTCCAAATTAGCGGGGACTCCTTTAAAGAAATCTGGTTTAATTCTAATTGGGGCTTATGTTCTGTTCCATTTAGTGCTGCCTTTGCGGCACTATTTCATTCCGGGGTATACAGATTGGACGGGTGAGGCTCAACGCTTTTCTTGGCGAATGAAAATACAGTACCGCGAAGTGGAAGAAGTACAGTTTGCAATTTACGACACGGACTTAAATATAAGGCATATAATTGACCCTAAAAAAACGTTATTCCCTGATGAGATTGATCAAATGTGTAATTCACCTCAAATGATTCTTCAATTCGCACATTACCTCAAGGATGTAATAGCACCAAAAAATGGCATCAAGAATTGTTGGGTGAAGTGTAAAATAAAAGTTCAATTCAATGGCAAACCATCCACTTACATTTTCGATCCAGAACTTGATCTTATTGAGGCATCAGAAAAACATGAGTCGATTAATGATTGGATAAACCAGTTGCCGAAATAGTAACCCAAATGCTCGATGCTATCATTTGATTAAAATGAAAAACGGCATTTCAACCTAAGTTAAAACGCCGTTTCTCTACGATATGCTTGTGCCAAAGTTTACCTTAGGCGCCATGCAGTTGTCCTACTCCACCAGTTCAACCTCTCCTGATGGCTTAAGAGCATCTTTAATCTTTTGTTCTAATTCCTCCATCAATTCTGGATTATCTTTGATAATCGCTTTAACCGCATCTCTTCCTTGTCCAAGTCTTGTTTCTCCATAAGAGAACCAAGAACCACTTTTGTTGATGATGTTCATATCAACACCCAAGTCTAAAATTTCACCCACTTTCGAGATTCCTTTACCGTACATGATATCGAATTCAGCTCTTCTAAATGGCGGCGCAACTTTATTCTTTACCACCTTCACTTTCGTTCTGTTTCCGATTACTTCGTCCCCGTCTTTAATTTGACTTGATCTACGGATATCAACACGAACTGAAGCGTAGAACTTCAATGCATTCCCACCAGATGTTGTTTCAGGGTTTCCGAACATGACACCAATTTTTTCACGAAGTTGGTTAATGAAAATACAACAACAGTTTGCCTTGCTAATTGATCCCGTAAGCTTACGAAGTGCTTTCGACATTAAACGTGCTTGAAGTCCCATTTGAGAATCTCCCATTTCACCTTCAATCTCTGCTTTTGGTGTCAATGCTGCAACAGAATCGATTACTAATAAATCAATAGCTCCTGAACGAATCAAGTTGTCAGCAATTTCCAATGCTTGCTCGCCATTGTCTGGTTGTGAGATCAATAAGTTCTCAACATCTACACCCAAACTTTTAGCATACAATTGATCGAATGCGTGCTCAGCATCTACGATTGCAGCAATACCACCTTGTTTTTGAACTTCAGCAATTGCGTGAATTGCCAATGTTGTTTTACCTGATGATTCTGGCCCGTAGATTTCAACGACTCTTCCTTTTGGGAACCCACCCACACCGAGTGCTAAATCCAATGTCAAAGAACCTGTAGAGATTACGTCAATCTCTTCAATTGCGCTATCTCCCAACTTCATTACCGTACCCTTTCCGTAGGTCTTATCCAGCTTATCCATTGTAAGCTGTAATGCTTTTAATTTTTCTGCGTTAACTTCTTTTCCTGCCATATCGTTTTTTTTTTAAATTTTTGCCTTCCAGTTTTGAGGTTGTGTCCGGCGTTGTTAAAATGTATGATACAAAGATGTGTGAGTAGATCGTAATCTATTTACGTTCTAAAATCAATCTTTATAAATTTCTAAAATTTCGTCAGAGTGGGACTTATTCTTAGGCTTTTCGATAATCCCAACAATCTTATGTGATTCATCCATCACAAAGGTTGTTCTATGAATTCCATCGAAAGTTCTTCCCATGAACTTCTTTTCTCCCCAAACACCATAGAGGTTTAATAAGTCATGATCTACATCTGCAAGCAATGGAAAAGGAAGGTCAAATTTTTCAATAAACTTCACATGCTTCTGTTCTGTGTCAGCGCTGACACCGAAAATGTTAATTCCATTTTCCTTAATCGAGCTGTAATTATCGCGAATATTACAGGCTTGTGTAGTGCACCCCGGAGTGTTGTCTTTCGGATAGAAATAAAGTACAAATCGTTGTCCTTCATAATCCGATAACTTCACTTCATTTCCGTTTTGATCTTTCGAAATAAACGCAGGTGCCTTGTCTCCAATTTTTAAATGTTTCATTGATCACTTTTTAATCAAATTAATGACGAATAATTAATCAAATATAGTTTCAATTTTATAAATGACAAGAAAATCGTCAAAAAAATAATCAAGAAATGTTTGTTAACAGACAGAGAATTGCCCCTAAAAGATCAGTGTTTAAAGCAGCTGGTGCTATTTGTCACTTACTTTTTCCATCTTTTCAGCGAGTGCACTGTATTTTTCTTTCTGTGCTTTGTACGCTTTGATTATAACGCGTGTTTGATCGGCATACAATGCATCTTTATTCTCTATGTGTCCTTTGAGTTCTGTATCTAAAGTACCAAGTGTCGCGTCAAAATATTGATTCAGATAAAGAAGTGCTTGGGGCAAAAACATCGTCATATAAAAACCTCCCGTTTCGGAAAGTCGCTCATAAACTGGATATGCTTCTTCTGCCATTGTGATGTCTTGTCTAGCAATAAAGAGCGTTAAAGAATTCATCACTCCCAATTTATCAAATCCACCAACAACATTACCATCAAGAGCAGTCTTCATGAATTCAAATTTATCTGGCCCTCCATGTGTTGCATAGATTTGTGAAATCCCATAAATAATAGTTGATGATTTTTCGCTTTCCAAAGATTCTGCGATTGCCAATGCCTCTTCTGGGTTAATTCCACTCAGGCTGCTCAACGCAATTGATATTACCGAATAGGAGCGGTCTTCCGTTATTCGCTTGTTGTATAGAGCAGAAAGTGCTGCATTGTCCTCAATCAATTGCCCTATCGCCGCAACTGCAGCAACTCTAACATCCGACTTTGGATCATTCTCGATCATTCCTTTAACGATCTCTAATCCTTTGACAGCATAATCACCTTCCAATTCCGCAGCTTTACCCAGTGCCAAAACTCGAATATGCCAGAACTTATCCTTTAAACCATCCAAGATCATTTTTTGACCTTTAGGACTAAAACCTATCGTTCCTTCCATCAAACCTTGTTTTCTTGCCGCATAACGCTCGCCCAAGTAAAAGGCATTGATGTATTCACTTTGTGACTTCTTTACGTCCTTGTCCGCCAAGACCACTTGTTGGTAATCGTAAATGAATGTTTTCAAGGTTCCCGTATATGGCAATTCGAATTTCTCTGTCAATTCATCAACAACAACGTCGTGAATGTGGATTCCATTGTCATCAAAAATTGCAATCTGGAAAGGAATTTTAAAAATTGGAGAAAGCTCCAAACTTTGCTTTTGTTCAACAGTCACCAACAATTTGTTATTCTTTCTGTCTTCTTCTTGATTGAAAACCAAGGTTGGGTGTCCTGATCCTAAATACCATTGATTAAAAAACCAGTTCAAATCTTCTCCAGTAACTTCTTCAAATGCTAATCTTAATTCGTGGAATTCAGCGGCTTGGTATTGATTGTCCGTCAAGTATCTTTTCAACGAAGCGAAAAACGCATCATCACCAAGGTAGTTTCTAAGCATGTGCAAGATTCGACCTCCTTTGTTGTATGAATGCCCATCGAACATTTGATCTTTGTCATCAAAATCGAACCAAACCAAATCGTGGTATCCTTGAACCGATGCTGATTGACGGTATCCATCTGCTTCTATCTCTGCAAGGTAATCCGCTTCGTCAATGCCGTATCTGTGCTCATCCCATAAGTACTGCGAGTAATTCGCAAAAGATTCATTCAATGTCAAATTGGACCAAGATTCCGCTGTTACTAAGTCTCCAAACCAGTGGTGAAATAATTCATGCGCAATTGTTGATTGATCATTTTCATCCAATAATTCTCTGTCCGTTTTGTATGCGTAATCTCCAAAAATTACCGCTCCGGTATTTTCCATTGCTCCAGAAACGTAATCTCGAACAACAATCTGCGTGTACTTATCCCAAGGATATTCAACACCTAAAAGCTCAGAAAAGAAACGGATCATTTCTGGTGTTTCTCCAAAAATCGCTTGCGCTGACTCTTCCCATTCTGGTTCTACGATATAATTCACTTCCATTATCGATCCGTCCTTTCTTGTGTATGAATCTTTAACGATTTTGAATTCACCGACACCCATCATAAACAAATACGGTGCGTGCGGGAGAACTTGTTTCCAATGATCAACGCGTTTTCCTCCTTCAATTGGCGTACTTGAAATCATAGCTCCATTTGAGAGCGTGATAAACTTATCTTCTACTGTGATAAAAATTTCTTGTGTTGTTTTGGCATTTGGCGAATCAATAGTTGGGAACCAAACTGAACTTGATTCCGTTTCTCCTTGCGTCCAAATTTGTGGCATTACGTCCTTATCTTCTCCCAATGGATTAATGAAGTAAAGGCCTTTATCCGAGGTAATTGCGGCGCTTCCTCCAATCGTTCTTTCGTCCGGCTTGGAAACGTAATCAATGACAACTGTGTATTCTTGGTCTCTTGTGTATTCCTTGTCCAGCTGAATATTTAAAACATCCAAGATATAGGCAAACTCAACCGTTTCGCCATTCATCTTAACACCATTGATGTCCATTCCTTTTGCATCGAGAATCAATTCCTGTGTTGCATGAAAATGAGGTTGTGCCGTAATTGTAGCAATTCCATTCATGCGCGATTGTTTCCAATCAAAATTTACTTGCAACTTCGTGTGAATCAAATCTGTCAACTGCGTTTCAGAAGGATTGTATACTGGGCGCTCTTGAAGAATGATTTCTTCGCCAATAGCAACTTCCGGAGTTTCATTCGACATAGCAGTATTACTTTCATTGTATGCTGATTTCTCTTTCTTAACACCACATGCTACTAATAAAAGTACCATCGAATATATTACAACCTTTCTCATAATCTTAACAATTTAATTCTTGTGCAAATCTGGACAAATAAATTGGATTGAAATGCAAAATCTAGAGCATCGGACGTGGATTCTGTTATTTTTGTATCAAATACATGATAAATGGCAAATCGCATTTGGAACATTGATGGACAAGATACAGTTGGAACAGAAGGTGCCGTTTTAAAATGGGACGATGAAAAATTTTTCTCTCTTGAATTTGGTGGAAAAACTTTCTTCGGTGAAATCTTAGAAGACAAGACCGAAAGCAATAGTTTGAAATTGAAAATCAACCATCGTGTATTTGAAATCAAAAAGAAAGGTGAATTAGACGACCTAATCGCAGCGATGGGATTAGACATTCCAAAAGTAAAGAAGCTTAAAGAACTTCAAGCTCCAATGCCAGGGAGAATTGTGAATATTGCCGTTAATGTTGGTGATTCTTTGGAAGTTGGTGATGAAATTCTGTCTCTTGAAGCCATGAAAATGGAAAATGTTTTGAAAGCGGAAGGGATTGGAATCGTAAAAGAAATTAACATTTCAAACAACGATGTCGTAGAAAAAGGAACGGTGCTTATCGAGTTTGAGTAAACTCTTATTATTGAATGTTTTAGCAAACATACCCCAACCCACACAGAGGAAAAATGGAATTTAGCAGCACATTATTTCTTTTGTACTTCTTGCCCTCTTTTTTAGTAGTGTATTCACTTCTAGGCAAACAGACCTCAATCAAAAACTGGTGGATTCTATTGGCCAGTATCGGATTCTACGCTTGGGGCGCACCGGAATTCGTTTTCATCCTGCTTATTTCGACTGTCATTGACTTTTACGTTGTAAAACAACTTTATCTCGCCGAAAATCAGAAGCGAAAGCGGCTTTTGCTTATTCTTTCGCTCACGATGAATCTCGGGCTTCTCGCCTATTTTAAATACGCCAATTTTTTTGTTGAGAATTTCAACGACATGCTTCACGCGATCGGAGTTCATCGGGTGGGCTGGACAACAGTGGTCTTGCCAATCGGCATCTCATTCTATACTTTCCAAACCTTAACGTATTCGGTCGATGTTTATCGGGGTGTTCACAAACCACTCGCCAAATTAAACCAGTATTTGTTGTACATCATGTCCTTCCCACAAATGATTGCTGGGCCAATAGTACGCTTTAATTTTATTGCCGATCAAATCACAGAACGGCGCGAAGTAATTGATGATAAACTCTACGGTTTTTATCGTTTCTGCATCGGGCTTGCGAAGAAAGTACTTATTTCGAATGTACTTGGTGCTCAAGCGAAAGAGATTATGGAATTGCCTCCGGATCAATTGTCGTTTATTGCTTCTTGGATTGGAATTCTGGCGTACACTTTCCAAATTTATTTCGACTTCTCAGGATACTCCGACATGGCTATTGGTTTGGGAAAAATGATGGGTTTCACATTTCCAGAAAATTTCAATAACCCTTACAATTCCAAAAGTATTACTGAATTCTGGCGCAGGTGGCACATCACCCTCGGCGATTGGATGAAAAACTACCTCTACATTCCTCTCGGTGGGAGTAAAGTGGACTCAAAGTTCAGGCTATTCTTTAACCTATGGTTGGTCTTCCTGATTTCAGGTCTGTGGCACGGCGCATCATGGAACTTTATTATTTGGGGTGCATTTCACGGCTTTTTCTTAATTCTAGACCGTATTTTCTTAAAGAAACTACTGGACAAAGCCGGCACTATTCCAAGTGTCCTTTTCACCTTTTTCGTTGTAATGATCGGTTGGGTGTTTTTTACAATTGAAGACCTCGACACTGCATTGGTCTATCTTTCGAAAATGTTTACCTGGGACGGAATTGACATGATTGAAATGACGAATGAATCGGTTGCTCTATTAATCGTAAGTGCTATCATTTCCTTTGCATGTTTAACGCGCGTCGGACGCTTCTTAGAAACATTCATTTATAAAGAAGTGAATGTAAACCTTATTACTCGATTGACGCTCTCCTTTATTGGCTGTGTCCTATTCGCTTTATGTGTCGGCTCAATTACCGGAGAAGATTTTAATCCCTTTATTTATTTCAGATTTTGATGACAAATAAAGAACAAAATACCATTAAGAAAGTTGTCTTTGGAATCATAGTCCTCGTCCTTTGTCTTCCAGCAATTCAGCACAAAACGCATTTCGCTAATGAAAAGACGCTTCACGGTGCCGTTTCGAGTACGGAGTATAAAGAATTCACTTGGGAAACATGGTACAATTCTGAATACCAAGAAAGCACATCCAACTACCTAAACACCAATTTTGGATTTCGTCCTGAATTTATCTACCTGAACAATCAACGCCATTATTCTTTTTTCTATACCGCAAGAGCAAAAGGAGTGCTGTTAGGCAAAGAGAGTTATCTGTACGAAAGAAACTACATCAAAGCACACCTTGGTATCGATTATATTGGCGAAAAAGAAATACAAGAAAAGACGCGGAAATTAAAGTTTGTTCAGGACAAATTAAAAGAAAACGGAACAGACTTATACGTTGTATTTGCCCCTGGAAAAGGATCGTATTATCCTGAGTATATTCCGGACAAATGGTTCGAGGGAATTAAGAAAAATGCACCGACAAATTACAAAGCGTACAAATCAGAATTCGAAAAAAAAGAAGTCAATTACATTGATTTTAAGTCTTGGTTTTTGGATATGAAAAAATCAACGTCGTATCCACTATTTGCGAAAGCAGGAATTCACTGGAGTAAATATGGAGAGTTCTTAGCAGCGGATTCATTGCTTCAAAAAATCGGTGAAATTCGAAATGTACCAATGCCTGATCTTGTTTTGGATCAAGTTGTCGTTGACGAAGTGAACCGAGATGGCGATTATGACATCGGAGAAGGAATGAACCTTATTTTTGACCTGCCAACTTACCCAATGGGGTACCCTCAATTTCACTGGGATTGGGACACATCTCAGACGCAACAAGTCGTTACCTTTATTGCTGACAGCTACTTCTGGGGGATGTTCAATTACGGATTTTCACGTGACTTGTTTGGAGATGGTGAATTCTGGTATTACAACAAACAGATCTATCCAGACAGTTACACCACCCCACTTGAAGTTAAGGACATCGACATTAGGGCCAAAGCAGAAGAAAACGATGTCATTATCCTTTTGTCTACCGATGCCAATTTATACAAGTTCGCTTTTGGATTTATAGATCAGCTCTATGAGGCTTATAAGGACTAAACTGATCTAGAAAAATTCACTATATTGTAGATTCAAATCAATTTGATGCGTCTTCTACTTATTTCTCTTATTTCTCTTATTTCTTTTAGCGCAAGCTTTTCATTTTTTCGATGTGCGTCTAATAATTCTTTCAATCTTTCTAGAAAAATAACGAAAGGAAAACTATTGATTCAATAATTTATGAAAACACTAATTATAGCATCGTTGCTGCTTCTTGGATATTCGGCAAAAGCACAAGTTGACCATTGGGAAACCGTGGTTTACGAGGACGACACTTGGAAATACTTGGTTCCTACATCTTCTGTTAGTGCCTCATGGAACACACTAGGATTCAACGCTGCCAGCTGGACAAACGGTCAAGGTGGTTTTGGCTATGGTGATGGTGATGACAACACATCCTTTGGAGGTTCAATTTCATGTTACCAGAGAATTGCATTTAGCATTCTCGATGTCAATGCAATTGAACAAGCGGTTTTCAATATTGATTATGACGATGCGTTTGTAGCTTATTTGAATGGAGTAGAAATCGGAAGAGACAATATCACAAGCGGAGGGCAGCCCAATTACAATCAATCCTCAGATGGTTTGCATGAAGCACAAATGTATCAAGGAGGCCAACCCAATTATTACACACTTGACCAAGCATTTCTTGCCGCCAACCTGGTAAACGGATCGAATGTTCTTTGTGTTCAAGCCCATAACGAGCAAATCGGTTCAAGCGATATGTCCTCGCGCGCTTGGCTTTCCTTAGCGATCAACAATACATCAACTAATTATGGCCCGACACCGTTTTGGTTCATTGAGCCCCTTGTTTTCTTAGATTCAGACTTGCCGATCGTTGTAATCAACACTGTTGGTGGAGCTTCTATTCCCGACGAGCCGAAGATCGATGCAACAATGGGAATTATCTACAATGGAGCAGGGGTTCGAAATTACATGACAGATCCATTCAACGAATATAACGGAGATATCGGCATTGAACTTCGTGGATCATCGTCTCAAAGCTTTCCGAAAAAACAATGGGGCGTTGAGACGAGAGACAATCTTGGGCAAACGAATGATGTTTCGATATTCGGAATGGCGTTTGACAACGATTGGGTACTTCAAGCACCATATTCTGATAAGTCCTTAATGCGAAACTTTTTAGCGTACGATATGGGACGTGATTTGGATGAATACGCTCCACGTACCAAGTTTTGTGAAGTTGTTCTCAATGGCCAATACGAAGGCGTTTATGTCTTCATGGAAAAGATCAAACGTAAGGATGGCAAAGTTGGAACGAATGATATAGAGCCAATCGATAATTCTGGAAATGAACTAACGGGAGATTATGTATTGAAAGTCGATAAGTTAACATCGGGAGGCGTTGTAGCATGGTATTCTCCATTCCTGCCTTATCCAGGATCGCCAAATCAAGTTAGTTTTCAAGCACACGATCCGTCATTGGATAGTTTGACGGCGACTCAGCTCAATTACATCGAAAATCACATTACAAGTTGGGAAACTGCATTGGACGGGCCCAATTTTGCCGATCCATTAATGGGTTATGCTCCTTATGTCGATATGCTTTCATTCGTGGACTTCTTTCTTGTGAACGAGATCAGCAAAAACGTTGATGGATACCGAATCAGTAGCTTCTTGCACAAAATAAGAACCAGTGAAGGAGGAAATATTGTTGCCGGGCCGCTTTGGGATTTTAACCTAGCCTATGGAAATGCAGACTATTGTGAAGGCGGCACAACAAGCGATTGGCAAATTGATTTCTATCAAATTTGTGGCGGTAATGTTCCGTTTTGGTGGGGGAAAATGATTCAAGACCCGACGTATACCCACATGCTGAATTGCAGATGGCAAGAAATGCGTCTAGGGGCATGGCACACGGATTCTTTAATGGCGAAAATCGATACAATCGCAGCATTTTTGGATGAATCACAGCAAAGAAATTTCCAACGTTGGCAAATTCATGGACAATACATTTGGCCAAATAATTTTGTGGGAAACAACTTCCAGGAGGACATTGCCTACATGAAGGATTGGATTGCAAACCGCGTGAACTGGATGGATGCAAACATGTTCGGATCTTGTCCAGATTTAAGTTTGGCTGAAGATCAAATTGTAGACGTTCAAGTCTTCCCGAACCCAGCAAAAGAAGATTTCAATTTCGTTTTCAAAAATTACATCTCGAACGGCTCAATTCAGTTAATGGATCTCTCTGGACATATCGTATTCTCAGAAAAAGGAATCACAGGAAAAGGATATAAAACCTACGTTGAGAACCTTTCTTCTGGAATGTATTATTACACCTTCGATTTAGACGGCGCAATGGTCAATGGGAAATTAATGATACAACAGTAGCCGAGGCACGAGAACCAAGACTTAAGAATTTGAAGTATTTAAATTAAGAACTATGAATAAAGTAGCAATTGCAATTGTTTTAGGAGGACTCGTAAGCTTAACGGCTTGCACAAAAGTTGAAGGATCTGGCGGAACCTCAGCAGTTACAGGAACCGTTCAAGGAAGAACATACACATCCAACGGAGGCGGAGCTGAACAGGAAGTGACGCAGGTAATTCTTCCGGAAGGGAGTTCTATAAGTGATGGCGATTATATTTTGTTAAACACTCCGAATGGTGGAACGCTCTACTATGTCTGGTACAAGTGGGTAAGTGGAGTTCAACCAGATCCAAATTTATCGGGGAGAACAGGAATCCAAGTCGACTTTGACTTTTCCGAATCGAACGCTATCGTTGCAACAAATACATTGGCTGCTTTGAATGCGAATGCAAGCGCTGATTTTACATTTTCATTGAACAATGACATCATTACAATTACAAATTCCGCAACGGGTGAAGTTGCCGATGCGGACGAATTGTCTTCGAACATTTTAGTTGATATTCAGAATCAAGGAGGCGGAGCATCAGCTGGAGGCACTTCTTTTACGGAAGGACCAATGGTTGATGAACGTGTTTACATCATTTATGGAGAAGAAGGTTTCTACAGCGAATCTGTAAGAACCGACGCCAATGGGGACTATACATTCACTGGATTAAACAGAGGAGATTACACTGTTTATGCGTTTACTGAAGACACATTGAACTTGGGCGGGACACTTACACAAGTTGAATCTACGGTCAACATTGCGAACAAAAAAGAAGTAATAACTGCAGCAGACCTATACATCATTAAATGATTCGAATTCTAAAAAATAGTCTTTTCGTTATTGGTGTTACACTTCCAATGCTCTCTTCTGCCCAAAGTGATTTTGGGGTTTGGACAGGGGGTGATGTTCGCGTACCGATTACAAAAAAGCTAGATGCTGGAATGCAACTGGAAAGCCGGTTTTCAAACAATGTCTCGACCGTGGATAAATCGTTTCTTTCGCCTTACGTTAAATTTAATTTGCACAAGCACATCGGATTGGGATTGGCATATCGTTTTGGAAACAGTCCAACAGCGGGATTGTTTGGTGGAGAGACGTACCACAGAATTGGATTGGATGCAAATTTCAAAGACCTACTTGAACTTTTCATGGAGAAAACAAAGTTAGAGCTGGATGCTCGACTTCGTTATACGCATGGCTGGGATCGAGGGGATTTAAACAAAGATAATTTCAGGACTCGGGTTAAGTTGAGTTATGATCTTCCGAAAACGAAACTGAAACCTCATGTTGCGGCGGAGTTTTTCTTGCATTTCAATGATCAAATAACGTACACTTCAACGGGTGTAACTGGCAATCATCGATTTAATAAGTACAGGCTTCGTTTGGGGCTTGAATACCCTATTAACAAGCGCCATGAATTGAATTTGTATTATATCGTTCAGCCTGAATTTGAAAGTCCGGATACGGATTTTATCTTGGGACTGGGGTATAAGTTTAAGATAAAGCGATAGTACGTTTGTCAAGTGACAAGCTTTTGTGCTGTGTTTGGTTTTTTTTGAAATATTTCTGGATATAACACGCCAACTGACTCCTCAATGGTGATTTCAGAAAGAAACCGTTGCGCCCAAAGCTCAAACCTTCATTAGTAGCCAGTCCGGAGGACGATTTGCGCTTCTGTGGTTAAAAAAATAAACACAGTTGATGACAGAGTCATCGACATAATCCTTCTGTCTAAAACCCAAGCCTTCAATTGCGCGCAGCTCGAAGTCATTGACGTAATTAAATCAGTTACCAATCGAAAAGTGAAACGATCCAACAATCGAATCCAATCTATTCCTCAGTTATCACAACCTGTTTCACACTTTTATCGCCATCCGCTTCTATGTAAACGAAATAGACCCCCGCAGCGACATCAAGGTTAAACTCAATCGAACTTTGATTTGAATACTGATTATCAAGCACAGTTTTTCCGTCTTGCGTTAAAATCGTAACCTGAACCGCGTCCTTTGTGCTTGCCAAGTCCAACGTGAATTCCCCCGTATTCGGGTTCGGGAAAACAAGAGCGAAATCGTTTTCATCTAAGTCTTTAATTCCAAGATTCGGATTGTAACGAACGTAGTACATGAATTTGTATGTTTCCGTTGTATCACCAGTTGCACCAACGGCAAACACTTTAAAGAACATCTTTGTTCCTAAAGGGTATTCCGGAAGTGGAGCGTCAGACATCCAAGTGCTGTCTTGCGTATTCGTCATTGAAATCACATTTCCAAAAGTTGGATTGTCAATCGACCATTCAAGATAAACGTCTGAAAGAGCATTGTCATAAGAAATCACCGATGTTACATACTGATCAACAGCTTCCAACGGAACAAGTAATGATGGAGGCGTCGTTATTTCTGTCGTTAATACCGCAGGGTAATCAATTCTATCTTTTAAAGAATATTCCCACATTCCACGGCCCCAAGTTGCCGCTCTCAGTGTATTTGATCCATAACAAACTTCAAGTTCGCGAACCGTTACATTTGGCAATGCCGGGTTGTAGAGTGTCCAAGACGTACCGCCTTTTGGCATAACATAAACGCCAATTTCTCCACCAACGTAGATGTAAGAATCGGAAGAATGATCCATTACAATTGAGCGAATCGGCATGTCGTTTAAGTTGAATGTGATATTGTTCCATGTCGCTCCTCCATCGTAAGAGATGAAAACCTTATTTCCGTTATCTTGGTATTGATTGTAAACAACCATGACCGTGCTGTCGTCTTTAGGGTCAAATGCGATGTCTTTTACCGATGCTGTTGGCAACGTTCC
>JBLHVW010000074.1:0-17406 GCA_047628775.1 Salibacteraceae bacterium | reverse complement strand
GAAATTCAATTATTTTGAGAAGCAGGGTAAAAAAGAACAATGTGATCTAAATTTATTAGGAGATATTGTTTCCCTGAAACAGTGACATTGTGGACTAATAATAGAAACATTATCAAATTAAAAAACATGAAAAGAATTCTACTGAGTATTATCGCATTAACAACAATAAGTTTAACATCATTTTCTCAGAATTGGGATGAAATGATAAAAGCCGTTTCTTCTGATAGAGCAGCAGATGATAATTTTGGATATAATGTTGCCATCAGCGAAAACAGAGCTGTAGTAACCTCTTTTCTAGAAGATGAGGACGCCTCAGGAGGAACTACACAAATGGACGCTGGATCAGTGTACGTTTTTGAGTTTAATGGTAATATGTGGACAGAAACAGCCAAATTGGTAGCTTCAGATAGATCGGCAGATGATAGGTTTGGAGCGAGGGCTAGCATTAGTAATGATAGAATTATTATAGGTGCTTATCTAGAAGATGAAGACATCCTAGGAGGGGCCACGCTCACTGATGCTGGCTCAGCTTATATTTTTGAACTCGTTGGAGGTGTTTGGACGGAAACCGCGAAGCTCGTAGCTTCAGACAGATCAGCAGGTAATAGATTTGGTTTTGATGTTGCTATTAGTGGTGACAAAGCTATTGTAGGAGCTTATTACAACGCCACAGATACTTCTGGAATAAATTCATATTTAAGTGCAGGTGCAGCATATGTTTTTGAATTGAATGGTGGTGTATGGACAGAAACCGCTAAGATAGTAGCGTCAGACCGAGCCCCTTATAATTATTTTGGTTATAGTGTTACCATGGATGAATCAAAAGCTATTATAGGAGCTCAAGGAAATAAATTTGATGCTTTAGGAGGAAACCTATTCACTAATGCAGGCTCAGTTTATGTTTTTGAACTAGTTGGTGGTGTTTGGGCAGAAACAGCTAAACTCGTAGCTTCTGATAGAGGAACAAATGATAATTTTGGATTTGACGCTGCAATTAATGGCAACAAACTAGTAGTAGGAGCATTTAAAGATGGTGAAGATGCTTTAGGAGGAAACGCGCTAATTGAGGCAGGCTCAGCATATGTTTTTGAACTTAACGGTGGTGTTTGGACTGAAACAACCAAACTTGTAGCTTCAGATAGAGGAGCTAATGATCAATTCGGTTTTAGTGTTGATATAAGCGAAGACAATATAGTTATAGGGGCTAGATATGGGACTACAGACGCTTCAGGAGTAAATGTTTTGATAGATGCAGGCTCAGCCTATATTTTTGAATTTACTGGTGGAGTTTGGGCAGAAACGACCAAACTTGTCGCTTCAGATAGAGGGGCTAATGATAATTTTGGTTCTCGTGTTAGTATAAGTGGAAACAAGGCTATTGTTGGAGCGCCGTTTGAAGATGAAGATGCTACAGGAGGGAATCCACAGAATGATGCTGGATCGGTCTATATATTTAATACATGTATTTCCAACCCTAATGTTACCGTTACTGGTATCACATTAACAAGCACAATGAATGGTTCAGTATATCAATGGTTAGATTGTGATAATGGGAATAGTGTTATTTCATCTGAAACAAATCAATCTTATACACCCACCGTTAATGGTAATTATGCAGTTATTGTAACTGAGGGAAGCTGTTCTGACACATCTGCATGTATCAATATAGCAAATGTAGGGGTTGATCATTTGGGCTTGGAAACTGGATTAAGTATTTATCCAAATCCTACAAATGGATCGTTGAACATCGACTTCGAAGGAGAAATTAAATCAATCGAAGTAGTTGATCTATTAGGAAGAGTGATTTCAGTGCCAAGCTCAGTGAATGAGAAAATGGTAGACGGATCAAACTTAACGACAGGTAAATACATGATTAGAATTACAACTCAAAGCGATCAGATTCTTGTAGAAGAGTTTGTTGTTCAGAAGTAGAAAATTAACATAAACAACAAAAAAAACGGGAGCCTCATTTGAGACTCCCGTTTTTTTTTGTTTAATACTATTCTGAACCTGCTTCTTCTCGATTTCACTTCGTAGAAGTCATATAGTCCAGCATCAATCGATAAGTCGAATAATCAAACTATCGAACAAACCCTGCCTGATCTTCGCAGGGAACCTACTTCTTCTCAATCTCACCAGCTTCAACCAACTGTCCGAAAAATTCAGTTACTGTTCCTTCCAAAGGTCGGTACTTCATCCCTAAATCTTTGATGCTTTTAGAATTGTTCGCTTTCCAAGGATACCCAATATTTTTTGAAACTTCTTTTCTTGTCATTCCAACGCTTGTCGCCATTAACCAAAGCATCCATTTCGGTAGTTTTTTAGTACCAATCTTATAATTCGGAAATTTTGCTTTAATAAATCCAGCGATCTCTAAAAATCCAGAGTTCGTTCCTGAAATGATATACCTTCCTTTCGCTTCTGCCGTCATTCCCGCTTGAAAATGTGCTTCTGCTAAATCGCGTACATCGATACATCCAATGTTAAATTCTGGAGCGCCCATTTTAAAATCTCCTTTTCCAATTTGCTTCATAATTGAATACGACTCTGAGCTCGCATGTGGGTTAATTCCAGGCCCTAAAACAAATGAAGGATTGATGGTAACCAATTCCCAACGGTCTTGTGCCTTGTTAATTTCCCATGCTTCTTTTTCAGCGACCGTTTTAGAAAACGAATACGGTTGGTGATCAAGACTCGAAGAAGTATTCCAAAGATCTTCTGTCAATTCTTGATTTGGCATCTCCAAAACATCCACACCATCGCCATAAATTGCCGCGCAACTACTTGTGACAACAACGCGTTTTACACTTTCAGTTTTATTCGCAGATTTAAGTACGTTTCTCGTTCCTTTCTTGGCTGGATCAACCAAATCCTTTTGTGGATCCTTAACTACTCTAATAAAAGGTGATGCCGTGTGAAAAACCAATTCACAGCCTTTCATGGCTTCATCATAAGATCCTTCTTCAAGTAAATCAGATTTAAAATATTTTATCTGACCTGGAAGTTTTTCTGCAAGAGCATCTAAGTAGTGCGTTTTGTTTTTGTCATCAGGAGTTCGAACAGCGGCGTGAACTGTAAATCCTTCGGTCAAAAGCTTTTCGACCAATCTTCCCGCTACGTATCCTGTAGCTCCTGTAACCAATACTGGTTTGTTTGTGTCAATGAAATTCATAGTTGTTTAATTTAAAGAGTACTTGTTAAGTGTTGTTTCTAATAAAGGAGCTGCGTCAATCTTTTTGAGCAGAATTTGAGTTGCTACACCGTCGATAATGACTTCGATTAAAGTCGCTTCTATCTCTGGGTTTTCATAGCCCAATTGTTCAAATGCGTCAACAAGAGAAGCACGGAAAAGAGCAAATGGAGCCGACTCATATTCACCGCGTTGCCATTTTAGCGCATACATCAATTTCCAAAATTGATTGTCGTTTGGGTCAATTGTAAACGGAAGTGAAATTGCTTTTTTGATTCTTTTTTTCGGATCGGAAATTAAAATAACCTCTGAGAAATAGACAGACGCCTTTTCCATTCCATAATTGATAATTGCCTCAAGAAGGCCTTCTTTGTTTTTGAAATGTTTGAAAATTAACCCTTCAGAGACACCGGCTTCTTTGGCAATCGCTTTGGTCGATGCCCCGTCAAAACCGAGAGAAGCAAAGAGCTCCATGGCCGTTATTAAAATATTTATTTGTTTGTCCGTCATGTTAAAAGTGAGTAATCACTTACAAATATAATCTTAATATTTACTTTGCGAATCTATTTTTTCATTTTTTGTGATTTCAATCCTTGATTCGGTATCCGATCAAATGAACATTTTGGTCTGAATAACTCTGAACTAAATGCGATTATCCATTGTCTATTTGTTCTACTTTTAGCTGTAATGAGCAGATCTATTGATAAAAGCAGCAAACGAGGCGTTAAAACCAGCTATATTTCCACAACAATTGGAGTGTCTTTGGTTTTGTTTATAATCGGTCTTGTTGTGGGAATCTATTTGGGGCTGGATAATATTCAACGCCAAGCAAAAGAAAACTTAACAGCTGATATTTTCTTTAAGCCGGATTTAAACGATGCCGATATCAAGCAAGTTGAGCTTGAGCTAAAAACGTGGAAAGAATTTAGTGAAGTAACGTACGTATCTCAAGATAGAGCATTGGAAGATTTTGCGGGAGCTGAAGGAAGTGAAGAAATGTTAGAGATCTTGGATGGAGACCGACCCATACCAACCAATATTAGTTTTCAGCCCAAAGAAAAATACGCTACTGTCGAAGGAATGAACGCTTTGGAAGCCAAGATTATAAAAGAGTATGGAGATCGAGTAATTGACGTTAATTATGAGCAAGCCAGCGTTGAGGATGTGAATTTGGGGTTCAAGCAAATTGTTTTGCTTTTCGCAATTGTAGCCGCTTTGTTAATCGCAATCGCCGTAGCCATGATAAACAGCACCATCAGATTGGCCTTGTATTCAAAACGTTTCTCAATTAAAACAATGCAACTTGTCGGAGCAACATCGCGCTATATCCGACTTCCATTTTTATGGCAAGCGATCGGAATAGGAATTATAAGTGCCATAATAGGAATGGCAATTCTTCTCGGATTGTTCTATGCTTTGAACAATGTAATGGACGCAATCGAAATTCCTTTTGATATTATTAGCTTCTTTGAATTGCTCGGAACGCTAGTAGTTTCGGGGGTTCTCATCACCTTGGTCTCGACTTGGTTCGCTCTTAACAAATATTTGAGAATGAAATTGGACGATTTGTATTAAATTTGGAACATGAGCAAGAAAAAATCCAATAAAAATACGGCTGATATGCTTGATGATAATCTCGTCAGTAAAGTAGAACCAAAGACGTCGGCAATAGCAACTGGTGCAGAAGTTTCACTTAAAGAGTATAGCAAATCGGCTCCGTATGCTTTCAATAATAAAAACTACAAACTTTTATTAATTGGTTTGGCAATTAATGTATTCGGATTTATTTTAATGATTGGTGGTGGTGCAGAGGATCCAAACGAGTTTCATGCCGAGACTCTTTTTAGTACCGTAAGAATTACAATCTCTCCAATGTTTATTGTTTTAGGATATGCTGTGATCATGTATGCGATCATGAAGAAGCCTAAACCTGCAGATAAATAATATCAAATGAGTTTTCTCGATGCCCTTATTCTTGGAATTATTCAGGGACTGACTGAATTTTTACCTGTAAGTAGCAGTGGACATTTGGAAATGGCAAAAGCAATCCAAGGTCAAGACATGTCTGAAAAGGCAAGTATGATGATGACGGTTGTTCTGCATTTCGCTACTGCCCTTAGTACAGCCTTCGTTTTCAGAAAAGATCTCGTTGAAATATTCAAAGGTTTATTCAAGTTCAAAAACAATGAAGAGTTCAAATTTTCTCTAAAAATTGTCATTTCAATGATTCCCGCAGCTATTGTTGGCGTTTTTTTCGATGACTTTATTGAAAACTTCTTCAGCGGACAAATTCTGCTCGTTGGATGCATGTTGATCCTAACCGGACTTATATTGCTCGTCGCTGATAGAGCCAAGAAAACAGAAAAGAAGGTAGGTTTTGGAGCAGCTGTAATCATCGGAGTTGCTCAAGCAATTGCAATTCTTCCAGGAATATCAAGATCGGGAGCGACTATTGGAATTTCCGTATTATTAGGCGTCGACAGAACTAGAGCAGCGCGTTTTTCATTTTTAATGGTCGTTCCCCTCATTTTTGGTAAAATGGCCAAAGACTTAATGAGTCCAGAATTTACTACTGATGGAATTTCATTGGGCGTTATTGGTGTAGGTTTCGTAGCCGCATTCGTTGTTGGAATCATCGCCTGTACATGGATGATCGCCCTAGTAAAGCGCAGTAAACTATCTTATTTTTCTTATTACTGTTTCGCTGTCGGTATTGGCGCAATAGGTTGGTCAATTTTTCAATAAATGAAAGCCTCAGAATTTCAAGAAGGAAAAACAATCGTCGTAGATAAACCATTAAATTGGACTTCATTCGACGTTGTCAATAAATTACGATGGACAATTAAGAATCATTTAGGGGTAAAAAAGATTAAAGTAGGACACGCGGGAACGCTTGATCCACTTGCAACAGGTGTTTTAGTCCTTTGTTCAGGTAAGCATACAAAGCGAATCGTCGAATTAATGGCTGGTGATAAAACATACACCGGTAAAATTCTATTGGGAAAAACAACGCCTTCTTATGACTTGGAAAGTGAATTCATTGAAAATTTTCCAACGGATCACATAACGGAAGCGCTTTTTGAAGAAGTAAGGTTGACTTTTATTGGAGATCAAGATCAAGTCCCTCCAATTTTCTCAGCAAAACAAGTAGACGGTAGAAGAGCCTATGACCTAGCGAGAGCAGGGAAAGAAGTCATTCTTAAACCAAACCAAATTAACGTAACTGCTTTTTCGATAGATACCAGTAATATGCCTGAAGTTTCTTTTGAAATCACGTGTAGTAAAGGCACTTATATCCGCTCAATTGCGCACGATTTTGGCGCGAAACTCAAGTCAGGTGGAACATTAATCGAATTAAGACGTACAAGATCAGGTGAACAAAGCATTGATGAAAGTTACAGTGTAGAAGAGTGGATTGAGATTATTCGAGCTACTGAACTATAGAACAACTTAATTTTTTTATCTTTGCGACCCCTCTAAAAACAAAATGATTTGACAGTTGTAATGAATAAAATGAAGTTGTCTCAGTTCAGCTTCGAACTCCCAGAAGAGTTAATTGCAGAATATCCTAGTGAAAACCGTGATGAATCGCGTATGATGGTTATTCATCGTGAGACAGGTAAGATCGAGCACAAGTTATTTAAAGACGTGATCAACTATATCGACGAAGGTGATGTAATGATCATGAACAATACAAAAGTATTTCCTGCCAGAATGTATGGTAACAAGGAAAAGACTGGAGCGAAGATCGAAGTTTTCTTATTGAGAGAATTGAATCGTGAAAGCCTACTTTGGGATGTATTGGTTGACCCAGCACGTAAAATCCGTATCGGAAATAAATTGTATTTTGGTGAAGATGATTCATTGGTTGCAGAAGTTATTGATAACACGACTTCAAGAGGACGTACTTTACGTTTTCTTTTTGATGGGCCTTACGAAGAATTCAAAAAAGCGATCACTAAATTAGGTGAAACGCCTCTTCCAAAGTACATTAAGCGTGAAGTTGAGAAAACAGACGAAGACAGATACCAAACAATTTATGCCAAAGAAGAAGGTGCTGTTGCAGCTCCTACGGCTGGATTGCATTTCTCACGTCAATTGCTGAAACGTTTGGAATTGAAAGGTGTTGAATTTGCAGAAGTTACTTTGCACATCGGTCTTGGAACCTTCAGACCCGTTGAAGTTGAGGATTTGACGAAACATAAAATGGATTCTGAGCAAGCATATGTGACGCAAGAATGCGCTGACATTGTGAATAAAGCAAAGAACAACAAGCAAAAAATTATCGCTGTTGGAACAACTTCAATGAGAACAATTGAAAGTTCTGTTTCCACAGATGGTATGTTGAAGCCTTACGACGGATGGACGAACAAGTTTATCTTCCCTCCTTATGATTTCAGTATCGCAGATATTCTAATTACAAATTTCCATACGCCGCTTTCTACGCTATTAATGATGATTTCTGCATTCTGTGGTCATGATCTTATGATGGAAGCATATCATTTAGCAATTAAAGAAAAGTATAGATTCTATTCTTACGGTGACGCAATGATGATCATCTAAGTTTAGAAACAAAATACAAGGTAAAAAAAGGATGTCTCTAAAGGCATCCTTTTTTCTTTCCAGTAGAAAAATCAGCGATAATTTCTATTAACTGATAACTTTCGATTCTTGGTCAATCTTATTTTAACTGAGATAAAAGTATTCGTTAATTTCAAGAGGCTTTGTTTAGAACAATTATTTTTTAGCAAATACCTTTAAATTGAAGCATTCTAGCGACAAATAATGACTATTTTTGGGTGCAAAATTAGAGCGTTGAATTTAAGCGCTAACTAAAATTAGTGAATGAGTAAAGTAAAAGCATATATGGTTTTTACAAAGTTTCGATTGTCGGCTTTGGTTGTAATCTCGGCACTTACGGGTTACCTTTTTGTCGGAGGGAGTGACGGCCTTGAAATCACGTTGCTTCTTATTGGTGGATTCCTAGTCACAGCAGCTTCAAATGGTTCCAATCAAATTTGGGAGAGAGATCTCGATAAATTGATGAAAAGAACGGAGCGAAGACCGATTCCAATGGGTGAAATGAGCGTAACGGAAAGTGTTATCGTTGTTCTGGTTTGCCTTCTTGCAGGAACTTACATGCTCTATCTAATTAATTTGTACTCCGCACTTCTCGGGTTGTCAGCTTATGTAATGTATGTTTTTATTTATACTCCAATGAAACGTGTTTCGCCATGGGCGGTGTTTGTTGGGGCCTTTCCCGGTGCTATTCCACCGATGCTTGGAGCAATTGCCGGAACCAATGAATTTGGTTTGGTGCCAGGTGTTTTATTCTTTGTACAGTTTGTTTGGCAATTCCCTCACTTTTGGGCCATTGCGTGGGTTTCTTTCGATGACTATAAAGCAGGTGGTTTTTCATTGTTGCCATCAAGAGAAGGTAAATCTAAAAGTTCAGCATTTCAAATTGTTGCATACGCATTAGCCTTAATTCCATTTAGTCTTCTTCCATGGGTTATGGGTTGGACCGGAATTGTGTCCTTGATCCTTGTTCTTTTTCTGGGAATAGGATTTTTCTTATATTCATACCGTCTATTACTGACGTGTGATGACAAAGACGCTAGAAAATTGATGTTCGCATCATTCTTATATCTACCACTTGTTCAATTCTTATATGTTCTAGATAGAGTTGAAAGCACGATTCCAATAAATTATTAAAAGATGAGTGAAAAAATTAAAGAGGTGCACGTAGAAAACGAGACAAACGGAGACGATAAAATTCAAACTGAAAGAGCCAAGATGAATATCATTTACGTCGGAATTGCTTCCGTAGTGATGTTCTTTGGAGGAATGACATCTGCATATATTGTTTCAATGGGTGACGCATTCTGGATCAAATTTCCATTTCCAACTGCGTTTTGGGTCAGTACTGCAATCATTGCAATTAGTAGCGTCGTTCTTCAGTTAACGATTGCAGCCGTGCGAAAAGGAAACATTAAAGGATTAAAGATTGGAGTTGTAACCACTTTATTATTGGGAATCGGATTTGTTTACACTCAATTCCAAGGATATTCTCAATTGGCCGAGAAAGGGTCACACATGACGGGAAGTGGAATTGTCGTTTCAGATGGCAAATACGATGCCTACTTCGCTGTAAAGCAAGGGAAAGAATTTATCGTCGTAGATGGAAATGACTACATAAAATTAGGCAAGGTTCTTACGAATTCTGAAATGGAGTCGCTCAAAAAATACATGAAGCAATTCTTGAAGCCTGATCTGAAAAAGAACTTTAAAGTGAAGAATGATGGAATTCACACTTTGTATTGGGAAAATCAAGAAATGAATGTCGTTGACGGTGAATTGGTCACAAATGACACTTTGAAAATGGAGTCTGTTGATAGGGTTCGGTTGTCTTATTTAGCGAGAAACATACAAGACGGACGAGGGGACTTTTTCATGAAAGGTAAATTTGGAAAAGACTTTCATGTGTTTTACAAAGGAGTGGAAATGGGGTATAAAAATGGTGGTTTAACATACAAAGGAAAGCAACTCGATGTTTACTTACAAGTGAAAGCCGTCGAATCGGCCGATACTGCATCATCATTTTTATGGGCAATTACAATTGCACATTTACTCCATATTATCGCAACATTGCTTTACATGGTTAGAATTGTAAGGTTCTCATTTTCAGGCAAGATAAATGAAGAGAATAATGTAAGACTTAGAATGGGAGCAGTATTCTGGCACTTTCTGGGATTATTATGGCTCTTTTTACTACTCTTTTTACTATTTATTCATTAAACTTGCACATTAAAATAATTTAACAATGGCTGGACACGCTAGTAAACAAATTGATGCTAAGACACTGTGGGGGGGTAAAATGTCTCCATTTAGCACGAGCTACGGGAAACTAATGATGTGGTTCTTTCTTGTATCGGATGCCTTGTCTTTTGGAGGGCTATTAATCGCATATGCATTTACACGACATGCAGTTGATACGGCTTGGCCGATTGGGGAAGAGACGTTTGACTCACTTCCAATTCTTGGTCACGGATACCCGTTGATCTATGTAGCCTTAATGACATTCATTCTGATTATTTCTTCTGTAACTATGGTTCTAGCCGTTGAAGCAGGACACAGAATGGACAAAAAAGGAGTTGTGAAATGGATGATTGCTACAATTATCGGTGGAGCTTTCTTCGTTGGTTCTCAAGCATGGGAATGGTCTCACTTTATTCACGGATCTGAATTCGGGAAAATCGAATTGGCAGACGGTTCACAAGCCGTAGTTAAAGGTCATTTTGGTGATGTGAAGAATTTTACTATTTTAACATCAGGCCACCATCATAAAAAAGGGGATGTTATCGCTGCTGGAAAGCACGGTATGACACAGGATGAAATGAACCATGATTACAGACATGCGGTTGCAGAAGGTGATGTATATGGAGATACAATTATGATGCATGATGGCTCTGTAGCTACTTACCTCAAGGCTAAGAATGAGCATGTGGAGCTAATCATTAAAGGCAACGGTGGAGAGTATAAAATTGGAGACAGAATTAAAAACCATTCTAAGGCTGCTGAAATCTATGAAGAAGTAGCAACTTCTGGTGAAAAGAACCGCGTTATTTATGGAGCCAACCTACAACAAAACGAGTACGGACCTCAACAATATGGACAGTTCTTCTTCTTTATTACGGGATTCCACGGATTCCACGTATTCTCAGGAGTAATGATTAATATCTTAATTCTTTTTGGAGCAATTAGAGGAGTTTACCACAAACGTGGACATTATGAAATGATTGAGAAGACGGGACTTTACTGGCACTTTGTCGATTTAGTTTGGGTATTTGTATTTACATTCTTCTATTTAGTATAATTAAGAAAACTTAGAGATTATGATCAGAGACGATATATATGAATATTCTTTAGATGCTCATCACGATGAGGAGAAGGGGAAGAAGCTTCGTAAGAAAATTTACTTTGTTACAGTTCTACTTACTGTTATTACGATGGTTGAGGTTGGATTGGGAATTGCAATCAAACAAAGTGATTCAGGTTGGCCATTCGTTAAGTGGACCTTTATTGCTTTAACATTATTGAAAGCCGGATACATTGTATTATCGTTTATGCACCTTGGTGACGAACGTAAAGGAATGAGGTATGTAATTTTGATTCCCTACTTTGTGTTTTTATCATATTTGATTTTCGTTTTAATCTGGGAAGGACTCGCAGTGGGAGAAGCATTTCCATTAACACAAGGCCTCTAGTACTAGAAGAAAATGGTGAAAAAAAAATCTGCCGGACGATTAAAAGTAGCATTAGCATTTGTTCTTTTATTCGGACCGGCTGTTTTGTTGATACTAATTTCAACAAGAAGTTGTACCCATAAGTTCAAACAACTGCCCGACCTAGGAGAAGTTGCAGAATACTCATTTACCGACATCAATGGTAAAAAGAGAACGTCGAAAGATTTCAAAGACAAAATTGTACTGATTACAACGCTGCAGGTCGGTTGCCCAAACAATTGTGCGATTTCTCTAATCAACTTGAACCTTCAAGTATTTCAACTTGCTAAAAACTTTGACGATGACGGCATAAAGATCATTTCCTATGTTACCGATGAGAATGGAAATCCAATTGATGATTTGAAGTATGTTCAGAAAATGCTGAACGATCGAGTTGAAGATTATGATCCAAAACTGTGGATTCTAGCATCAGGAGACCCTAGGGATGTTTACAATCTTGAACATGAAGACCGAAAATTATTGGAAGAAACAGGAGACGATTTTTTTGCGGGAAAAGCCTATCTCGAAATGATGCTTTTAGTAGATAAAAAAAACCATTTAAGAATGATTCTTTCTGGAAATAGTGAAGGTATGATTCGAAAAATGAAACAACATATTGCACTTTTGCAGAAACAATATGATATTCAAGCAAGTGGTGAGAATCCTAAAAAATAGTACAATAGTTTTAACGGTTGGATTATTCGTTTTCACTTCTTGTTCTGAGACTGAAGATGTTCAACTGACCGAGGGAAACGAAAGAGTATTGCCTATTGCTGGAGAACGCGATATTGAATATAGAATGGTAGATGGAGTGGAAGTGGCCGACACAGTCTACCACCGTGTTCCTTCTTTTGAATATTTGAACCAAGATTCCACAATGGTTTCGTCTGAGGATTTCAAAGGTAAAATTTGGGTCGCCGACTTCTTCTTTACGCATTGCCCTACCATTTGTCCTCCGATGACATCGCAGATGCACCGACTTACCAAATTGACTTCCGACTTAAGTGATCACGTTCAATTCTTAAGTTTTTCAATTGATCCTAAAAAGGATACACCTTCTCGACTTAGAGAATATATTGAATCTTACAGTATTGAAGCAACAAATTGGACGTTCATGACTGGGGATGAAGATGCAACGCATTTGTTGGCAAAAGAGTTCTTTAACGGTGCGGAGCGAAACGATGCTGTCGAAGGAGGTTTTGGGCACACACCTTATTTTGCCCTTGTTGATACAGAAGGACTTGTTAGGGGCGTTTATATAGGCACTGACTTGGATGATGTTGATCGTTTGGCTAAGGACCTTAGAAAATTATTAAAATATGAGTATGAAATCATTGGAACCAAGTAAATTGAGAAAGGCGAGAATCGCCATTTATGTCGCTTCTTTTGCGATCCCTGTAGTCGTTGCAGTTTTGTTTGGCGTCAAAATAGATGGAGTTGACCTAAGCTTTCTTCCTACCGTATATGCGTCAATCAATGGAGTGACAGCTGTAATTTTAGTGGCTGCTTTGATAGCCATTAAAAAGAAGAACATGAGCTTGCATAGAGGTTTAATGCGTTTCAGCCTGCTACTTTCGTTATTGTTTCTGGCTTGTTATGTTGCCTACCACATGACTTCTGATTCAACTTCGTATGGAGGTGATTACAATACAATTTATCTTATCATTCTTATCAGTCATATAATCTTGAGTGTTGTTGTGATTCCACTTGTATTATTCACCTACCTATTTGCTTGGGAAGGAAACTTTGTACGGCATAAAAAATGGACGAAATTTACATGGCCAATCTGGTTTTATGTTGCAGTTAGTGGAGTAGTTGTATATGCAATGATTTCACCTTTCTACGGAAACTAATCCAGTTCCTGAAAGTCAAAATTAATTATTGAAATGACAGGGTTCGGTCCTGATTTACCCATACTTCCTTGATTTCCATTTCGTCCGTGTTCGCCTAAAGATCCATTTCTTTGACCTTTAACCGGTTTACCAGGGCTTCCTGCTAATCCTCCTGGTCCGTTCTGGCCCGCTTGCCCTCCGTATTGAATGATATTAATCTTCGGAATGATGAACTCGGCATTATGATGAACGAAAATTAATATTGATCCTCCGTTTCCACCAGAACCTGCATTTCCTCCATTCGCACCGTTGCCCCCATTTCCAAGAGCTTTTGCATTTTTTCCGTTTTTTCCATCACCCCCTTCTCCTCCAGCTCCGCCATTTCCGCCGTCACCTCCAGAAAGGTCTATGAAAACCGTATCGTACTTTCTGCTTTTGTACTTCCAAACAATACCCGTGCTATCGTTTTCCAATCGGAACCGAAGCTCCTGATTTTCCATCCAGATATACCCCGTGTAATTTCCGCCGTCCTGCCCGTCTTCACCGTCGAACCCAGGCTTGCCATCAACGCCATTCGGATTGAACAATGTAACACCACTTTTTCGTTGCGGTTCGGCATCCGTTCCTTTTGAACTTTCTGATGGAATCCAAAAACCACCGTTATAATTGAGCTGCAATTGATCAATCGATTGAACTTCTTTTGAGGCATCACTTATCGAAAGAGAAACCGCGTAATTCTTCTCTTGAAAAGTAAAAGGCCTTGCTTCTAGTCGAAATGTGTTTTCCTCATTTGGATCAAGGAATTCAGATTCGATTTTAAGGTCGGGATGTCTTGTAATATTTTCTTCGCTTCCATTTTTCATAACAGCCAAGACCTCAAACTGGAAAGTATTGCCATGATTTATTTTTTCGTCGGAAGGCTCTTCAAGCTTTAACAATTCAATATTTGCAACTTCAACCCTCTCATAATCAGCGCATCCTACAAAAAGTAGAGCGATGAGAATTGGAAAGATTGAAAGTTTAAGGAGCATTAAATGTCTCATTTGAAAGTGGAAAGATAAAAAAATACCAACGAACACAATAAAACTATGCACGCATAAGTTATAATTGGTAACAACACTCAAGAACCCTTAAAACCAATTTTCATGATTAAACCAGCACTCACTGGCGCCATTTTGACAATGGCCGTCCTCGCGTTTGGACAATCAGACTCCAATAGCCAGAAGGCTTCAGCGCAAATTATCAACAACAATTCAACAACCGTTGCAGTCGGTGAAAATTCCGAAGCAACAGGAAATTACGCAATCGCCATCGGGAATGGTGCCTCCGCTGATATGGACAACACAATGGTTCTAGGAGGCCACACATTAGATGACCGTGTTTCAGTTGGAATTGGTACATCATACCCCAATTCTTTATCAAGTTTGGACTTAGCCGATATTGATAAAGGACTTTTGGTGAATCGACTTTCGTCTGAGCAAGCGGAAATTTTTAAAATGGCATTGGGAATCGCTGATGAAGGAATGATGATTTACAACACCACAGATCATTTGTTAATGACGTGGGACGGTTTGAAATGGGATAAAGTTCAGACCAAAAAAATAAGTTTGGCAGGCCATCGATTGAAAATTGACAACGGACCATCTGTGGATTTGTCACAATACCAGCAAGACTTGACTTCTGCCACATTAAATGGCAAAGAGTTAACAATAGAGATTGAGAATGGCACCGACGTCAAAGTTGATCTGTCTCTTATTTTTAAGGAATATGAAGCCCGATTAGCGGCGATTGAACATTTACTTTCAGTGGAATCGGAAGATGAATTTGGTTTCAACAAAGATGAAATTGATTCAAGGGAGAATTTGGATAAAAAAGCCTTGGCTGAATTATCACAAAACATACCGAACCCCTTCTCAACATCTACAAAAGTAACATACACGATTCCAGAAGGAAGCGCATCTGCATATATCGAAGTACTGAATACAGCGGGAGGTATTGTGTCCAAGCAAAAATTAAGTCCTATTTCTGGAACAAGAGAAAAGACAATTTTCGCTGATGGAATGGCGCCTGGGGTTTACTATTTATCACTCTACGTGGACCACGTAAAAACGAACATTATTACTATGATTGTCAGGTAGTTAAAGGGAGTTCAGTTTTGGGACTCACTTTTTCTTGTTTAACTCTTATTTTTTATTGTTCATGGTTGTTTTAATAAATTCAACGATAGAATTTAGCTTTTGCACTTAAATTTTTAATTGTATTTTTGTTCTATTAACAAATGTTAATTCGAAACCGCATGTTATTGCTGTTAAGAGCTACTCAATGGCATCAAACCAAAACAATTATGAAAACGATTTTAAGCACTTGCCTATTTATCTTAGTTTCTATGAGCCTTTCGGCTCAGGTAATGAACGAATCACAAGGAACAGGATCTGGAATTAGTATTACGTCTGGAGATTACAATACTTTTTATGGTGATAGCTCTGGAACTTCAGTTTCTTCTGGTAGTTATAACACGTTTGTTGGTTACCTCTCAGGTAAATCACATAAGACCCAGTTTGATAATACCATGATTGGTGCTCGAGCGGGAGAGTTCGCTGTAACAGGTACAGATAATACATTTGTTGGAAAGGATGCAGGACGTTATTGTGACGGAACTGACAACATTGCAATTGGAACTGAGGCAGGTATGGCCATGATATCAGGCGCCAGTGATAATACAATAATTGGTGAAGAAGCCGGTCAGGCACTAATCACTGGTGATGATAACGTATTTATCGGGGAAGATGCTGGATACAATTCAACCACCTCAAGTGACAATACATTTGTTGGAAGTACAGCGGGAAGATCAAATACTACTGGTTTTGCCAATGCATTCTTCGGTGACGAAGCAGGGTATGATAATACAACAGGTTTTTGGAATACGGCAGTAGGTGATTCTGCAGGAATTGATAATGGTGTGGGTTACCAGAATACATTTTTAGGTCATGGAGCAGGGTGTGCAACGGAACACGGTGATATGAATACCTTTGTTGGCAACTTGGCCGGAGGAGACAATAACAGAACAAATAGCACGTCGAACGCAAATCGAAATACATATTTAGGAAACTCGTGTGGATTTAGTAATAGAGAAGGAAGTGATAATGTTGGTATCGGTGCGGGTGCAGATTTTGGAAACACAAATAGATCAAGATGTATTTTCATTGGTGGAACGGGAACCGATACATATGGTCAATGGAGTGGAGACGGTTATGATATGGTAAACGCGAATGATGCAACGGCGATTGGATATAGATCGTATACGAACGCTTCTTATGCTATTGGTATTGGTACTGAAAATGATCAACACGGTGTTGAATCAATTAGTATGGGTTACTTAACGAATACTGAATTAGCAGCTGATTATTCAGTATTAATGGGGTCTAAAGGATATTTGAACAAGTGGTATACTGTAGGTTTAGGATATGCAACTTCAATTGATGGAGATAATTCAATTGCCATAGGATCCAACACTTCTGTTACAGGAGACACTTCAATTACTCTTGGTGCTGATGGTGTTATTAGTGGTGCCAATTCAATTGGGTTGGGATACGGAACAAACGTTTCTGGAAACAATTCAATTGCAATTGGATATGGAACAGTTGTTACTGCAAGTAACGAAGTTTTAATTGGAAACAGTTCAACAACTTCTATTGGTGGAGCTGTTAACTGGACTGCAACTTCAGATGGTCGTTTCAAAAAGAATATTGAAAGCAACGTTCCTGGATTAAATTTCATTTTAGGTTTATCACCAGTTACGTATAATTTCGATGTTGCCAAAATGAATAATTTCAAAGAAGCAAACGGAGTTCCAACTGGAGAGAAAGACAACAACGTTTACTCTGGATTTGTGGCACAAGATGTTCACAAATTGGCACAATCTTTAGATTACGATTTCTCAGGTGTTAAAGTTCCTGAAAATCCAGAAACTGAAATGTATGGAATTCGTTACGCTGAATTCGTTGTTCCTTTGGTTCAGGCAACTCAAGAGCTGAACAAGAAAGTGGAAGAGCAACAAAAACAAATTGATGCTCAACAAGAATTACTTACTGCTCAACAG
>JBLHVW010000073.1:0-17503 GCA_047628775.1 Salibacteraceae bacterium | reverse complement strand
GATCCAAGCGAACTTTCAATGTTTCCAAACTTCTCATCAACAACCAGCCCGTCCAAGGTCCCGCCATGTTTCCTAGGAATGTTCTCAACCCCTTTACGCGTCCCATCAATTCGATTGATCCTAAACACGCGCCAGCAATTACATCTGAATGACCACCAATGTACTTTGTCGCCGAATACAGAACCAAATCAGCTCCGTGCTTCAGTGGATGTTGCCAAATTGGTCCCATGAAAGTATTGTCAACCGAAAGGAGGACTTCTTTCTCTTTAGTACTGAAGTGGTTTTTGATCTCTGCACACATTTCAATATCGATCAAGGCGTTTGTTGGGTTCGCTGGAGTCTCGATGTGAATCATTGCTAGTTTATCCCCATGCCCTGAATCTTCAATAAGTTTAATGATTTCTTCTTTTGTATCACCAGCAAGAAAGCCCACACTGTTGATCTTCATCTTTTTTAGAAAATGATTGATAAAGTGATCCGTTCCTCCGTATACAGGTCTGCTGTATAATAATAAATCGCCTGGCACCATAAATTCCATCATTACTGTTGAAATTGCGGACATACCACTTTCAAAAACTGCACATTGCTCAGCTTCATCCCAAAGGCACAATCGGTTCTCTAAAATTTCAAGATCGGGGTTGTTCAATCGGCTGTAAATCAGGCCGAGCTCTTCTCCTTCATCTTTCTCCCGCAAACCGTATGCGATTTCAAAGAATCGTTTGCCTTCCATTGCATTGTTAAATACAAAAGTTGACGTTTGGAAAATTGGACATTTTATAGCTCCTTCAGAAAGCGAAGGTTTGTATCCATAACTCATCATTAGACTCTCAGGCTTCATAATTCAAAAGGTTAATTATTACTGAACATACAAATCAAACATACATAAAGAACTGCCTGAAGTAAATACAGAAGAAAATATTTCTTTTTTATTAAATGTAAACGTTGATTTTTTCTGTTTAAGTCTTGATTTTTATTCAAAACAGAAAATAACACTCTCCAGTAAGACACTAGACTGATTTAATACTTTACCGGATGCATCAATTGTTAAATCAACGTACAGTCTGAAATGACTAAAAATCTACCTTGAATAGTTTATTGTATCTTTAATTATCCAAAATACAGGTGCAAGGTTTTGTGAAATGGTAAATCAAAGAGAATGGATAAAATAGATCGAGCGATATTGGAAATCTTGAGCGAAAACTCAAAATTGGGAACGAAGGAAATCGCAACGCAAGTTGGATTAACATTAACACCAACCTACGAGCGAATTAAGCGCTTGGAAAAATCTGGCGTGATTAAAAATTATACGGTTGAATTGGACAAGAATGCCATCGGGAAAAGTCTCCAAGTTTTTTGTCAAGTCTCTTTGAAAGAACACAACCTTAAATTGCTGAAAAAATTCGAAGATCAAGTTGTTGAATTTCCTGAAGTAAGTTCCTGTTACCACATCGCAGGAGACCACGATTATGCCTTATTAATTGAAGTGTTGGACATGTCCGCTTACGAAAAATTCCTGAGACAGAAATTGGCAACCATTCCCAGTATTGCCAATGTTCAAAGCTCGTTTGTGATGAGTGAAATAAAATAGGATTGGTTGACAAGTTAAAGCATCTTATTTCAACCCGCAACCGGGCAAACCATCAAATCTGCGATCGAGAAAACCCTTTCGGCCCCAATTGATACCTCATAAATACTTCCATTCCTCCACGTCCGCTTGAAGCGCCAGAAAGCGATGAAATATTGAAATCATAAGCGACTCCACCTGTGAATTCTCCAATTTGTAAGAACGATTTCACAATCAAAGCATCTCCCCATCGATGGAACACACCAAGTCCTAAATGCTTTGCAACATTGCCATCTCCCAATGTAAATCGATAGTATGTTCCGTAAAGAATTTCCATATTTGATTTCTGCCTATTGAAATAAAATCCGGGCATAATTGCTCCGTTTTTGTTTTGAAGAGAGATTGTTGCGTTGGCAAAAGCAGACCATCTTAAGGGCAATGTTTCATCTTCATTATTGATGAACGAATAATTTGGGTTGTTGACATGGTAAAATGCCAAGCCACCTGTAATAAGTTTTTCCGCACCATTTGAACGTCGACTTCCAGCACTTTTGTAATTGTAAACAATTCCTGTTCCAGCATCAAAAAAGCCAAATTGATTCGAAGCAAAAGCCTCATTGCTTGGCAAAGTAGAATTGTACTGCGTACCATCGTATTGATTTCCCCAATGTCCATCCGTTGGTTCTAAAGTTCGCTGTCCAAAACCTCCATAAAGGCCAATTCCAATTGTGCTCGTTCGATCCAAAATTAGATGGTAGGCAATAGACAAATTGAACTTGTTTGTCGATAAAAGAAGATTTCCAACCTTGTCGTTGTAGAAGTTTAACCCTCCAGCGATGATTCCTTTCTTCTGGCGTTTTTGCTCGTTGAAGCGCATTTCAACAGAAGCTGCGATCGTGTTGTAAGGAGTCGCGACACTTCTCCATTGCGTTCTGTAATTCACATTCGCTTGCATTCGTGCATGAACTCCAGTTAATCCGGGATTCAAATTCATCGGTGAGTATTCTGTATTTGAGAAGTGAATGTCTTGCGACCAAACTGTTGAAGTCAACAAAGCAACTCCCAATCCCAACCCTATATTTTTCAAAGTCATTTTCATAATTTATAGCCGTTAAGGATTATCGTACAAGTGTTAGATTTCCAGCATCTTCAATGACCGTTCCGTCTTGGAGCATCACGAAAAGCTTGTAAGCATAAACGCCACTAATCATGGATTTTTCTTTAAAGTTTCCGTCCCAGCAGTCGTCAACTGTTTCTGTTTCGAAGACCAACTGTCCCCACCTGTTGAATACTGAATATTTCATTTCAGCGATACAGTTTCCATAGATACACAAGTAATCATTGTTCAAATCACCATTTGGTGAGAAAATGTCTGGAGCATAGATGTCACCGCAACTTGTTGTTACGAATACAGTAACGGTATCAGATCCGCTGCATCCATTTGCGTCAGTTCCAGTCACGATATACGAAGTGGTTACCGTTGGGCTAGCAATCGGGTTTGGACACGTTGTACAGTTCAATCCTGAAACAGGCGTCCAAACGTAACTACTACCACCCGTAGCTGTCAATTGCACGCTTTCTCCGCTGGTTATTGAAGGAGAAATAGGCGAAGCAATTATTGGAATACCTCCAAGTTGAAGAACGGTGTAGTTTCCCGATACAGAACACCCATCGCTGTCTGTTACGGTTACTCCATACGATCCGTTTGAAATTCCACTAATTGTACTTGTCGTTTGGCCATTTGGAGTCCATGAATAGGTGTAACCTGAACTCCCACCAGAAGGGTTCAATGTTATCGCTCCGTCTGACTGTCCACAGTTTTCTTCTGTTATTGTTTCGACCACTACAATCTCTGTAGGTGTATTGATTGTAAGATTTATTGCGCTAACACATCCAGCTCCGTCTGTGACAGTCACAGTGTAAACTTCAGGATCCAATCCTGTTGCTGTTGCAGCCGTTCCTCCTGATGGAGACCAAGAATATCCGAGAGGTGCAGTTCCACCAAAGGCTTCAATCGTTCCTTCTCCATCTGCGAGTCCAAAGCACGAAACATCCGTTGTTGTTAAAACGCTCAAGGTTGGTCCTCCAATTGAAGGAATTGTAAAGTTGATTGTCGCTGTGCATAGATTCAGGTCTGTAACGGTTACGGTATAAGCGCCCGCCGGAATACCACTTGCTGTAGCTCCAGTTCCGCCAACAGGACTCCATGAATAACTCAATGTTCCTGTTCCACCTGCTCCAACAACAGTTCCTCCACCGTCACTTGCACCACAGGCTGCGGCGATCGTGTTTGTTGTGTCAATGGTTAATTCCAATGGCTCTGTGATATCAATTGTAATTACATCCGTACATCCAGAAAAGTCGGTTACTGTTATGGTGTATGAATCAGCTGTTAACGCAGATTGATTTGCTCCAGTTAAAGAACCGGGCATCCATAAATACGTGTACGTTGGTGTTCCTCCAGAAGATGAAACCGTTGCTGTTCCGTCGTTCCCACCAAAACAGTTTACGTCTGTTGAATTATCAAAAGCGACTGTTGGCCCGTTCGTAGATGTTATGATAACGGTTGTGTCATCCGAACATCCGAATTGATCTGAAACTGTTACGGTATAGGTGTCGGGGGGCAATCCAGTGGCTAAAGCGTTCGTCCCTCCAAGCGGAAGCCATGAATAAGAGTACGTTCCGCCTCCTCCAGTTCCAGATGCTGTTGCCGTTCCATCCGATGCTCCACATGCTGCTGGCGTTGAACCTGTAATGTCTGCAAACACCGCAGTAGGCTCTCCAATAATCACAACTCCAGATCCGAGACATCCGTTTAAATCTTGAATGGCAACATTGTAGGTTCCTGCGGTAAGTGTTGTTTGAACGGGCCCTGTCAAACTTCCTGGCGTCCATACATAAGCATAAGGAATTGCTCCTCCGCTTGCACTAACTGTTGCAGCGCCATCTGCTCCGCCGTTACAAACTGCGTCTGATTGCGAGTCGATATTCATGGCGATTGAAATACCGCTGCAAGGATTTGCTGCGCAAGCGACAAGTTCTCCTGCGTTATTTATTGTTGTCGTAACTCCATTTCCATCAACGATTTGAATAGGATAAATCGATGGCGCTCCTGTTGTAATACCAGTTTCGTATTGTGTCCAAACAGTATCGTTGTAGGTACAATTCGATAAATCACATCCTGTATAGAATCCGAAAAGATATCCAGGAGTCGCAGCGGCACAGTCGATACAGTCTTGTTCAGAGCTAATCGGTGCACTCACGGGTGTAATTACTCCTGTAAACCATGTGTAGTTTCCATCTCCATTCGAAGCGGTTAGATCTCCATTCACTTCTTCACAAATGTCGATTGTTGTGCAAGGATCGATGGTAAGTGTTATTGTTTCCGAACCACAAGGCAAAGTATAAGTAACGGTATGCGTTCCGGGTCCTGCAATTGCAGGGTCAAAGATTCCGCTTGCACTGATATATGGGCCACCGCTCCAAGTTCCACCTCCTGTTGAAGGCGTTAAGGGTATCGGGGTGTCTTGTTGACAAATATTTTGAGGCAAACAAACAGTTGCATCGCAGCACGTAAATGCAATTGGAACACAAGCTGAAGCAGCAAAAGATTGCACACCACCGGATCGAACATTATTCGATGCTGTTCCATTTCCACCGCATGCAACAACATCACCTGCTGTGCTTACTCGGACATCATAAACGTTAAACGCTGTTGGATAAAAAGCAAGTTGACTTAAAGTATTGTCAAACTTGTAAACTCCTGTTTTTGAACCGACATAGATGTTCCCACAATCGTCAACATCTATCCCGGCGTTGTGCGAAACATTTCCACCTAGGAAAACCGATTCTAATTGTCCACCAGGAATCGATACCGTTCCCACGATTGAAAAATCTACAAGAGATCGTTTTTGCAATTGATCACCACGATTGACGTATACGAAGTTCGCATCTGCTCGTATGGCTTTAATTCCAGTATTGTTTAACCTCCATTTTTCACTTTTATATCCCCAGCCGATCCCATGATCATCCAATAACATAGACGTCGATCCACCTGGACAAAGTGTAAGATTGTCGCTTATATATCCCACTGTATCCAGCGTCAGGAAATAATATTTACCGTTTGGAGCGGCTGCCATTGCGCGAACTTCCTGAAGTTGTGGAGGAATTGCAAAAAGATTTCCAGGTTGGGTAACCATTACAGAACTGTTGATGTCGCCTGTGTTCATATCGATGTCATAAATCCGACCGTGAATATCAAGGTTTCCACCCGTTCCACCAACCAGCAATCTGGTTTGATCACAATTAAACGAGATGTTCCAAAACTCTGTACTGATCTGTCCTCCTGATGGATTTGTATTGTTCCAAACTACATTTCCAGCGGCATCTACTTTCTGAATTTCATAACTCGTTCCATTCGTCACGTAAGTGTTTCCAACGTTATCTGTTGCCATTGTTCCGAGCCAAGCTGTTGTGTCGTAAGGCGTGTCATGCGTCCATTGAAGAACACCTGTAGAATTGTATTTCTTTAATTGCATCGGCATTATTCCACCAATGACGTAAACGTTTCCACTATTGTCGTAGTCAAGCTCCCAAATACAATCCCACGTTTCTGGTGAATTGAAATCTGGAGTTTGAACCCAAGGGTCAATAACAAGAGCTCGAGTCGCATCGTATTGCTCCAGTTCGAATGTCAATCCTCCTTTCGAATAAGCGTAGGCCGATTCGATAATTTCCGCTTCATTGTCTTGGTAGAAAGTGATAGGGGCGTGGTCAATAATATCACCGAACAGTGTTGGCAAATGAACCTCGCTATTTTCAATTGTAAATTCACGATCGAACAACATTCTTAAATCTGATAGTTGCGCTCCTGGGTTTAAAATGAATGCGTACTTCAATCCAATTTCTGGATGCATTTTGTATTCGACATCAATATTAGGAAAAATGTTTTTGTAGGTAATTGTTTCATACGATTTTACATAATTGATGCTTTTCGTTTCGCCATTTCCAGTTGAATACGAATAGCTGTGGTACGCTGAATTTTCTCCTCCAGCAATTATTTGAACATCTGAAGAAGGCTTAAACCAATTCATATTCACCTCATCGGTCGTCACCAAAAACTTACCAGCAAGGCGTTCTTTTTGCTTATGGTCCTTGAATGTCTTGATTGGCTCACTCATTATCTTCAAGCGCTCCGCCTTCGACTTTTTGTCGACCTTTCTAAAATTGTATGAAATCCCTTTTTCTCCGAAGTAAATTCGAGTTGCCCCAAAATCGGCAGCATATTTAATCGCTCCAATCGTTTCGTTTGCCTGCTGATCGTATTGACCTAAGTTTTCAATGAAGGATTTGCTTCGTGAATTTTCAACCTTCCAAGAGCCAGAATTGTCCTGAGCATGAGCGGAATAAATTGATAAGAAAGCGAGTAGTAGAATTGAGTAGCGCCTCATGATAAGTGATAGTTGGTTTGAATTCTGTAAAATTAAGGCATAACCCCAAGATTATTAGAGGTGTTGCCCCCTCAAACCTAAAGCCCCTCAAGTACAGGTGTTTACTGAAATTATTTTTAGCGACAAGGACACGAAGACACTATAATATATCCTGATTTAGGATATGTTGTTGGTTGACCTATAGGGTAAACTTGTGTTTTACTACTCCAAAATTCAATTTTGTAGAGCAAGGCATACCGCGAAGCTGTACCTCAGGTAAACCTGAACATTGACGCATAAAAAAAGGAAGCCAAATTGACTTCCTTTATATCTAATATCGCTTTTGACAGGTCATTTCAATCCCCTATCGAAAGCGAAGCATTCTCTTATTTCATAGTACTCAAATCCGGCATCTCTCTTGTGAAAGCAGGAATTCCAGTAATATCCATCCCTGTAATCAACAAGTGAATATCATGAGTTCCCTCATAAGTGACTACAGATTCCAAGTTGGCCATGTGTCGCATGATTGAATATTCGCTCGTTATACCCATTGCTCCGTGAATTTGTCTCGCCTCACGTGCAATATTAAGCGCGATTTCAACATTGTTTCTCTTTGCCATTGAAATTTGAGCTGAGGTTGCTTTGCCTTCATTTCTCAATTGTCCAAGACGTAAAGTCAATAATTGCGCTTTGGTGATTTCAGTAATCATCTCAGCTAATTTCTTCTGAATTAATTGGAACCCACCGATTGGAACGCCAAATTGAGTTCTTTCTTTTGAATATCGAAGTGCTTGATCGTAACAATCCATTGCACTTCCAAGAGCACCCCATGCGATACCAAAACGAGCAGAATCAAGGCAGCTAAGTGGCGCGCCTAAACCTGACCTTCCAGGTAAAATATTTTCTTTTGGAATTTTCACATCAGTAAAAATCAACTCTCCAGTTGCCGAAGCTCTAAGCGATAATTTTCCGTGCATTTCAGGAGTAGAAAAACCTTCCATTCCTCTTTCAACAACCAATCCGTAAATTCTTCCTTCCTCATTTTTCGCCCAAACGACAGCGATATCAGCGAAAGGTGCATTTGAAATCCACATTTTAGCACCGTTTAATATATAGTGGTCACCAGCATCTTTAATGTTGGTAAGCATTCCACTTGGATTAGAACCATGATCTGGTTCCGTTAATCCAAAACAACCGATCATTTCACCGGATGCCAATTTTGGAAGGTATTTTTGTTTTTGTTCTTCAGATCCGTATTTCCAAATTGGATACATCACTAATGAACTCTGTACAGATGCCGTTGAGCGAAGTCCAGAATCACATCTTTCCAATTCTTGCATGATTAACCCATAGGAAATTTGATCTAACCCAGGTCCGCCGTATTCTTCAGGAATATAAGGTCCAAATGCACCAATTTCTCCCAGTCCTTTTAAAAGGTGCATTGGAAATGTTGCTTTCTCGTAGTGTTCATCAATTATAGGAGATACTTCCTTTTTAACCCAAGCACGTGCCGCGTCGCGAACAAGCTTGTGTTCTTCGGACAATAAATCGTCCATGTTAAAGTAGTCAGGATGTGTATATAAATCAGTTCTCATAGAGTTACTTTTAATAAAGTCTAAAATTAACCATATTTTTTGTCTTTGTTAAAATAATCTCAAAATCAAAAGGTAACTTTGTAAACTAATTATTCAAGATAAATGACCATATCTGCGAACCTTCTTTTTTCTTCAATATCCTTGTCTGTTCCAAGCGAATTGAGCTCAAGAGAGCCTTGGTTTTCGTATGAAGTTGGTATCGTGTTGTTTACCTCCTTTCTGTTGATTGCTTTTGCAAGACTGGCCCGGCCTAACATTTATGCTTCTTTATCTGTTGGAATGATAAAAGTTGGCTCGGTAAGAACTCACATTCGTGAAACGTTTCCAATGAATAAAAGGGGATCGATCTTGCTTTTGTTGAATTATTTAATTTCAACAGGGTTAATTGTTTATTTGTGTTTAGAAGGTACTCGTGTCTGGAAAACGGATCAATTTATGATCGCCGCAGCAACACCATTCGCTTTATTTGTTGGTGCATTAATTAGCATTCTCGCTACAGGCTGGCTAACAGGAGAATCTGAAGTGCTAAAGGCTCCAATGATTATGAAAGTTTTGGGTGCGCAATCAATTGGACTGGCTTATTTTATTTGTGGGCTGGTGTGGGTACTTAACCCTAATTACCAAGAAATCCTTGTTCAGGTGGTTATTTGGACATTTGCAATCGAGAGTTTTATCCGCATAATTAAGAGTGTTCTAGTTGTTTATGGACAAGGAGTTTCATGGTATTATATAATTTTGTATTTTTGCACTCTTGAAATTCTACCATTGTTCGTCGTATATTACTTCGTAATGCAGGATTTTATAGGATAGCATTTTTGTTGAATTAATTATTTGAAACATTGGCAATCAAGACAATATTAGTTTCTCAACCCAAACCGGAAGGGAAGAAATCCCCATATTTCGACTTGGCTGAGAAGTACGACTTGAAGATTGATTTCAGATCATTCATTCATGTTGACGGTATCGATGCTCAAGAGTTTAGAACGCAAAAGATAGACTTAGTGGAGCACACCGCTGTAATTCTTACTTCTAAAACTGCGGTGGATCATTTTTTTAGAATTTCTGAAGAGATGCGCTTCTCAGTGCCGGATAGTATGAAGTACTTTTGTATTTCTGAAGCTGTTGCTTATTATCTTCAAAAATACGTTGCCTACAGAAAACGGAAAATATTTTTTGGCAAACAAACGATCGTCGATTTAGTAGATGTTTTGAAAAAGCATAAAAAGGAAAATTTTTTGCTCCCCTGTACAGACATACTTCGTGATAACATTCCTGCTACATTAGAATCAAACGATTTAAACTTTACAAAAGCAGTTTTATATAGAACTGTCGCATCGGATTTATCGGACTTAGAAAATGTGTATTATGATATGCTTGTTTTCTACAGCCCAGGAGGAATTGAATCTCTTTTGAAAAATTTCCCAGACTTTAAGCAAAATAATACCATAATTGCAGCTTTCGGTCCTACGACTGCTAATGCAATTGTAAAAAATAACTTGAGACTGGACCTGCACGCACCTCAGCCTAACGCGCCGTCAATGACAGGAGCAATTGAGAATTATGTAAAGGAAAAGTAAGGTTCTCTAATCTAAAATTTCTTGGAGTATCGTTTTGATATGATTAACGCAGTCTGATGCGTTCATATTGATTTTTGTGAAACCATTAGGTACATTCAATTCATTTGCCTTAGGATCTATTATATAACGATGTGAGGCGTTTTCTGCAAAATGAATCAATCCAGCTGCGGGTTGAACTTGTAAAGAGGTTCCAATTACCACCAATAGGTCTGCTTTAAATAGAAACTCTATTGCCTCATCATAAGCAGGAACGGCCTCTCCAAACCAAACAACATGCGGGCGCAATCGATATCCACTTGGGCTAAGATCGGTCGCTTTTAATTCCCAACCCTTGACTTCATAATATTCTGACTCTTGATCAGGCCCGCTGGATTTTGCGTACCGAATGTTTCCATGCAAATGATGCACATTGGTGCTGCCTGATCGTTCGTGCAGATCATCAATGTTTTGAGTAATTATTATTACGTCAACAATTTCTTCCAAAGAAGCGAGGCCAATATGGGCCGAATTGGGTTGTGCCTCAATAATTGATTTGCGGCGTTGATTGTAGAATTCCGTTACGAGATCAGGATTTTTTCTCCAAGCATCTGGAGTTGCAACGTCTTCGATATTATAATTTTCCCACAGTCCATCGGAATCGCGAAAGGTTTGAATACCACTTTCTGCACTCATACCTGCACCAGAAAAAACGACTAAAGTTTTCATAAAGTAAGTATACAAAAAAAGCCCTCTCGATCAAATCGAGAGGGCTTCATATTTTCAATTTTGGCTAAGCCAAATTTGTTTTATTACTTGATAACAACGTTTTCAGTGTGAACACCGTTTTCAGTTGAAATAGTAACTAAGTAAGATCCACTTGCTAAATCAGCAACTGGGAAAGTAACATTTTTAGATCCTGTTTGAGAAGCTATAACTCTACCTTGTAAATCCAAGATTGAAACTACGAAATCAGTAGCTTCTGTAGAGAAGTTAACGTTAAGTACTTCAGATGCAGGGTTAGGGAAGATAGAAACTTCTTCGAAGATTACTTCGTTAATTGAAGCATCTGAAATCGCTTTGAACAATCCAAAATCATTTGTAGTAAAGTTACCACCAGAAGTCAATACATTTCCTGATTGATCTTCTACAGAGAAACTACCAACTCCATATCCAGAATCAATTCCGTCACCGTAAGAATCATAGATTGTAAATGTGTAACATTCGTTAGCTGAAATGTTAGCATCAACAGGAGGTTGAACTGTAGTACCGTTCGCAGCAAGGTTTGCCCATGGTCCAGCAGAAGCTATTACAGTTCCCTGGCTATTTGTCAATTCCCATGTTGTTTCAGTAGCGTAACGGTCTGTAGTCAAGTTAACTGTAACAGTATAATCAGATGATAAAGTAGATGTAGTACTTGCGTTAAACAAACTTGAACCACTGTTATCAGTTGTGATGTCGGCAACACCATTTGGTTCTGCAATTGAAACATTCATTGTATTCGATCCAGCATTCGGAGTGAAAGTTATTGGATCCAATGTAACGTCTTCAGCAACACCTGGAGCAATTGAACCTGTCCAATTCATTACTACTGGAGTACCTCCATTAACATCATAAGTAATAGTTGCAGATGTCAAAACGTTAGACCCCCAGTTTCTAATGTTCGCAGTTGGGTTAACAGTTTGCGCTCCTACGTCACAAGCATAAATATCATCCAAGTTAGCTGATTCGAAAATAACTTCATCAGATGCAGGGAATCCAGTTAATGTTGCGTAAATCGAAACACCAGTTAAAATGTCACCGGCAGATTGATTTCCATCATTAATGAAAGCGAAAATCTCAAGGTTAGAAATATCAAGATCAACTCCAATTAAATCCATTGGAAGTGTTTGTTGATAAGAAACAATTTGAGTTGCCCCCATTGTTGTAGTGCTAATAGCATCTCCCCAAACACCGCTCAAGTAACCACGGAACATGTGCATGTGGTTGTAGTTACCATTTGGTAAAATAGCTCCTGCGTTATAAGTTGCTCCACCAGTTTGAGGTCCCTCTACGTTGTTTTGAAGCATACCAGCATACAAATAGTTTGTTCCGTTTGGAGCATTTGCTGTATAATAATACTCAACGTTAACATCTAATACTCTAGTCATAACGTTAACTGTTGCAGTAATGTGCATGTTAACTTCTGACATTTCAGCAATAATAGTTGGCACTTTATCAGCATCGTTAGATCCTGCTGGGTGGTAAGTTTGAGCTCCACTGATAGTTCTTCTATTTAAGGTAGAAGAAGGGTAACCAGATATGTTGAATGGCGCAGCCATTATATCACCATCTGCTGTTCTGAAATCTGGATCTGAGCCATTTGGATCAGCATATGAACCTTCGTGAATGTTAATACCAACAACGTCACCTGGGTTGTTAGTAATTGCTTCTTGGACCGCAATGTGCCCTGTGGGGCAGTACTGACAGTAAATTCCTGTCCACTCCTCGACAACAGCATTTCTATTTTCTGGAGTAGTATTCACGTTCACTTGTGCTGTTCCTAAGGTAGGGATAGCTAAAGCGCCTGCGAACAAAATCTTAGTAATGTTTTTCATAGTTCTAATTTTTGATTTTGAATAACGCAATTTCTTACTTTTTATCGGATTATAAAAAGCATACAGAGGGAATTTAAGCAACTATTGTAATCCTAAAAATGACGTTTTTTAAGAAAACTAACAAAAGTTACATTTATTAGCCTTTCAAAGTCTAATCTTATGCAGAGATCAATCGATTAGTACTGCCACTTCAATGCTACAATCGAAGCCCATAATATATATAGTATATAGTTGATGTATGTAACTATCACTTTCCCTTCGGTCGTATGCTCACGCTTTTTCTTACCTTTGCTGGCTTCAAAATACCGTACATGGCAAAAATCAGAAAACAAGATGCATTGGATTATCACTCATCTGGCAAGCCAGGAAAAATTGAGGTTGTTCCAACAAAACCATATTCATCACCTAGAGACTTGTCGCTGGCATATTCACCTGGTGTGGCAGAGCCCTGCTTGAAAATTGCAGAGAACAAGGAAGATGTCTATAAATACACAAGTAAAGGAAACCTGGTTGCAGTAATTTCAAACGGAACAGCTGTTTTAGGGTTGGGTAATATCGGACCAGAGGCTTCTAAGCCAGTAATGGAAGGAAAGGGGCTGTTATTTAAGATTTTTGCAGATATCGATGTATTCGATATTGAATTGGACGCAGCAGATCCTGATTTATTCGTTCAGACGGTAAAGGCAATGGCGCCTACTTTTGGTGGAATTAACTTGGAAGATATTAAAGCTCCTGAGGCATTTGAAATTGAAAGACGCCTAAAGGAAGAATTGGACATTCCAGTAATGCATGATGATCAGCACGGAACTGCTATCATTTCGTCAGCAGCATTGTTGAATGCACTTGAATTGGCCAAGAAAAAAATTGAAAAAGTAAAAATCGTTGTGTCTGGAGCTGGAGCTTCTGCTCTTTCTTGCGCAACTTTATATTGGAAATTGGGAGCTAAGAAAGAGAACATCTTTATGTTTGACTCTAAAGGTCTTATCCATCAGGGAAGAACAGATCTGGATTCGAATAAAAGCGTTTTTGCCATGCATAAAAAGGATATTGCTTTCGCAGCAGCGTTCAAAAAGGCAGATGTATTTCTTGGATTGTCAAGAGGTGGGATTGTTAATAAAGAAATGATTGCTGGAATGGCAAAAGATCCTATCGTTTTCGCTTTGGCCAATCCGGAACCGGAGATTGGTTATAATGAGGCCACTTCAGTTCGAAAGGATATTATAATGGCGACAGGAAGGTCTGACCACCCAAACCAAGTGAATAATGTTCTTGGTTTCCCATTTATTTTCCGTGGAGCACTAGATGTTAGAGCAACGACGATTAATGAAGAAATGAAATTGGCGGCAGTTAAGGCTATTGCTGCACTTGCTAAGGAAACAATTCCCGAGGAGGTTATTGAAGCTTATGGTGAAAAGAACATTTCTTTTGGTCGTGAACAATTCATTCCAAAACCACTGGATCCGCGGTTGATTTATTACGTTGCTCCGGCAGTTGCGAGGGCAGCAATGGACTCGGGTGTTGCAAAACAACCCATTGAAGACTGGGATGAGTACGAGATGACATTAAAAAACCGTCTTGGGTTGGACAATAAATTACTTCGAAATATTACTGAAAAAGCACAGCGCTCTCCAAAACGAGTTGTTTTTGTTGAAGCGGATAACATTAAAATACTTAAAGCGGCTCAAACGGCTTGGGAAGAAGGTGTAGCAATGCCAATTCTTCTTGGGAATAGAGGTATAATTGAAGCGCTAATCGAAGAGTATGCTATTGAAATTCAAGATATAACAATCATCGATCCTAAGTCTGATGAGGAAAAGGAACGAAGAACGGTATTTGGAAAGGCCTTTTTTGAGAAACGAAAACGAAAAGGCGTTACAGAGTTTGAAGCCGTTCAGATCATGCGGGAACGAAATCACTTTGGTGCCATGATGGTAGAGTTGGGTGATGCTGACGCAATGATTACTGGTACTACAAGAAATTATCGTGATGTAGTTCGACCTGCATTGCAAATTGTAGGATTACAAAAGGACATGAGCAAAGTTGCGGGAATGTATATTCTTGATACGAAGCGTGGACCTTTATTCTTAGCCGATACTACGATTAATAAAAACCCAACAGCGGAGGACATTGCTGAAATTACATCAAATGTTGCAAAGACGATCCGTAAGTTCAAAGTAACACCAAGAGTTGCTTTATTGAGCTATTCTAATTTTGGTTCTTCGCCAGGGGATGATCCAAGTAAAATGGCGAAAGCGGTTAAGTTAATTAAAGAAAATGACCCCAACTTGGTGGTCGATGGTGAGTTACAAGCCAATTTTGCTTTGAACAATGCATTGATGAATGAAAAATTTTCTTTCTCAGATTTGGCGAATAAAAAAGTAAATACATTAATTTTCCCAAATCTTTCTGCGGGTAACATTGCTTACAAGCTTTTACAAGAAATGACTGAAGGTGATGCAATTGGACCTGTACTTGTTGGTTTGAAAAAATCAATTCACGTACTTCAAATGGGTTCTTCGGTTAGAGAGATTATTAATATGGTAAAGGTTGCTGTTGTAGACGCACAAAATAAATAAGGATGATAGGACAATTGAATGGTAAGCTTATTGAAAAGAATCCGACGTCATTAGTTATTGACTGCGGAGGAGTTGGATATGAGGTCAAAATTTCATTGAACACCTACAGTGCCCTTGGCACTGCGGAGGCGGTAAAAATCTACACCAAATTTATTGTTCGTGAAGATGCACAATTATTATACGGATTTGCTGAGCCGGTAGAACGCGAGATGTTTAACCATCTTATTTCTGTTTCAGGAATTGGACCAAATACCGCAATGATCATGTTGTCGTCCATGGTTCCAGAGGAAATTGCTAATGCAATTCAAACGGATGATGTTAAAACAATACAGAGCGTCAAGGGAATAGGTGCAAAAACAGCGGAGCGAGTTATCGTTGATTTGAGGGGGAAAATGTTAAAAATGGCCTTTTCAACTGAAAATATCTTCACTGCGAACAATACGAACCATTTTGACGCGTTAACAGCATTGGTTTCCTTAGGGTTTGATAAAAAATCCGCCGAGAAAGCGATTGATAAAGTGAGCACGGGCGAAGAATCAGTCGAACAATTAATCAAGGAGGCTTTGAAAATACTATAAAGTTGAATACTAAACATCTACATATTAGGCTTACTGCGTTATTGTGCATAATTTGCATGGGGAATGTTATAGGACAAGATACTTTGATCTACCCCATAACGCCAACGTACGATCCGACGCAAACTCAACCACAGAGTTTCGATTTAGGAGATCCAACCTCGATTCAGCAAACCATTGTATATGATCCAATTACCGGAACGTATGTCTTTAAAGAATCAATTGGTGTCAACGATTTGAATTACAGAAACCCTTCAATGATGACCTTTGAAGAGTATATCGAGTACGAGCGTCAAAAATCACTTCGAGAGAATTGGAAGAGTAAAATTGATGATAACACGGCACAAAATCAACCGATCGAATTTCCAATTAAAGTTCCCGGGAAACTATTCGAAAACTTTTTCGGATCAGATCAAATTACAATTCGACCCCAAGGAAGTGTAGAACTTTCATTTGGTGTCAACTCTTCGAGATACGACAATCCAATCCTTCCTGTTAAACAAAGAAGAATTACACGTTTCGACTTCCAACAACAAATTCAAATGAATCTTGTTGGACAGATTGGGACAAAACTTAAAATTGGAACGAGCTACAACACTCAAGCGGCTTTCGATTTTGACAATCAACAAAAACTTGAATACGTTGGGAATGAGGATCAAATCATGCAAAAGATTGCATTGGGTAATGTTACGTTTGACTTGCCGACGTCTTTAATTCCAAGTTCACAGACTTTATTTGGTGCAACAACTCAATTGAAATTTGGAAAAACAACGGTTGATTTAATTGCGGCATCATCCAAAGGAAAACGACAAGAAATTAATATCAGTGGTAAAGCTCAAGTTCAAGAGTTTGAATTAGGAGCAGACAACTACGAAGCCAACCGCCACTATTTCGTCAATATGTATCACAGAGATCATTATAACGAATCAATGTCAACGTTGCCCATTCCAAACACAACCATCAATATCACAAGGATGGAAGTTTGGTTGACCAACAGAACAAACAATACGGAGAACACAAGAAATATCATTGGATTCTCTGATTTGGGAGAAGCTTTACCTACAAATGTTCAAGGTGCGCCAGGATCATACGCTGCATCAGACATTCCAGACAATGAGGCAAATGGACTTTATTCATGGGCATCGTCGAATCCTCAAATTAGAGGTTTTGTTGGAGCTGTTTCATCGTTGAATAGCCAAGCTATTACACCAGGACCTTTTCAGCAAAGTGTTCACTATGAGAAAGTGGAAAATGCACGAAAATTAACAGAGCAAGAATTTAGCTACAGTGCTCAAATGGGATTCATCTCATTGAACCTTCCATTAAACAATGATGAAGTTTTAGCGGTGGCATACGAGTATACGTATCGAGGTGAAACATATCAAATCGGGGAATTCTCTACAGATGGAGTTTCTGGTCAAGATGCCTTAATCCTAAAATTATTGAAAGCGACAATCATGAACCCAAATACTAAGATTTGGGATTTAATGATGAAGAATGTTTATTCAATCGGAGCTTATCAAGTAGATCAAGAAGGATTTAGATTGGATCTATTGTACAACAATCCTGACAATTCTGTATTGATTCCTTTGTTGCCAATTGATGGTGTTGATG
>JBLHVW010000072.1:0-17521 GCA_047628775.1 Salibacteraceae bacterium | reverse complement strand
CTTTCAGGGTAATAACTTTGTATTCAAATTTTGGATTTGACAATCTCCATTTAAATATCTCCAACGATTTATGAGAATGAATTTTTGTTGTGTTATTACTTGAAAGTATCGCGGATTGAATGGAATCGAAATTATTCAAGGTTTGGAATTCGTTTTCATTTGATTTTGACGAAAACTTCGAAAACAACTTGGGATAGAAGTAATAGCGGATCGTAAACAAGTCCGACCATCCCATTTTTATAAAGCCTGGGGTGGATTGAGCGCCTCCAAAACCAATTACGAAGAGTTCTCCTGCTTCTTTCAAGTAATCATAACAATGCGTTGCTAATTTATTGAAAAGGCCCTTACGTCGATGATCTGAATGCGTCATTGTATCGCAAGATTGATAGATTATAGTTTCTACTCCGTCGATGCTGTACAATTCTGGAATTGCTCCATAGTACGCCGCGACTTCATTTGAATCTGAGGTTGCAATAAATCCGACGAATTCGCCTGTTGGATTATCGATGTATTTCCATTGAAAATAGTTGATGTTAACATCTTGTCCGAAGCAATTTTTCATCAGCGGAATGAGAACATCGAAGTTTTCTTTGGACAGTTTAATTATCGTATAGTCGCTCATTTAACGTCTGAATTTAGCGTGGAACAATTCAGTTCTGAGAATCATTTCCTTAATTGGTTCATTTATTAAATAGACTCTGTTAATCAAATTAAGGTTGTCGTTATTTTGTGTTTCTGTCTGTAATTTATTATTGACCAATAGAACACGTTTCAGTGATGTTGTTTTGCAGTAATCAATGCAGTCCTGATCAAATTGACCGTTCGGAAGAGCCATCGTATCTGTTTTTCGTCCTAATTTGGATTCCAGTTCCTCAATTGATTTTCCTATTTCTGAATTGAAATCTTCACGATCTGAAAGCGTCGAAAGGACGTCATGAGAAAATGTATGCGTTCCGATTTCAACCTTATATTTCTCTTGACACAATTTGGCGTCTTCCCATGACATCATGGTCGAAGAGTTCTCGATTTTGTATAGTTCAACGAGGCTTGCGATAACTTGCGTTCGTTCCCTCTTTTTGAGTTTTAACATGCTTTGAAAAAACGAAGCGTAGTATGCAATCCAATTGCTATTACTTTCCTCAAATGTGCTTCCGTGTTTTTCAATGATTGAGCTATCTAAAATATTATTGTCTCTCAAATGATTATAAACATCGTTCATCAATTGCGTCCAAATCGGAGTGTTTGCATTGAGGCAATCATTCACTAAATTGTGATTGCTTGGCAAGTCATATTTCTCTAAAATTGGAATGGCATGTTCCATGAAATCAGCATAGCCATCATCGAAACTTAATACTAGCTTCCGTTTCGGAGTTGGTTTTTCCAGTTCGTTGAGAGAAACGATCGAATAATTTTTAGAGCAATACTTCAGAAGTTGATCGAATCGTTCTGGCGTTATTGGCGCAAAGAAGAAATCTTCATCATTCGATACTCGATGAATATTGAGAATTGTTACCGCATCTTTTTTCGACCTTCTTAAAAAAGTAGGAAGGCCAAAAAAGTAAAATATGTTGAATAGCGTTTTTCTCATGATCAGTGCTTCAATTTTTCATGAATGTATTTGGCCAAATTCGCAGTTTGAAACTCCCTGCTGAATGTTTTGCCGTATTCTAAATTCCTGTCGTATTTTAAATTCTCACCTGATGCTTTTTGTTCGATTAGTTGGACAATAGTGTTTTCACATTCCTCAGCTGTATTGGCCATGTGTCCAATATTCGTTTTTTGGATGAAGTTTTCCATCACATCATTGTCGGATGGACAGAGCAAAAGTGGCCTGCCCGTCGCGTAATATTCGAAGAGTTTTACGGGGAACCAACCTTTGATTTTCTCAAAACCAGTAAGGTATAGAACGTCTGTCTCAATCATGAATTGATCAAGTTCATTTCTAGGCATTCGATCGTGAAAAACAAAATGAGATTCGTGCCCTTTTATTTTTCGCTTGATTTTCAATTCTTCTTCAGGAATAACATTGGCCCCAATGAATCGAACTTCAAAATCCAATTCGGTATTCGAAAAAATGGAGATACATGCATCTAGAAACAAGCTGAGGTTCTGAGTAGGGTAAAGCGTTCCAGCATATGTAATTATTAATCTTTCTGACAATGTGGCGCTTTGCTGTAGTTCTTTTAATTCAACATATCCGTTGTAAACAGCTTTTCCTTCTTTTTTAATTAATCCAGAAATCGAATCCACCCAAGTGTCCGAAACGGTTAAGAAGAAGTCCGCGTTTGAAGTCCATTTTAGCTCACTTTTACGCATTAAACGCTGAACGTATCGTTCGATGAAATTTTGATCTCCAAGGTTCTGATGGGAGTTCCATTCGTCTCGATAATCAGGAATCCATAACACGTCGAATTCCTTTTTTATTTTGTGTCCAATTGCGAAGGATTGAAAAGGTCTTCCAGTCGCGATAACTGCCTTAATTGAGGGGTCTTCCTGCAATCGTTTTCGCGTTTCATCGTAGAAATTACTATATGGAAGTGCGCCGATAAAGAAGTTCGAAAAGATTAATTCTTTTAACGTCAATGCCTTTTGCAATGGCTTCAACCAAGCGTATTTCGAAAGTCGATCTCTAAGTGATTTTTTGAACGGAAGTCGTATTACTTCAAAAGTATCGTACTTCTCAATTTGTAAATCATTTTCAATCACGTAATCTGTCAAATCCTTTTGATGGTCGTTCCATTGCCGCGTGACTATGATCGGATAGATATTATTATCAGCAAGATGTTTGGCCCATGATGCTGTTCTCTCACCGCCAACGAAATTCGAAGGAGGAAAGAAATAAGATATAATGATAACTTTTTGCAAGGCTTAAAGGTAAAAATAGAAATAACACTTACACCTTATTGACCCGAGAGAAAATCTCATTACCATCGCACAGTTAGTTGAGGATTTCTAAAATTTTAAGATTTTGATTGTCCCAATCATAGAATTTTTTGGCACTATCAAACTTGTCTGAGCTAAACCTCTTTTGGTCTGAAAGATTAATTATTTCGGAAATGCCTTCGATAAGCGAGGCGGGTGTGTTTTCTATCAATATTCCAAGTCCAAATTTATCAATTACCCTTTTGTTTTCAATTGTATTTGAGGAGAGAACAGGAACGTTGGCATGAATGTATTCGAAAAGTTTATTAGGCGATGCGAGTTTTTTACTCAAATTAAAATCTTCCAATAAATTTATTCCAATGTCAGCTCCACGAGTGTACGAAGAGAGTTCTGCTAATTTTACTTGGGGAATAAATTTAATTCGATCCTGCGAATTATTGTTCTGTACAATCGACTGAAGTAGAGGATTAAGAGGGCCGCTACCAATAATGACAAGTTTGCATTTTGAATCCGATTCATGAAAAGTGTCGGTCAATAGTTTCAAACCCCGGCCTTCATTCAAAAAACCCTGATAAATAAAAATGACGTCCCTATCGTTCCAATTGTATTTTGCTTTGAAATCAATGGGGTCGGATATTTTTTGAGTTGTAACCATAGGTAAGTTCATGACAACACGACCATTTATAGTAGGAGTGATGACCATGAAGTAATCCAAAAGTGATTGATTTACTGTGATAAAAAAATCTGTTTTTGGTAGAATTTTTTTCTCCACTCTCGTGCCATGTCCTCGCATTATTTTGAGTAGGGTATTGAAAATTACTTTTTTCAATGGTGAGGTCTTTTGAGGGAAGAATTGATTTAAAGTCTCATTAAATATTTCGTGAGAATCATAAACCAAATTTGCCTTTAGCGTTTGAGCTATTTTTTGTGCAGGATATAGGGTTGGAAGATCATTAGCGAAAACAACATCATATTTCTTGCCTGTTTTTATCACCGCATCTACCATGAAATTGAATTCGTAACAGAAAAAACTATGACGGATCAATTTGGTTTTGAAATTTATGATGTGTTCAAGATTATATAGTTCAACGTTCTCGTCAAAAATTGATTGATCTTCTGGTTTTCCATCAATGTAAAACAAATCAACTTTAGCCGATTTACTCAAAGTCTGAATCATTTTGATTACTCTGTAATCATTCGATATTCCATTGTTGAGAAGCATTGCTATTGATTTACCCATTCTTCATCAATTTAGCAGCCATTATATATTTCCAATGGTTTGATTTTATTTGTTCGGTTACAATCCCATTTTCTTTTAATGTTTTGAAACTAGCATCGATTATGTCAAGGGAATCCTTTTGTTCGAGCCAGCTTTTAGGAGCTTGAAATCCCTTTTTATCCTTTCGATATAGAATGTCATTTGGGACTCTATTCTCCATGCTTTTGCGCAGGATACGTTTTGTCCAGCCATCCCAAATTTTATATTTTGATTCTAATGAAAACGCAAATTCTACTAGTTCGTGTGATAAATAAGGCAGTCGAACCTCAACGCTGTGTGCCATTGAATTTCGATCAGAAAATCGAAGAAGTTTCCCCAAACCGTATTTAAAAATGTCGTTGTGTAAAAAAGAATTCAAAGTGTTGTCCCGATGAAAAGGGGAGGGTTCATTTTTGAATTGATGAATAAATTCTGGGTTCAAATCATTGCTCAAACTAGAAGATCTAAATTTTCTGGAGAGATCTGCGAACTTGTCAAATGTTGTTGGTGACTTCATTCGAAGACTTTCTTTTTTAGACAAAAACGGAGAAACATCCAAATGATTTTCAATAGCCAATAATTGACTTTTGTAGTCACTTTTCGATTTGAGTTCGGATAAAAATGGAATGAAATATTTGAAATAACCGCCTAAAGTTTCGTCCGCACCTTGACCATCAAGCAAAACAATCGTATCATTTTTTCGCGCTAGTTTCATTACTTCCCATTGGGCAATAACACTAGTCGATCCAAAAGGTTCTTCTTGATGGTAAAATATTTTATCTAGATCCTTTTTAATCTGGTCGGAAGAAGGATAACAATCAAAAGTGTTTAAGTTATATCTTTCTTTGAGCTTTGCAATATGTTGTCCTTCATCGTAATTTTTATCATCAAACCGAGCAGTAAAAGTGCTAAATGCTGCATCAGGATACATTGATGCGACCGAACTTACTATTGATGAAGAATCAACTCCACCAGACAAAGAGGCTCCTGTTGGGACGTCTGAGCGCATACGACGTTGTAGGGATTCATCGAACAATTCTAAAAACCGTTCAGAGGATTCTTTTTCTGAAAGGAATGATGTGACTTTAGTATCTAATTGCCAATATTTCTTGATCGTGATTATGCGATCTGAATTCATCTTCATTGAACACGAAGCTGGCAACTGAATGATGTTTTTATAAAATGTTTGACTTTTATCGTGTGGGTTTTCTACAACATCATAATTCAAATACAAAAAGAGCATTTGTTCATCTACTTCTTTTGGAATCCCAATTGAGAACAGTTCTTTCATCTCAGATCCAAAAGCAAAAGTATTTTGATCATTGTAATAGAAAAATGGTTTTTCACCAAACCTATCTCTTGCACAAAACAATTCTTTTTTGTCTTTATCAAATAGCGCGAAGGAGAACATTCCATCCAATTTGGTCAAACATGATTCTCCCCATTCGTGGTAGGCTACAAGTAAAACTTCAGTATCACTTTTTGACTTGAATGAATAACCTTTCGCTTCCAATTCAGCCTTTATTTCAAGATAATTATAGATTTCACCGTTAAAAGTAATCACGTAGCGTTCTTCGAGAAACATGGGCTGATGTCCGTTCTGGCTTAAATCAATAATTGAAAGACGACGGTGTCCAAATCCAATCCCAGCGTCCTCATCGAGCCAATGACCTTCACCGTCAGGACCTCGATGAACAATTGAATCGGTCATTTTTTTTAAGTCCGAGCCAATCCGTTTAATATCCTGGGTTCTCCAGATTCCTGCTATCCCGCACATTTCTGTTGAATTAATTTTTGGATATTACTCATTGTCATAAAAATACAATTTCTAGCCGAAACACTTTTTAATAAATGCTCATAAGCTCCGAAATAACGTTCGTCATTCAGGTAGTCGGGGTGAAAATTAACAGTCAAACATCCTCCAACTTGTTCAACTTCATCAATAATTTTATTGATTTCAATTTTGGCTGCTTCAAGACTTCTCTTGTCATTAAAATACAATGCACTATCCATCAAAATCAGGGGAATTTCTAAGATATAATCTTTTTCTGCTTGAATATAAAACGGAAAGGAAGTCCCGGCTCGAAATCCTATATCGCTGTTAAATCCAATTGTAGAATCACATGTAATTCCATTGTTACTATGAACTACAGGAGTTTTTTGAATGTTAAAATGCAAATAGTGCTGTCTTGTGGCCGTAATTTCTGACTGGATAATTTTTTTAAGTTTTTTGTTTTGTGAATTGAACAGAGCTTGGTCATTAAATGTGTTATAACTTCCATGAAGTCCAATTTCGAAGCCCAATTCTTTGAGTTTCTTAATATATGCGGCAACATTCATTGATTCGCCTTGAAAAATCATTCGATCTTGAAACGAGTAATCACAATCGTATACAGCCAAATCCCTTTTCTGCGGTCTTACAAAGAAGAAATAAGTGGATTTCGCATCATATTTGGTTTCAATTTCGATCCATTTTTCATAATGCCACAATGGATCACTTGATTTTGAAGTCAATCGTTTTTTAACAGCTGTTTTAACAATCGATGGGATCAATTTCAACTTGCCTGTTACGCTTGAATTGTGTTGATACCGTTTCGTTAAATTCCTTAAAAAAGAGGTCGCTGAATAGGATTCAACTCTGTCGACATCATGCGATAAACAGACGGCGAATGTTTTATTATTTGGCCAAATACCTTTTCGTTCAATTCCTTTATCTTTTAGTTTTTGAAGAATAAATCGATCAAGGTGAGGGATTTCAGTTGGTTCATGGCTGAATTGTATATCCCAATTGCCCCATTTATCTGAAAGACCGCTTTCACTTTCTTCTTTTCTCGATAGATGGTTCGCAATTTTAGTCAGTTCTTCTGTGCTAAAAACATCGCTAGGATTGAAGTCACCAAATAATTTTAAAAAGGATTCAACGGGAAACGTCATCGTATAATTTTAACTAGTTTTTGTTTCATACTTTTGTATTCAATTGAGTCGAATAAACACTTTTTAGAGCCAAAACGCTGAAAGTATTTTTCAATAGCTGGTATTTCAGATCCTTCGAAATCAAATATTTCCATCCCCAGTTCTTTGGATTTTTGAATGGCATTCCACATTGCAAATGGTCCGGCATTAAAGTTGTTCAGTGAGTCATCGTATCCACCAAATAAATAATAAGATCTTTTGTTGGCGTAGGCAATGAAAAGACAAGATGCTGGCTTATCATCGACAGATACAGTTACTTGAAAGCAGTTTTCGTAATTGTTTAAAAGTGCAACGGCCTGATTGATCCAAGAAGCCTCTTGAGACTGTCTACTATAGGTTTTCTTAATAAGCATCCCCATTGTTTCCGGGTTTTTATCGAAAGAAACAGTTAGACCTTCTTTTACGGCAGCTTTAATATTTCGCTTTTTATCAGTTTTGAAATTTTTAAGGATAACTTCAATTTGATCTTTCAAATCAATAGTGTAGGTGTGTCTTTGATTTATCGAATATTTATTTTTGATTGGAAATATGGTATCATCATTGTTCGGAGCGAATGCCATTGTGAAATTGTCAGCTTTCAATTTGGCAATGAAAGCAAAATAAACATCAGAAATAGCACTAAGATTAGCTCCCATGTAGTTATCATTAGTGAAACACCCCATATAGGGTGTTAAATAGGGCAAAGAATAAATAACAAGTAATCTGCTTTTTATTTGAACAAGTGGAAAGGCAGCTACCAAGTTGTTGTCTTCGTAAATCCCATAATAACGGCAATGTTGATCTGGATGAACCACAATCGACAACCATTTGTAATCCGTAAATAAAGTGGCATTGTGAGAAGTAGACCACAATTTTTCGTAGTCTGATATTGAATGTTCATCTAGTTCTGTAACAATCATTTGACTTTAATTGATAAAAAACTTAAATACTCTTGCAAATTCGCTTCAAATGAATATTTTGAGTCTATTTTGAGTTTCGCTCTTTCTCCAAATGTATTAAAATCCGCCGTCCTTGTAATGACTTCCTCTAGTTTTTCGAGCCATTTGGTTTCATCATAAACCAGCCAACCATTAATACCATCATCAATGATTTCATTATTGACAGTAATAGCGCTGGCAATTGAAGGAATTCCAAGTCCCATATATTGGATGAGTTTAAATCCGCATTTACCTCTACTCACAGGGGCATCGTTGAGTGGCATTAACCCAACATCGAATGTTTTTAGATGGTCAATTTCAGTACTTAAATCGTATCTGTGAAAGGTGACAGGAAATATAGCCCCGAAATCGTAATCATCTACACCGGCAATTACAACCAACTCGACTGAATGCGATTTTGAGACTTCATTTAATGCAGGAATTATTTTTTTCAACAGGTCGAGATTTTGATTTCCACCTATCCAACCAAATTTCACAGTATTAATATTCGAGGTGTACTTCTTTGGAGGATATTGATCGTAATCGACACAAGTAGGAATAACGCAGATTTGTTCATTCTTTACCTCTGAGAATCGCTCTTTAACAAGAGTTTTAAGATAATCGGAGCCAACAATGAATCGAGAATAATACTTGAGACTTTCATTAAAATGATTGGCATTGTCTAGCATTAGTTTTTCAAATCGACTTCGACTATTGGCTTGAGAATTGCGATTGGTAGCAATGTCATCGTCGAAATCAAGAATAATATTTGGATGAATTGAGAATAATAATTTCTCCATAAATAAATTTCCGTAATCGTTGTAAAGTACAATGCTTCGACGAACAATGACAGTTTCGTAATTACGAGTTTTTAAAATTTGAAAGAAACGTTTATAGCCGGATTTTACTACAAAGTTTGGTAAGTTTTTATCAGCAGTTAATTCGAAAAAATCATTACTGTCCTTTATTAAAACGAATGCTTCTAGCTTAAAACTGTTTAGAGACAATAGATCCATCCACTTTTTTACTCGATAATTATACCCTGCACCGTCAATGGTAAATACTTCCAAGAATAGTACAGTGTTTTTCTTTGCTTTTTTTTTCTTTTTAAAGTATTTGAAATATAAAGTTGCAATTCTTACAATTGTATATAAAAAGTAAAATCGAAGTATGAATATTATGGTTTTAAATTTATTCATAGTCATTAATGAATAACACTTCTTAGGCTAAGGTTAAATTTATTTTTTGAATGGTGGTAATAACGAACTTGAATACGAAGTCTATACAATCGGAATAAGAAATATTTTTGAGTTATTACGAATCCTACTTTTTTCGTCCCTTTAATAGATCCTATATTTTTACTATCAATAAATGCTGAAATATGATTTTCGTTCAACTCGTTAAGAATATGGTTCAGGGTAAATGAAAAAGCCCCTTTACCTCTGTAATCAGAAGCTGTCTCACTCCATGCAGAGAAATATTCTAAAGGTTTGAGCTTATAAATGAAGTTTTGACCAACAAAACATTGATTAGAATCAGTAAATATCCAGGTTCTAAATATACAAACTTCATTGAGGTAGCAATAGTATCCGATGTGACCAATTTCTATAAAACGCTCAAATTCTTTTAGTGTTTCTTCATTATTGAACCATAGCGCATCATTAATATTTGATTTAGAGATTCTTTCAACGCGCAATTCCGATGAGTGCCATTTCGGCATTGCATTAATTGCTTCAACGATGAATGCATTTTCGATACTAAAAGGGCCCATTTTTATTGATTATTTGATTCCTGTGATCGTAAATCTCCAACCGGGGAATAGTTTAGAAATTGCCCTAATAATTTGACTCTTTTTAGTGTTCGGTTTTCTTAATAAAGAGTATTTTTTTGTTGTTTCTTTCTCCTCTTGTGCACTAGAGTTTTGAACCACTCCCTTATTGTTCTTTCGCTGTTGAACTTTATTGATGAGCTTAACAAGCGATTTAGGTGGAAACATATCAATATGTACTTCACTGAATCCAGCTTTTGCAAATTCAGCTTTCAAAAAATTAGGAGAAAAATGGCTCAAGTGCCTCGGTAAATCGTAAGATAAATGTTTTCTAGTTTTACTGAATTTTTGCTCGAAGCATTCAATATTTGGAACTTCAACAACAAAGATTCCGCCAGGGTTAAGGTCATTAAATGCTTTGACAATAATTTCTTTAGGATCTGGAACGTGTTCCAAAGTTTGATACATACAAATGGCATCAAGCTTCAGAGGCGGCTCGTAATCAGCAAAAACTCCTACGAATGTTTCGATCCCATTATCATTAGCAATTTTTCCAGCGTCTTCAGAAATCTCAACACCAAGAGCATCCCAACCACGTTTCTTCATTTCCGTTAAAAACTCACCTCTGGCACATCCGATTTCAAGCAGTCGACCTCGCTTGGTTGAATGATTTTCAATGTCCTGAATTCTATTTACGTAATTATTTATAGTTGTTTTTTTACTACCATCTTTATTATAAAACGAATCAAAATGTCTTTTGTCCTTAAAGTACTCTTCCTCGTAAAATTGTGGAAGCGTCTCCATTGTGGGCTGAGGATTGGTGTAAATGAATTTACATTTAGTACATTTTACAATTTTCCATTCGTTTTCAGAATCATAAATTTTATTTTCAGAAGAACCGCAAAATGAACACGGAACCTTTTCAATTTTTATTTCATTCATGCTTTTCGGTAGAGGTTGGTATTTATTGAACAAAAATCAAGAAGAGAGCAGTTTTCTGATGTCATACTTATTGTTCAGTCTTCTAATAATGAGAATCAAAAGTACAAAAAGTATAACACTTTTAATTGGGATCGTGATGAACAAACTAAGATCTAAATTGTCGATCAAATTAGAAAGAATAAATACAAGGGTAAAGCCTATTAGGCCAACAATAGGGTATAAATGATTGAATTTAATCCGAATGAATCTGTTGCTTATATAATATTGAATTAATACCCAGACAATTCCGCCAGCCAAAGTTCCCCATGCAACGCCATCAATCCCCATTAAACCAAGTAAAAAGATGCTCACAATGATATTTACCATAATTGAAATAATTGCAGCAAAAGTTAGGTATTTAGTTTTTGACTTGATGTGAAGTGCTAGCGTATAAAAATAGATCGCCCCATTCACAACCAAAGACAAACACAAGATCGAAATTATATTGTATGATCCCTGATATTGAGGAGCAATAATTGCTATTATTTCAGAACGCATAAGTGTCAATGCAATCACACCAAAAAACGCAAGTACCATATAAAGATTATGGACTTTGCTGTACGTTCGATCTCTTAATTCAACATCATCTTTAATCTGCATTGCCCTGGGAAACCAAGCGATTGCAAAGGAGCTTATGCCTAAGCCTAAAATGCTACTTATACGAACACCTACGGAATAGATACCAACATCTTCAAGACCTGAATATTGCATTAATAAATATCGATCAATCAGGTTTGTAGCGCCAAATAATAGTCCTACCGACAAAATATGTACTGAGTATTTGAGGAGCCTTTTTAATAACTTCAGTTTGAATATTAAAACAATGTCGGACCGATAAAAAATAATTGCAAGTATAAGGCTCGAACCAAGCGCAATTGTTGATGCCCTGAAAAAACCAACGGCGTGCATTTCTAATGTATGTACAAATATGAATCCCAATGAAATTAATAGAGATAAATTAACGAGGGAGAGTATTAAATACTTATATTTTTCATATTTGGATTGGGCTATAGTAAGAAAATAGGTCAGTAATGTTCCTCCAATTACAATGAAAATGGAATGATAATAAATTTCCTCACTTTGATTGTGTTGAATCAGATTTACAAATTGATCCTTGAAAGATATCGAAATAATTAAATAAATGAGTGAGAGGGCAATTATTGCAATAAAAATAGTTCCCAGATGATTTTTTCGTTCCGTTGGATCCTTTTTAAAATCATGATAAAAGCGAAAAATACTGGTAATTAACCCCAATGGAAGAATCATGATCAAAAGACTGTTCCATGAATTGAATAAATCCATAACGCCATAGTCAGCTTTGCTTAATTCCCTCGTGTAAATGGGCATTAAAAATATAGCAGCAAAAGCACTGAGATACTTTGAAACGCCATAAATAAAACTATCCTTTAATAGATTTTTGATCATTGGACTTCAAGTTTTAGCTCAGTCATTAAGTAGTACTTCGCTTTCATATTCAAGTTCATCTGGTTCCGGTTCTTTATCTACTTCAAATGTTAGTAAGACGAACAAAAATGGAAGTAGAATGGCTCTTAATCGAACAAGTACTCCGTACAATCCAGAGGTCAATCCAGTCATAAATGCAATAATAAACACGAAAAACAATGCGAAAACGAGGAATTCGTGTCCTCTAATTTTCTTAAGTTTTTTAAATGGTTTTCGCCTAATAAATAAGTAGGTGAAATAAAGGAACATGATGCTTTCTAGGCCGTTCAAGATCAAAGTGGGGCTTAGGGATTCCCAAATGAACGGCCTGTAAATTCCAGTCGCGAGAGCCAGAGGCATCACTTTAAGTAATCCAATAGGTGTGAAAGTTATTTCACCTAGGTCATATTTTTTGTCACCATAAGTATCGTTATTGGAGAAGTCGTTTTGAACAACAGAAGCTTGCTGTACGAGCGAATTAGATTCCAGAAAATCTTCTTCCGACTTGGATATTACAGAACCTCCAATGAGAGCTAATCCACCCACAAATATAAATGTCCGCACAATGATAACGGCATAATCTCCTCCTCCATAAACTTTCACAAAACGGGCACTAATTGCGAGTGCAAATGGAACCGCAATTGACAGAAAGATAAAATCTCTAATATGATAAATCAAAAGTAAATTAAATGCAAAAAAGATCCAGTTTTTGAATTTGCTTTTCATCGTTAACGAAACAATTTTGAAGCCATGGTAAACAGCAAGCATGGTCGAAATTAGAACAATTGTATCCTTGGATATTCCCGAACACCAGAAATTCACAGACGGAAGGAACATAATACCGAGTGCCAAGTACTTTTCGTTGCAAAAATTGTAGTGCCTAATGAGTAGAAAAAGTTTCCAAGAAGCCATGGCGGCGAAAGCTGAAATTACGAGCGTAGATGCCAAGTAACTTTTAAGGGTGAAAAATGTCAAAATGGAAATAATTTTACTTACAAAAAAACCTTCGGGTTCTTTGTAAATCCAACTGGGAGGATAACCTGTTGTTGCGTCAAAATACCTTCCCCAATTGCTAATGTCCGGAGTTGTTGTTAAGTTCTCGAAAAATAACTCAGGTGACTTGAAAAACAGATTGTTCAATGCAACCGATCCGTCGTAATATGCAGTGGTGTCACCTCCTCCGTAATAAAAAACATAGAACAATGCGAAAGTCATACTCGAACCAATCTTCATGTATAAATTGGGCATGAAGTACTTGAAGTGAGGCGTGTTAATTTTTGAATTTCGAATGCCGTAACCAACAACAATGATAATTACCAACCATAAAAAGGTAGGGAAAATATCGGTGGCCAAGAAGTATTTTGATTCCGTCAATTAAGTCGTTCGTTTGTCGAATTTACAATAAATTCTCTTGATTATTGATGATGATAAGGTTCACCTTTGAGAATTGTTAAAGCACGGTAGACTTGCTCAAAGAAAAGCATTCGAATCATTTGATGGGAAAATGTCATTTCAGATAGGCTAATCTTACCATCTGCCTTTGCGTAAACTTCATCTGAGAATCCATATGCCCCTCCAATAATGAACACGAGAGATTTACCGCCCTGATTGAATCTTTTTTGAATAAATGAAGAGAACCCAACGGAGCTGAACGTTTTTCCTTTTTCGTCCAACAAGTAAACTTGCTCGCCTCCCGATAATTTAGAAAGAAGCTGTTTTCCTTCTTCAACTTTAACTTGATCCTGAGTTAATTTCCGTGCATTTTTAACGTCAGCCAACTCAATTTTTTCAACAGGATAGTAGTGTTTAAGGCGCTTTAGATATTCGTTTTCGCCGTCAAGTAAAAATGACTTTCCCGTCTTGCCAATACAGATGACTTTTATTCTCATTTGGCGAATTTAATCAATCCCAATTTAATTCAATAATTAGTAATTCGAGAAAGAAAAATATCGGCATATATTTTGTAAGTTTGAGTAGTATAAAAATAAAGATTACCATGGGATTAATTTACTCTTTAGTTACTTTCGTAATGCTTTCGTCAGGTGCAATGGACGTGCCATTTGGATCGGTTGAAAGTGCTTTTAACTCTGAGAATGCAGAAGGTTTGGTTTCCATGGGGAAGGAAAAAATCTTGATAAACGTGGATGGAACAGAAGGGGTTTACAGTAAATCTCAAGCGACCTTAGTTCTAAAGAAGTTTTTTACAAAATATCCAGCAAAATCGTTCAGCTACATTCACAAAGGAAAGGGGTCGAGCGAAGGATCATTCGCAATTGGAACCTACACAAGTGGCAGTTCCGAGTTTAGAGTTACTGTTCATTTCAAAAAAATTAATGGTAATTTCAAGATTGAAAGTCTAGCCATTGAAAAATAACCTTTCAAAAATTCATTTTTCTTATTGATTTCGCGTTATTTTTGATTTATGATAGATCAGATAATAAAAAACGCACTAAATGAAGATATTGGCGATGGTGACCACTCTTCACTTTCTTGTGTTCCTGAAAATGCAATAGGGACAGCCAATCTTATTGTAAAGCAGGAAGGAGTTATAGCTGGGGTGGAATTGGCCGAACGCATTTTTAAAACCTACGACTCTTCTTTGGAAATCACGAGCTACATTCGCGATGGCCAAAAAGTAAAAGTTGGCGATATTGCTTTTGAAATTTCAGGGAAATCGAGATCTATTTTAAGTACCGAACGATTGGTTCTCAATTTTATGCAACGGATGAGTGGCATTGCTACGAAGACAAGTAAGATTGTTGATTTAATTGAGGGAACAAACGCCAAATTACTCGACACAAGAAAGACAACTCCGGGAATACGCTGCATGGAGAAATGGGCAGTGAGAATTGGCGGAGCGTATAATCATAGATTCGCGCTTTACGATATGATAATGTTGAAAGACAACCATATTGATTACGCCGGCGGAGTTGCCCAAGCAATAACTAGAGCAAATGATTATTTAAAAGAAACTGGAAAAGAACTGAAAATTGAAATTGAGGTTCGAAATCGAGAAGAGTTGGAGGAAGTGCTTTCTGTTGGAAAAGTAGATAGAATAATGCTAGACAATTTTACACCGCAAGAAATTGTTGAAGTATTGTCCTTAATTCCCAGCTCTATAGAAACAGAGGCGTCAGGCGGGATAACTGAAGACACAATTAGATCGTATGCAGAAACGGGGGTTGATTTTATCTCTGTTGGAGCATTAACGCACAGTTTCGAAAGTTTGGATATGTCGTTAAAAGCAAGCTTTGAATAGGTTTAATCATCCAGCAGGTCAGGATCTTTGGGTCTAACATCCGATAATTGAGAAGGAAGAAGAAATGAGAAGCCCAATATGATAGCACCGCCTATTACCATATAAAAAGCATAGGGCCATCTCATTAGTGTGAATACCAATCCGATAAATAGAATTATTGACCCAGACCAATAGATAAAATTGTAAACGGGATGGTGTTTTCCAGTTTGAAAAGCAAGAAGGTTAAGAAAAAAGCCAACAGCTCCAGAACCAATAAAAATGTATTTGGCCGTTAGAACCGAGATAAATCCTCTTCCAAGATCAGTGAACAGAAAAATTGCCATTAAAAATGAAACGCCAAAAGCAGCGCCTGCAATTGACCTTATAATTGACATATTTTTTTCTCTCTTACCCATTTACTTTTTCAATATAAGATTTTATATCCAATAGAAAGTTGATGTCCTCCTCAATCTTATTTCCAATCACAGCAATATTTGCTCCTGCTGCGTGAATTTGTTGGATTTGCAACAAAGTTCGAATCCCACCACCAACGATCATCGGAGTGTTGAGTTTGTTTATTTCTTCGATTACTTCAATAGGAACGTGAAACTTTGCACCACTTCCTGCATCAAAATAAAGCAGTTTCTTCCCTTGAAGTATTCCAGCCTTCGCAGTGTTAAGTATAATACTCATTTTGTCTCCGGGTATTGGTGTCGTTTGACTCACATAAGCTACTGAAGAATTCGTTCCGCCTTCAATTAATATATATCCCGTAGGCAGAACCTCAATGTTCATGTCATAAACCTCGCGAGCTGATAAGATATGATGTCCAATTAAAAAATCTGGATTCCGACCTGATATAAGACTTAAGTAGAGTAGGGCATCTGCTTTGTTAGATATTTGGTGAGACGCACCGGGAAAGATCACCAATGGGATTTTAGAGTTTTCCTTTATGAAATCAACACAGTTGATAAATTCTTCTCTGGAAACTGTGCTTCCTCCAACGAACAAATAATTCACATTGGCAAAATGTGCCTTTTTCAAGAGTTCTGAAAGTTTAGAGGTGTCAGCGCATTTTTCAGGATCGATCAAAATTGCAATTTGACCTTTCTTCGAAGATATTCTGTTCAATATATTACTTGCTTCGTTCAACCGCTTCTGTATTTATTGTGATAAACATTCCATTGAATTCAAATATATCCAATTTCACATAAAGTTCATGATCTGGATTGATAATGGTACCTTTTAATAATCCATCGGCAGTCTTTGAGAGGATAAGTTCTTCAATAAATAAAATCTCTTTTCTGCCAGCCAGTTTATATAAGGCTTCTTTGGCTGACCATAACTGAGTCACAACATCTTCATTCATACAATCAAACAATTCCATTTCAAGTTCGGATAAAAATTTCGATTTTATTTTAATAATGTTTTTTCTTGGGAACTCTAAATCCAAGCCAACGCTATGATCCTTGTTAATTGCTAATCCAACGGTATTTGCCGAATGGCTAATTGAAATAAACCCCTCGTCCTTTATATAAGGAGCGCCATTCGAATCGTAATGAATATGTTCAAATCCAATATTTTCATGTCTTAAAATGCGTGTCGCGACAAATTCTCTCTTTCTTTTTATGTTTTTGAAGGTGCGGTACCGCTCTATTTCAATCGAAGTAAGGTTCTCAAAATAGTGTGCAGGATCGAAATCTTCATACGTGAGTAGAAAAATTTCCGTTGCGTTTCTTTGTATCGTTTCTGTTTTGAAGTCCATTGAATGAGATGTTTACAAAAGAACGAAAAATACATGAATATCATTAGACATGTATAATTGTTTTGAATTTGCATGTCAAAAGGCAATTTTGAAATGAATTTACTTCCTACATTTGTTAACAGGAGTTAAAAGAATGGGCTTTTAAATAATTTTAACAAATAGCTATTGAGCTCCTTTTTTTCTATATTTACGCGCTTTACTAGAGCAACTTAGTTTTATAAAAATAAACTGTACTTATGTTACGAAAACTTAACTTAATCCTGGTAAGCTTCTTGCTTACAATGTCCTATGGGTT
>JBLHVW010000071.1:0-18138 GCA_047628775.1 Salibacteraceae bacterium | reverse complement strand
ATTTTATGGTGAACCCTAAATAGTACACCATGAGAGTTGAAGATTTAATGAGTGCCCCCGTAATGATTACGCGGCGTAATGTAAAGATTGAATACCTTAAAGACATGTTTACTCGAAAAGGGCCGGGAGCATTTCCTGTCTTGGAAGAAGGTGGAGCAATAGCAGGAATCGTTTCTGCGAGTGATGTGGTTAAATGTCATGATGAAAGCTAGACCGTTCAAGATATAATGACAGATCGGGTACACATTGTTTTAAAAAATAACCGTGTAAAAGATGCCGCTAGAATAATGTCTAAAAATGATGTGCACCACCTCGTTGTCATGGAAGACGGAAATGTTGTTGGAATGTTAAGCGCAATGGATATAGTTAAGGTTTACAGAGAAGAATAGCTTGAATTTGACTCTTTTTCATAAATTTCTAACCTCTAACCTCTAACCTCTAACCTCTAACCCTCTAACCTCTAACCTCTAACCCCCTACCCTCTAAACCCTCCTATTCGCTAAAAGTGGCGGCGGCTCACCATTAAACGGATTCCACCGACTAATACTTTTTGCATTCATGCCCGAAGCACGCATAATCGCCCGATCTCCATACCGGTTTCGAATATGATCCATCGCTTTATACAAGTCAAGAATAGTTGGGTCTTCGAAAAGGCTAATTTGATGCGCTCCTTCGACTAAATGACTAAAGCGAACACCGATCAAGCGAACCAATACGCGGCGGCTGTATAGTTTCCGATAGAGTTCTAAAACCATTGGAATAATGGTATGGTCCGAAGCGCTGTATGGAATTTTCTTTTGAAGCGTATACGTTTGGAAATCCGAATAGCGAATTTTTACTGTTATGCACGCTGTCAGTTTGTTTCCCCTTCGCAATTGAAAGACAAGGTTTTCAGCCATCGCCGTCATAATTCCCTCGAGTTTTTTAACATCAATAGTGTCTTTATCAAACGTGCGCTCTGTCGAAATTGATTTGCGTTCCTGGTAAGGAATAACGGGAGAATTGTCAATTCCGTTTGCTTTTTTCCAGATTGCAATTCCGTTTTTCCCAAACACATTTTCCATCAATTCAATTGGCATTTCTTGAATCGTCTCGATACGTTTTACGCCTAAGTCGCACAAAGCACGATAGGTTTTATCGCCTACCATCGGAATCTTCTTCACAGACAAAGGCGCTAAAAAGAGCTTTTCCGTTCCGGAAATAATACTAATCTCATTGTTTGGTTTGGCCTCTCCTGTGGCAATTTTTGAAACCGTTTTGTTCATCGATAGCCCCAATGAAATTGGCAATCCACTTTCGCGAATAATCTTTGTACGAAGCTCCGAAGCTAGTTTCTGACATCCAAAGAAGCGATCCATTCCCGTTAGATCTATATAGAATTCGTCAATCGATGCTTTTTCATATAACGGAACTTCTTCTTTAATAATATCAGTCACGAGCTTCGAAAACTTGGTGTATGTGCCCGAATTTCCTCTTAAAATTACAGCTTCCGGACAAAGTTGCTTTGCCATACGCATAGGCATTGCCGAGTGTATCCCAAACCGCCTCGCTTCATAACTACACGATGCTACCACCCCGCGATCCGAGGTTCCACCGATCAATACTGGTCGCCCGTTTAATCTACTGTCGATTAAACGTTCGCATGACACGAAAAATGTGTCCAGGTCCATATGCATTATTGATTTCATTGATCCGTGGTTCTGTTGATAAGATGGTTAAACTCTTCGATAGTTTTCCGCTTGGCGGTTGGAAGGTCAAAATTCGGTTTTATGTTCGTAATCGTTTTACGTTTTCGGTCGCAAGCTCACTTTTGGATGTTGGAATTTAGATGTTAGATCGGCTTCAGTTTTTAGATCGTTCGTTGCACTCTCTTTTGGATATTGGATTTTAGAATCATATTCGTTTTTTGTTGTATCATAATATCTAATCCCTAATCCCTAATCCCTAATCCCTAACCCATAACCCCTACCCCCTAATACCCTTCACTACCGTTCGGTCTTCACCACGAAGTAGCAGCGAAGCTAAAAGCTATCACTTTTTCTTCTAACCTCCTGTTTCCGTGCCTCAGCATACCTCGGGTCTTCAATCACGCCCATTTTCTTCATAAATTCTACTTCTATTGAAACACATTCATATTCGATAATGACAGTGCCATAAACTTGATAAATTCCTTTTCCCCTAAACGGAAACCGGTGTGCTATTTGTGGAAAGTGAACAGTGTCCAGCCAATGTCCATTTACATCTAAGAATGTTCCAAAATACATAATGTCTCCATTCGATGTAACTGTTTTTTTTGCGGTGATTAAATACCCTTTGATCCATACTTTTTTGTCTTTGTGATTTAATAATTCGTTCGCTGGAACAGCCAGAAAGTCCTCTTCTCGCAGCATTAATCGAAAAGCGCTGTGCAAGGGAAATCCCAACAATTCAATTTGATCGAAAGCATCTTCTTGCCATGTGTTTTCGAGTTCTGGAACGCTAAATGTTTTTGGTCGAACCCGAAACAAGTCAATATCCGATGCATCCTTTTTTATCGTTTTGCTTATTTTGAAATGCGCTTCCCAGAGTAACGCCCGCTTGTCTTTTCCCGTAAATCGAAAGGCGTCAATGCGAATTAACGTTGTGACCTGTTCCAAGGAAATACGGACTCGATCAATGAAATCATTGAAGTCGAGGTACGCTCCGTTTTCTTCTCGTTGAGCGGTAATTTTCCGGGCTAACTTAACGTCAAATGATCGCAGTAAATGAAAACCCAAATAGATTTCATTTCCCTTTAATGTCGTAAGTAGATCGCTGTTGTTTAAGCAAGGAGGATGAACAGTTCCCCCAAACAATTTCGTTTCTAAAACGTACAATTCTGTGCTGTAAAACCCGCCGTAGTTGTTAATTGTAGCGACCATAAACTCAAGTGGATAATACGCTTTGAGGTACAAACATTGATAACTTTCAACCGCATAAGAAGCCGAATGTCCTTTTGCAAAAGCGTATCCAGCAAAGCTTTCCGTCTGCCGCCAAATTTCTGAGGTCAATTTAAGGGAATGCCCCTTTTCTTCGCAATTGGAAAAGAACTGCAGTTTTACCGCTTGAAATTCTTCTCTAGATCTGAATTTTCCCGACATTCCACGGCGCATTTTGTCTGCTTCGCCAAGTGTTAATCCAGCAAAGTAATGCGCCACTTTAATAACATCTTCTTGGTAGACCATCACACCGTACGTTTCAGGCATCAAGCCCAATAAAATTGGATGTGCATCTTTCCGCCGTTCTGGGTTTCGATAACGGAGAATGTATTCCTGCATCATTCCCGATTTTGCCACTCCAGGGCGAATGACTGAACTCGCCGCGACAAGCCCGAGATAGTTATCTACCTGAAGTTTTGTAAGTAACATTCGCATGGCTGGCGATTCGACGTAAAAACAGCCAATGGGTTTCGCGGCCATTAACAATTCCCGAACCCGAGCATCTTGTTTCAAAAGCGCCATGTTGTGAATATCAACCTTTGGGTCGTTTGGCCTGTTCACTTTAATAATATCAAGCGTGTCTTTGATTTTACTTAAACCGCGCTGACTTAAAATGTCGAATTTGTGAAGTCCGACATCTTCGGCAATATGCATATCAAATTGAATCGTTGGATATCCTTTTGGAGGCATAAACGTTGCTGTAAATGATTGAATTGGTTTTTCAGAAATGATAATCCCACAGGAATGCACACTTAAATTCCCCGGGAAACCATGAATGTAATGGCCGTATTTTAAGACCAATTCAGCCAGGTGGTTTTGCGGACGGCCGCCTTTTGAAAGGAGGTCAATTTCTTCTTTTGGTAAGCCGAATACTTTTCCCAATTCGCGAACGACGCCGCGGTCTTTAAAAGTGTTATACGTCGCAACGAGCGCCACATTGTCAAAGCGTTCGAAAATATACCGCGTAACGTCATCGCGGTCTTTCCACGAAAAATCAATGTCAAAATCAGGTGGGTTTTTACGGTACAGATTGATGAATCGCTCGAAATACAAATCCAATTCAATGGGATCAACATCCGTGATTCGCAATAAATAAGCGACGATACTATTCGCGCCACTTCCTCGCCCGACGTAAAAATAACCTTGTGATCGTGCGTATTTAACGATGTCCCAATTCATTAAAAAATAGGAAACGAAATTCATTTTTTTGATCAGTCCTAGTTCTTTGTCAATTCGATCATAGACTTCCTGATTCACTTTTGGATAACGGTAAAACAAACCTTCTTGGCAAAGCCGTTCGAGGAATTCAATATCTTTTTCATCACTTCCCAAGTACGTTTTCTGATTCTGATGCTCGGCCTCTTGAGAGAAATCAAAGTCAATTGTGCATTGATCTAAAACGCCTTCTGTATTCGCAATCACTTCAGGAAACTCTTCATAGATGATATGAAGCTCTTTTACGGGTAACATCTGATGTTCCGGCCTTCCTTGTTCTGTATCTGAAAGTTTGCTCAGTAAAACATTTTTGTCGATAGCGCGAAGCAAGCGGTGCGCATTAAAATCCTTCTTGTTTCGAAACGTCGCGGTTTGTAGAATTACAGCTTTGGACGTGTCGATATTTTTCAAGCGAACGTACGGAATATCTTCTGGGGTTATTCCAATGTATTCATTCGTTTTTAATGTTCGTCCTCTCTTTTTATTGAATGGATAAATGACAAATACGTCGTTCAATACCGGCGCTTGATAGGGGACTTCGAGTTTATCGTGCAAGATTTCTGTGAGGTAGTAATTTATGTTTTTAAATCCTTGATTGTTTTTTGCAATAAGAACAAATTGTTGCTGAACGCCGTTTCTAAAATCAACACCTAAGATTGGTTTTATTCCAAAGCGAGAAGCTTCACGAATACATTCGAGACAGGCGGAAGTGGTGTTGATATCTGTAATTGCTATTGTTGAGCAATCCTTTTCTTTTGCTAGTTCTAACAAAATTTCAGGCGATACAACCCCATACCGCAAACTATAGTAAGTGTGCGCGTTTAAGTACATTAAAAAATGAAATTATTCTGAGGTTGAGCGGTAAAACTATTAAATATTAATCAAATAATGATTAAAAACTAATCAAATAGTTGTTCACAAATTGGATTCCTGATATGAACAGGATTTGAACAAACACTTCTAATGCGGTAAAGTGGTTGGAAACATTAATCGATAGCAAAGAATTTTGTGATTCCAGTCGCAAGTTGGTCAAGATTCACCTTCTCAATGGGATGCTCGAAATCGGGAAAGAGAAGCAGCTTTGCGTTTGGTAATTGTCCTAATACGGATTCCGTTTCTTCCCGAGAAACCATTTGATCTTTTTCGCCGAGCGTTAAAAGAACTTCAGATTTTACTTTGGAGTAAAGCGCTTGGTTAAGCGGTGGATTTTCTCCCATCGCCGACATCATATCAGCCGTTTTAAGCATGTTTGATTTCCAATCATTCGGTGCATGAATCTTATATAAATGCTCGGCGAAACGCGGGACTTTTTCTTCAATAATCGATGGATTTAACATTCGAACTTCTTTCGTAGCACCTTCCGGATTCCATTTGAATTTTGTACCCAAGGTCATTATTTTTCCAAGTGATTCAGGTTGATTGGCTTCCAGGTAAAGCGCAACGTATCCACCCATACTATAGCCAAAGATGTTCGGTTTCGTCAATCCGTTTGTAGCGATAAATTCCTTCAGGTTTTTAGAAAAACAATCGATACTTAGACCACCCTCTGTTGAGCGATCACCGTGCCCTTCGAAATTAAAAGAGTGGATGTTAAAATCGTTTTCCAATTTAGATTTTAGAGGATCAAGCTGCAATTTTGAACCTAACGCTCCATGGAGTAAAATCAAATCTTGTTTCATTCAGTACTATTCGTTTACAAGTAATGTTGTCGTTTTCTGAATCCCATCTTTAGTGAAATAAGATAGAAAATAAACACCCTTCGCAGTTGTCATAAGCTTCAGTAGCAGTCCATCATTCGATTCTTCAATATTAAAGCCGATAGATTGTCCAATGGAATTTTTTACGGAAATCAATTCTGTATTCAGATCGTTTTGAATATAGAAAACACCGTTGGAAGACGGGTTCGGATAAACTCCAATGGAAGCCAAGTTTTCAGTTAACCCCAAATTTAGATCAATAGTTCCTCGGCGATAGAGTAGGTTGCCCGTTGAATTGTCCTGAAAAAATAAGTGGACGATCCCGTTCTTATATATAATTTCAGGATTTGTTTGAGTTCCGGTTGTTGTTAAGTTTGCTTTGTATTTGAAATTGGTTAAAGCATCTAAGGGATCAGCACCAGGAATTGAAACGGAGTAGAAGATATCATTATTCAAATTATCCATTTCTCTCCAAGCCATAACAATCGTATCATTTTCCCCAGAAATTGTTGGATAATTTTGAGATCCCTGAATAGGAATTGGTGCTGTGACCATTTCTCTAGTTTCGTAAGTAAGACCTGATGTAATTGAAGACGAACTTACATAGACACGATAGGGACCATCTCCAGCGCTTGCCCAGGTAGTAATAAGTTTGTCACCCATGAAGATCGCATCTGCACCGGTTGAAGGACATCCTGTAATGCTCCAATTTGTATTATCAACATTTGTATAAGAAGGAAATGTCGCGCCACCATCAGTAGATAAAACACCAAATATGTCTCTTATATTAAACTCATTATTTCTGAATAATAACAGTTGATTTTGTCCACTAATAGCAATTTCGGCTGGGCAGCAATCACATGCTTCACCTGGAACACTTCCAGCAATTTCCACTTCGCTATTGTAAGTCAAGCCACCGTCGGTAGAATTGATCATTGCATACCTCGGATCTGTCCATCCTGCATTGTGAATCATACAAGTTACAACGGGATTTCCATTTGGATCCATCTCCATTGAAGGCATCCAAGCAACTCCAGCGTCATAACTATTAACACGAATTGTATCTGAGAAAGTTAGTCCCCCATCAGTTGAGCGAACCGAGTAAACATTTCCTGTTTCGAGTGGTTGCAATTTAAAAACAGCAATTACAGTGTCTCCATGTGATGAAATATCTGCGCCCGTCCATACTGAAATGTAAGAAGATTCTCCAACAGGGAGTATTGAGTTAGGAGTGTCAAAACCAGTACCATTCCATCTAGAAATAAATAAATTTTCATTGCCAGTTGTATTTCCGTAAATAACCACAGGAACATCTCCTTGAACAACTGCTGCACGAGGTCTTGAATTGCCATACGTCGACCCATCCGAAACAGTTATTTCCGGGCCCCAAATTATCGTTTGACCAAAGGAGTTCATGCCAATAAAAAGGATTGAGAGGAGTAGTGTTATTTTCATGGTTGAGGTTGTTTTGGATGTTATGGTTTTGTGAAGGTACGATCTTTCCCATCAAATAAAGGAGTTTGAATTGAAAGTACTTTTAATGGGTTGTGCCCCATAACTTCGATAACTGCGTGTTTCGTTCCTTCGGGAAGGTTGAGGTAATCGCCTTTGTTGATTGTGATTTCCTTTCCATCAATGGTCATAGTTGCTTTTCCCGAGAGCACAATAATGTTTTCGGTGTGGTCCGCATGATAATGTTCAGGAACACTGTCTTTTACCCAAATAATGAAACTACTTTGATGATGGTCTTCCGAAATTTTGAGAACATGAACGTTGTCGAACTCTGCTGTTGGCTTGTAGTCTTTTAGAGCTTTATGGTTCTGCGCTAAGGCAGAGTTTGCACCAAAGGCAATCAGAAAAAATAGAATAATTTTCATTGGATACGGATTTACTATTTAAAGATAGAAAATAGTTGATTCATTGCGGCTCCTTCGACCAATAATTCAAAATTGGTAAAAAGTTGTTTTTTCCAAGATATGAAAAAGCGATTAAGCTTTTGAGTCTAGATTTATTAAAATATAAGTGATCTCTTGAAGTAGAAATTGTCTGTTTTACTTGAGGTTAGAAGCATTTAGAACATTTCTATTTTCTATCGATGAGTGTTGACCAAAGTTCTTTGTTCACCTTTAATGTGATAAACCTTTTTAAGGTGCCAATTTCCCTGGGGATCAAAATTCAAATATCCTTATTGATATCGACGAGCTCAGTTTTTATCTGCTTGCATCCCTGATAGTGCTCTATTAAGTAATCAATTCTATTATCGCGATGATCTTAGATTTGAACTGTAGAATCATTTATCCAGTTTTGATATCATAAATGAATGTATCAATTTTCACAAACAGTGAGCCATAAACAAACTCAGCCTTAATTATAACACCTTCTCTATTAAAATAATCTTTTTCAATTTTTTTCCAAAAATTCCCTTCTCATTGAGATTGGTAATTATTCTAATACCTTTTGTCCAAGAGCTACATTCATTATTACTTTGTCCAAAGCTGTTTTGACAAATCAAGCTTAAAAGAAATAGAACTATGTGTAGTGTTGTTGTCATTCTTTATCGAATGTATATAATTCACCACTACCGTCTTTACATTCGAGGAAGAATTCATTTGGTATACCATTGTCAAAAGACAGTCTAGTAATCATGGTCTTATCACACTCTTTACTTTTTGAGTGCAAAAACACCAGTTTGTTATTCTCAATTTTCTCAGGCAAATCAGTTAAGTAAACATAGTAGTTACCAATAAGTTCGTCGAATTCATTAAACACAAGTATTCTGCTTGTTACTCTTTGCGATAAACCCCAAATCCAGCAAGATGTCATTATTTTATAGGTGCTTTTTAAAGCCTTGATTTCACCCATGTAGATTAGTTGGGTTTCCGTATCGCCTGTTTCCTTCCATTCACCAAACTTATATTCTTCTCCAATTTTGTCATTATTGAGAACAACTAAACGTATTGAGTCATCTTCAGTTTGGCTGAAAGAATTATAGACTGAATTAAAGAGCAATACCAGTATGACTATGAAACGATCTACTTCCATTTAATGAATATTAGCAGCAACAATATGGTCTCTCCTAGACTAAAACTTAGGTTGATTAATCGAGACCTGTCTATTTCATTGACGACGTCTTGGTATGATAAGACGGCTACTTCATAATGTGTAATTAGAATGTCAGAAACATAGAAGCCGAGAAAAAATTGAAGAATTTGCACAAGTAAAATGGCGATGCCTAAACTAATCAAGAACTTTTTTGTTGATATGGTTTCATCAATCACCTTCTTCCATACCTTCTTGAGAATAACAAATAATGATACGCAAATGATCAATATTGTAAGTGTCTGATTGGTCCAACACAAAAAGTTTGGTTCTATGCCAGCAATTATTCCAAATGACTTAAAAGACGTAAAAGTCATTGACGAGATGGCTTTCATTAGATACCATAAAAATGCTCCAACGGCCAAAAGGTTTAGCAATTGTACTTTTACTTCTGTTTTGTTTAAGTCCTTCATGGTAAATTATTAATCAGGCTAATAGCATTTTGGAGTTCCTCTGCACCAAATCCCCTCATCAGTTCAGTTAGAATTAATCTTTGTTTTATTTTGGAGTCAAGATCATTAAGTGATTTGTCATCATCCAAGATTAAATAATTATCATGATTAGTAATGCTTAGAAATTTTAAGACTTCATCCATTCTTGAATGGCAATTTTCAAATTCTGGCAAAAATCCTTCTATCTGATTAGAGATTTTACGGTGCTTAAAAATTTCGTTAAACTCAGAAAGTGTTTTAACAGTTCTTCTTGTAGAGCTCAACCAAATTTTTCCATCAATGAGTTTCAAAAGTGAATTAAGATTTTCTACACAAGATTTGTTGAATGCCGAATAGCCATCTGAATCGATCTCATCAGGTTTCCATGGTGGAGTGGTTATCAATACTCCGTCTAAATCCAATATGATTATTACCTGTGTCATTTTCACTTCACATAGCTTAAATAGATGCTCAACGAATATAGCTTTTATTACTTGTATCCCAATCCGTTGGCTACCTGCGCTTAGCTTTTGAGTGTAGTATTGTTAACACTTAAGTGGTTTCTTGAAGCAGAAGGCGCTCATGTTGTGGAGTGGCGGTTATGGGCTAAAAATTAGGTTTTCGAATTTGTTAATTGCTTTTTTTGGAAATGAACTGTTTTCTGTAATTAAATGTCCAATAGTAAATCAGAATCAGAATTATCAAAGGGAGTAACCAACGACAATGGAAAAGAGTTTTCGGGGCACAAAATCACAACCAAAGAGCTCAATGCAGATGTGTTTTTTTGTAACCCATATGCTTCTTATGAAAGAGGTTTAAATGAATACATCAACAAATTAATCCGACAGTTTTATCCAAACAAATGGAATTGAACAATATAAAACAGAGTCAAAATCTGGAAATAATGGATTTGTTAAACAAAAGACCTCGGAAAAACTCGAATTCCAAACTCCAGAAAAAGTATTTTTCGCAATGTTTAACTTAGAAAATAAAACGTGCATTAGCTAGTTGAATCTACATGTCACTTAATACATGTGTCTGTTTCAATTCCTAACTTTCTTTGTCTTACTTTTCGGTATTTGATGTTTTGGCTTTTTGAACTCTTTATGTTGCGCTTGACTTGCCTTTTTATTGGAGACTCCGAAATATCCGTTGCCTGCTGCTTTTGAACTCGAGCAGCTCGTGAACAGAGCCGATCCTATTATTGCTAGTGTAATTAATCCTGCTTTTCTCATATTCTGGTTTTATTTGTGGTTCCAAGATTTAGAGAAGAAAAGCTTTCAAAGTAGGTTTTGTTGTATGTTTTTGAACGTTTTAGGTTGCTATATATTGTTTGGAAGCGATATAAATGATGTTAATAGCATAAAGTAAATAGAAGTTCAGGTGTTTCCCAATCCATCAACTGGAAGAGTTATAACTAAGCTACCAATAGGCATAAATGTCGCGTTTTTTAGGTCGGTTTATTGCTCATTACCCTTATTCCGAGAATCTCCATCTTGATGTTTCAATTACTAGAGTATTAAGACAGAAGAATTCATATACTTTGAACTACAGTTCTTATGACAACAATTACTTGCTTCATAACATATTAAACATTTCCACTATAGAATAATGCCACATTTGAAGTGTAATCATTGATTGCTAAGGCGGAATCTGAAAAGCCAATACAAATAGAGTAGGGAAACTAAATTAATTAATTAATTATGTCAAATACATTAACAAATACAAAAATTGGAGCATGGACAGCATTGGCAAAGCCTACAGCATTGGAATTGGATGTTTTCAATGAAGCAATGAAAGGATTTCTGGGAGTGAAATATACTCCTGAAACAGTTTCTTCTCAAGTAGTTGAAGGAATGAACTATAGATTTAAATGCGAAGCAGTACCAGTTACATTAAAGCCAATACTGTTTCAAGCAATGGTTCAAATTTATGCTCCAATTGGTGGAACTCCTGTGATCACTCATATCAATCCGATTGAAAAATTGATTCCGCATGGTTCAGTATATGTGAACGCAGAAAGAAATAATGTTATTGGTAAAAATGGGGCGCAGGCAGGAACTTTCGTTGCTGGACAAGTGATTACTATTAGTTGTGATCCTGCTGACAAGTGGAATATCAATACAGGAAATGGAGTTTCTCGTTGCAATGCAAATGGTTTCAATAACCTTCCAGTTGCTCCACCAAATTTTGGACAAACTTTCTTAGCTGGATGTGTCGTTGGAAGCTTTGATGGCGGAAATACATTCTTCTCTGTTGGAACTAAAACTGAAATCACAATCTGTGCTGCAATGCCTGGAACGGATCGTGTTGACTTGACACTTTATTGCTGGGATAGCTTCCATACAGACAACGAAGGAGAAATCTCTGTTTTAGTTGCTACGATGTAGTTAATAATCCAAAAATAAGAGGTGGAGTTGTGAAGCCAATAGTTCATCCTCCAGGAGTTTAGTCTCACGTCTTAATATGTTTATTGAAGCCGCTTGGAAGTTATTTCAGGCGGTTTTTTTATTGGGAGTGAAAAATATTTTAAAACGTTGAAAAACAAGTGAATAAATCAATAATCCTATTGTTTATCTAGTAAATTGAGTTGTCGGAGATATTGGAGCGAGTTGGGACAATTTTTCGTTGAATTATTCTAATCGAGACTAACATCAAGAGGTCACATCCAATAGATGTGACCCTCTATTTATGCCGTTTCATGTCTACTTACAAATTCATCCAAAGGCACTGCAAAATCAGTTGGGTTTGCATCAATCCAATCACAAACCGTGTTGTACTGTGCCTGCTCGTCATTAAAATCTAGAATGCCAGAGTTTTTTACCAATCTTGGAATATTCACAGAGATAGATTGCGCCAAAGGTCCATTTTTCGCTTGCCAAGTTTGAATTGCCTTTAAAAAGGTTAAAAAGGCTTCAAAAGAATGACCTGCCGCAAAAGCCCCAAGCTTGTCTTTTACAAACTCTTTAATTCCAATGGTTTTCAATCCCTCTTCCAATTCTGCTTGCACATTCGTTCCTGATTCTCGCATTGGGCTAATAATATCAATGGATTCAAAGGGTCCATTTTCTAAAACATAGGCACCAATTGACTCTTCAAAATTAACGAACTGTCCTTTTGTTCCACCATCATTAAAGTGCCCTTCAGGAAAATTTCGCTCAGCACTATTCGTGTCAGCAATTTTTTGCCATGGAAAAATAACAGGAATAGCCGTTGAACTCATAAATAAATCTGAAGCAACTAAAACCTTTTGATTTGTTGTTTGAAAATTATTCGCCCATTCTGTATTGTGCGCTTTATCAGACAATGTGAGTACAAATGATTCGAAAGGTAAATCGCCAAACACCTTGAAGCCTCCTTCGGCTAAAAAGCCTTCTATTGTTTCACGCAATGGGCTCGTATTCAAAATAGAAAGGTGCAACCCGCCGTGTTTAAAAACTTTGTCGTCTTTCAACTTCCACAATAAATTCCCTTTGTAATCGGTGTCCCAACTCAAAGGAGAGATCTCTCTAAAACAAGAGTTTAGCGCCAATAAATTGAGCGATCCAGAGCTAAATCCTGCAAGCATGGTGTCTTTTTGAGAGATTTTCAACCCCTTTTCAGATATAAGTTTGTCAATGCAAGCCACTTCCTGTGAAATACGCGCGGCTGCACCGGTTACCATAACTAAGTTTTTATTGTTCGATTTCATGGGGATTTGATATTTTGAGTTTAAATAATTTAAATTCTTGCTACCAAGGTACAAACATCTATCGCGATCTAAAATAAATACCAAAATAAATTGAATTGGATCAATCAATTCAATAGAAAAGAATAATAAAGTTTATCAGACAAGGCAATTGAAATCAATTCTGCTGTTGCAAAAGACTACTTCCGAATTATCTGAAGGGTTGATTTCTGCTCATTGCAAGAAATACAAGAAAAGAAAAAAGGATGTTGGGTTAAGAGCGTTCAATACTACACGGAAGACCTCAACACATTATTGGGACTAACACCTATAAGTTTATCAGGCCAATAATTAGCCAATGTATCACAACGAACCTTGGATTTCCTTTCATCCGATTCTAACTCCATTGAACCAATCTGTAAATCTCCCCATGTATTATTATCATTGGAGATTCTCAAGATCAAATACTTTTGACTTCGATCCTATTGTTTTCAATGCTGTGTGTTTTATCAGTAAACCAATTTAAACAAGGGATTTTACCACAAAGCATATTGGAGTTATGAGTAAGTTAGTTGTATTGGTTGCGTTAATTGTTGGATTCGGTTCTTTTTCAGGAAGTGCTCAAGGCCAAGTAGAAATGTCAGGTCAAGTTAAGGATCATGAAACAAAAGAAAACCTCATCTACTCTAAAGTCGTTGCGCTAAATGAGCAAGACAGCATAATTAGTGGAGGTATCACTGACGAGAAAGGTTTTTTTAAGCTTCCTGTAGATCCTGGACAGTACCGCCTTGTAATCAGCTCGTATGGCTACACAGCTGACACAATCTCAACTGGTTTGGTTCGCGAATACAACTTTTTGGGTGTGTTTAAACTCAAAAAGAATGTTTTAAATATTGCTGAGATGGAAGTTCTGGCAAGTACACGAACGGAAAGATTGGACAAAGACGTTCAGGTTGTTACTGAGACGCTAAGAAAGGGAGCTACAGCTGCAAAAGATGTCCTCAATAAAATTACGGGAATTTCCTACGATGATTATTCCGGAACTCTAAAGGTGGACAGTGATGCGAATATCATGATCCTTGTAAATGGCGTTGAAAAAAGTCAGGAATATGTTCAAAACTTGGATCCCGAACGATTATTGAAAGTGGAGACAACTCGAGACCCTGGCGGACGTTACGGACTGGAAGGCTACACAGCAATACTCAATATTATTTTAAAAACCAATTATACCGGAACTGAGGTGTACCTGGAGGAGATGCAACTCGTAGATATTGATTCGGAAAGAAAGAGCCTTCAGTTGTTAATTGGATCTTTTGGCGGTACCTATAATTACACCAGAGACAATTTGAATATCTACGCTGGTGTTCGACTTCAACGAAAGCGATTTGAAATTACGACAGAATCCCAAACAGAATATCAAGATGGATTGCTGGTTCTAGAAAATGCGGAATCGACCGATCCCAATGCACTCATTCTTCAATACGATGCCAATTATACTTTAGGGTTTGATTACCGAATCAATCCAAAGCACATCATAAGTTTTGAAAGCAATATTCAAGCTCTTCCACTGGGTAGTGAACAGACAAGTTTTAAGTATATCACTCAAGTGTATGCAAACGACTCATTAACGGATCAATATAGGTTTAGCGCTGATGCAAATAGTAAAAAATGGGACACATACAACTCCGTTTTCTACGTTGGAGAGTTTAATAAAGACAACAAGCTAAATGTAAACTTTACCTATTCGAATTACAGAGATTTTGTGAGCACTAAAACCTGGCAAGAAGGAGCCTATTCGCGTCAGGAAACAGGTGTAAACAAAAAACAATACTCTCGATTCTATGCTGAATTCGATCATGTTTTCACGCCAGAAACGAACATACAATTCGGCTATGGGAACACATGGCGAGAGTTGAACAATGAATACGATATAAATCAAACGGACCTAAGTTCGGGGCAAACTTTTGCTTTTTCTAATGAATTTCGATTGACGGACATGCGCCATAAACTCTATTCTAATTTCATGTGGAAAATGAGCGCGAAATGGGGGATGAGATTGGGGATTGCCGCTGAAACATCTTCACCAAGAGTTACTGGCCAACAACTCAACTACCTAATTTATCAACCTCTTTTTGATTTGAAGTACGATATCTCAAAGAAGATAAATGCTAAATTCAAATACCGCGTCTCTAGTGATTACCCGACGATCGCAGAAACGAATCCATTTGTAAGCCAAATCAACCCTAGAATCACATCAACGGGAAATCCATTTTTAAGACCGTCAACAACGCATCGGTTCTCTCTTCGTATTAATATTCTACGTGGCTTGCTTTCTTTGGAGCCTTACTTGCATTACTCCGAGAATACAATTGCCAGAATTGGCGATTTGGGCTCGGACAACATTTTCGATTTCAGGTTTGAAAATGTTGATACGTATCAAAGAACAGGAGGAAAATTAAACATTAGTAAGTACTTTAAAAAAATCAGTTTCTTGGTACAAGGGAACGTCGAGGTCTTTGAATCAAAAATTGAATCAACGAGCGGGGTGAATAGCTTTGTGGATTGGAGGGCAGATGCCGATTTACTTTACATCTTTCCTAAATCTGGAGCGTTGCTCGGATTGAAATATCAGCACCAGCAAACCAAACAGATCAGCGGGTTGGGCTACGATAAGGGAGATGTTGATTTTTGGATGCTATTGTACAAGCAACCGCTCTTCAAGAAAAAAGCAAGTGTAATGTTCGGCTATTTTCTACCTATAAATCTTGGCGCAAAATACAACCAGGAATCGCTCGTAGAAACAACGGGGTTCAGCGTACATACTGACAATGATGTGACATTGGTGAAGAACATGTTCATTCTTGAATTCAGCTATCGATTTAGTAAGGGGAAAGTTAAAAAAAGGCAAAAGGATCTCGATCAGGAATCTGAGGGAAGCGGCGGCGGTTTGCTATAGCGGAACAGTCTTTAATTATGTGAACATTCAGAATGTCTAACTAGCAGGTGCTTCCCTATTAGTTCCAACTGGGAATATATTATTCTATATTAGAAGGGATATGGCAAAAAGGAAAATACCTTGCGTAATTGACAAAGAGCTATTGAATAAAAAGGGCACAAAGGAACTCCTTGGTTATTTAAAGAGACTCCATCAATGTGAAGATAGTTTTGAAGGTTCCGATATGTATATATACGACGACCTTACTGATGATAAAACAATCTATTTTAAAGATACTGAGAAATGGAAGACTGCCTATAAAAAGGTCAAATCGATATTAAGTAGCAGGGAACATATCGATAAATAAAGAACCTTTGACTTAAAGAATTTTAAATGGAAGATGTGCTTAAGACTTAGTTTGTCTAAACCAATCTCCACAAAAAAAAGCTCTTTTCCCGGACAAACCGAAAAAAGAGCTTTTCAAACCGTATACTAAATCCCTATACTTCTTCTTCCACCATATAACTCTCAATACTAGGACAAGCACAGATTAAGTTTCTATCGCCATAAGCGTTATCTACTCTTCGAACAGGTGCCCAATATTTCCAATCTTTTAAGTAATCAACTGGATAAGCCGCTTGTTTGGCAGTGTAAGGATAATTCCATTCTTGGTTGATAATGCAATCCGCGGTATGTGGTGCATTTTTCAACAAGTTATTTTCTTTGTCGCCATTTCCTCTTCCATTTTCGATGTCTCTAATTTCATTTCGAATAGAAATCATAGCCTCAATGAAACGATCCAATTCTTCTTTGTCTTCACTTTCAGTTGGCTCGATCATTAAGGTATTCGCAACGGGGAAAGAAACCGTTGGTGCATGAAAACCGTAATCGATCAGTCGCTTCGCAATATCTCCCGCTTCAACACCTGTTTCTGCTTTGAATTCTCTACAATCCAAGATCATTTCGTGCGCCACAGTTCCGTTTTTTCCTTTGTATAGAATATCGAAATCATTGCTCAATGAAGTTGCTATATAGTTTGCGTTTAAGATGGCCACTTCCGTAGATTCTCTCAATCCTTTAAATCCAAGCATTTTGTTGTATCCGTAAGAAATCAATAAGATTAAAGCACTGCCATAAGGCGCTGCTGAAATAGCATGGATGGCTTGATCCCCACCTGCTTCGCTCGACATTACCGAACCGGGCAAGAAAGGAACGAGATGTGCTGCAACTCCAATTGGTCCCATTCCAGGTCCACCACCTCCGTGAGGAATGGCAAACGTTTTGTGTAAGTTCAAGTGACAAACATCAGCGCCAATATTCCCTGGGCTTGTCAACCCAACTTGAGCATTCATATTCGCACCGTCCATATAAACTTGTCCGCCACGTTCGTGAATAATAGATGTAATGTCTTTAATTCCTTCTTCGTAAACACCGTGAGTAGATGGATACGTTACCATCAATCCCGCTAAGGTATCTTTCAACTCTTCCGCTTTTGCTTCCAATTCTGGAATGTCAATGTTTCCGTTTTCATCGCACCCCGTAACGACAACTTTAAATCCTGCCATTACTGCAGAAGCTGGGTTTGTTCCGTGCGCTGATGAAGGAATAAGAATTACATCTCTTTGTGTGTCTCCATTTGACTCATGATAGGCTTTGATCACCATCAATCCTGCGTACTCACCTTGAGCTCCAGAATTGGGTTGCAATGACATTCCCGCAAATCCAGTACACTCACATAAATCTTTTTCCAATTCTCTGAACATCTCGTGGTACCCTTTCGATTGACTTAAAGGCGCGAATGGGTGAATTTGACTGAATTGAGGATTCGTAATAGGCATCAATTCACTCGCTGCATTCAATTTCATTGTACAAGATCCAAGAGGAATCATGCTATGCACCAAAGACAAGTCTTTGTTCTCCAAACGCTTCAAGTAACGCATCATTTTCGATTCTGAATGAAAACGACTGAAGGTTGGGTGTGTTAAAACGGCATCTGTACGAAGAACAGTGTTATTCAACGATGAAGTTCTTTCTTCAGAAGCATTTTGATCTGCTCCGAACACACTTAATATTGCATTTACTTCCGCGCTCGTGTGGTTCTCACCGAAGCTAATCGATAATGAAGTAGCGCTGATGT
>JBLHVW010000070.1:0-18167 GCA_047628775.1 Salibacteraceae bacterium | reverse complement strand
ATTTAAGTCTTGACAACCTTCGCTTCTTTGATGAGAAAATTACGGGTCTGATGGAGGTTTCTATTGGGCACGCTTTGATTTCAGACGCTTTGTATTATGGATTGGAAAATACGATTCAGATGTATAAAAGGTTGCTGGTTTAATTGTAAATAAGTAGAAAAATTATAATAGCTGCGATCGCAAATGCAGAGAGTGCTACTATGTCACTTCTTTTTGATGATTTCTCTGGTTTTTGAGTTGAGGTTTCTAGCTCTGTTTTTTCTGTGACTAATTCCTCAGGTTGTTCTTTCTTCGTGCTTTTGTTCTCTTCTTTTTCTTTACTCTCAGTACTTTCTGTGTTTACTCTGTTTTTTGATGGTGATTTCGAATTATAAGCGAGTGCTATAATCGAGCCTATTAAAAAAAGGAGCCCTAAAATGATGAGGACAAGAATCCCCAAAATGTACACTATAGCAGTAACGGGGTAAGGGCTATTGAAATGTTATAAATGAGAGCGAAAATCCCAACGATACATAGCAGGAAAAGTAAGAGTAAAATAATTGAGAGAATATGTTTGGAACCAAATTCAGTTTTTGATTTACTTTCTTCTAACGACCTTTTCGAAATGTAAGCAGCCCTCTCGTAAGGTGTATGAGGCGTATCAGTCGTGATATCAATTTCAGGTTGATCTTTGTATTCAGAAAGGGATGTAGATTCTAACCGCTCAAGCTCATACTCGTGTTGATCTTCTTCTTCTCTACTGTTAGATTCATTCTCAGATGAAGAAAATTCTTCTTCCTCGGTTAGTTCAATACTTACACTTTTCTCTTCTAATTCTTCCGAACCCTTGGCCTGCTTGTAATTTTTGTTCCAACTGACATGCCATCCCGGTCTATGAAGACGTTTTTGTACCGTACACGCCGAAGTGAATATTAAGAGGAATAGGATTAGAAATGATCGGTTCATTGTATTGATGATTTAATGGCGCGCTATCAAAACAGCAAAAAGTACCGACAGGATTAGGACTACAATAAAAGTAAAGGTGGTCCTTTTAGATATTTTTTCTAATTCTTTTTTATCTTTCACTTCCTCTACCTTCTTTATTTTTTTGTCTTTCTCTGGGCTAAAGAACAAGATGTTGGCTATAATAAATGAAATAAGGCCTAAAATCCCTAACAATCCGCTCATTATGTATTTAGAGAATTGTTGGTTTTGTGTTTCAGCTGTGCCGGTAATGATTCGATAGCATACAACGCCGCATAGTATAAAAATTATTGTGAAAAAGATTCCAAATCCATAATTGTCGTGCCATTTTGTCTTTTTAGAATCTTCTTGTTTTTCACTGTTTGTAGGTTTAGTTTGATGGGTGGAAGTGTTATTTTCAATCGATGTGTAAATTGGTTTATTTTCAACTTCATCTTCTGCTACATACACTTGTATTGTGGAGTTAGGGCTTTCAATTTCCTCTTTTTCTTTGGGGGCGTTTTCTGAAAGAGCCAACTCAACTTCATCATGATTACCTTCTATAGCCTCTTTGCTTTCAATTTCAGCTAATTTGTCCGAACCTTTATTGTGCTTGTATTTTTTATTCCAACTGACGTTCCATCCTGGCCTATGAAGGCGTTTTTGCACAGTACACGCTGATATGAATACCAAGAGGAATAAGATGAGTAGATAGCGGTTCATGCTAGTAAGAACGGAAGGAAAGATGTAAAGGTTAGAATCCGGCTCTAATGAATAATGATTCTTCCTAACTTTTCTGAAATCAATTGTTTGACTTTCTCAAGTACGACTTGTTCTGAAAGAAGATCCATTAAATCTTCGTCGCTCATTTGGTCTGCTTTCGACACCAATTGTTTTCGTATGCCGTCAATGCGTCCTTCAACTTTCGATACTTTGAATGCGTAAATTGAACTCATTACAGCGTGCTGCAGTTTGTCTTCTTCTGTTGCCGTGTGCACGTTGTATTTTGTAACCCACTTTGTACTTAGTTCATAACCGTTCATTTCAATTTCAGTGACGAAACCAACAATTTCTTGATCTTCGAGACGTTGGAAATAAGATGTTTTAAGGAATGTGTTTTCAGATAGAGCATCCGATATAATTCCATGCATTTTATTTAAAAGAGGTGTTTCAAAAACCAATTCATCAACGTGTAATTCGTGACAAATCAATTCAGCGATACTCGTTTCAATATCCTCTTCCTCTCCTTTTTCATTTATGTGCTTCGTTACAATCGCAAGTGGACCGTATTTAACAAGAATCCGCATAAGGTCAAATTCATTGAAGTCATCTTTTTTGATGTCAACAACCAATGCTTCTTCCTCCATCGGGTTCGGCTCATTCGCGTAAGGATCAAATGGAGCACCGGCCTCTGAAGATGTTTGCTGTGGTTTGTTTGGAGTTATTTTCTTACGGAGAGAATCCCTCTGATTTTTTACAGCTGCATCGCTTCGGTCTTTCGAAACTTCTGCCCAAATAATTTCTTCTTTAATATTGAAACGCTTCGCTACTTCTGGTACAAAAACGCTTCTTGTAATTTGATCTGGAATCAAAGAAACACTGTGCGAAATATCTTTAATTAATTGCGCCTTTTTGATAGGGTCACTACCTTCAGTTTCAAGCAGGACATCCACTTTGAAGGAGATAAAATCTTGCTGCTTTTCAGCAATAAAGGCTTCCAATTCTGAGGTGCTCGATTTCTTTGCAAACGAATCAGGATCTTCTCCATCTGGAAACAATACAACCTTTACATTCAATCCTTCTTCAAGTATCAAATCAATCCCACGGAAGGAGGCTTTAATTCCCGGGGCATCGCCATCGTATAGAACGGTTATGTTTTTCGTGTAGCGTTTCACCAAACGAATTTGATCTCGAGTCAACGAAGTTCCGGAGGATGAAACAACATTTTTCACTCCTGCTTGATACATGCTAATCACATCTGTGTATCCTTCACACAAGTAGCAATTGTCGTATTTAATAATGTCACCTTTCGCAAAATGAAGTCCATAGAGGATCGCACTTTTGTTGTAAATAAGGCTCTCTGGAGAATTGAAATACTTGGCAATTTTTTTATCCGATTGAAGTGTTCTGCCTCCAAAACCCAAAACACGCCCGGAAACACTATGAATTGGAAACATTACTCTTCCCCTAAAGAAATCGAATGAACGATCATCTTTGGTTTTGGAGAGTCCGACCTTTTCTAAATATTCAAGTTTGTAGCCTTTCTTAAGCGCAGCGGTTGTGAAATCATCACCTTTATTGATTGAGTATCCCAACTGGAATTGCTCAATAATCTCGGGTCTAAATCCGCGTTCGATGAAGTAAGAGAGACCTATTTTTTTCCCTTCGTCAGTTTTATGAAGTCGATCGACAAATTCTGTCCTAGCAAAGTCATTAATAACGTGTAAACTTTCTCTTTCCGAAATCGCTGCTAATTCCTCTGGAGTTGCAGGCTTATCCTCTGGAATTTGAACGCCGTATTTATCCGCTAACCATCGCAATGCTTCAGGGTAAGAATAGTGCTCTTTTTCCATAAGAAAGGTAACGACCGATCCTCCCTTGCCTGTTGAGAAACATTTAAAGATTTGCTTTGCTGGGGAGACGACGAATGAAGCTGTTTTTTCATCTGTAAATGGACTCAACCCTTTCAGGTTGGATCCCGCACGTTTTAAACTGACAAAATCACCAATTACCTCCTCGATACGAGAAGTTTGCATGATGTCGTCAACAATATGTGGTGGAATTATTGCCATTAATCGGAGAATTGTTTGATTTCTGCGCGCGTTCCATTGTCATCATATTGAACCCATTCACCGACTTGTTGATCTTGTTTGTAATTGCCTGTGCGTCGAATGACTCCAGTTTTATAACGTTGAAAAAATATACCTTGTTTGAGTCCATCACGGTATTCCATCATAGAGAGTTGGATGCCATTTTCAGCAAAATAATCCCAAACACCTTGTCGCTTGTTATCATCATCAACGAATCCCTTAAGTTTAATCTTTTTGCCGTCAGGGTAGTATTCGGTATGTATTCCATTTATAATGACGACAAGCGGATTTTTGGGTAGGTCATCTTTCAATATCCTATCTGCAGGTTTCGCTACCTTTTCTTCTGGGATAATAATGTTGTATTTGTCCGCTAACCAACGCAGCGCTTCTGGATATGAATATTGTCCTTGTTCCATGAGAAATGTAACAACCGACCCTCCCTTACCTGATGAGAAACATTTGAAAATTTGTTTTGCCGGAGAAACGACAAATGAATTTGTCTTTTTATCAGTAAAAGGACTCGACCCCTTAAGGTTTGCTCCAGCGCGTTTTAATTCAACAAATTCGCCAATTACCTCCTCGATACGAGAAGTTTGCATGATGTCGTCAACAATATGTGGTGAGATTATCCCCATTACTCAGCTTCTCCGAAATCTGTTTCTCCAATGAAAACACCGTCTTCATCATAAGTTTTCCAGATTCCTATCTTCTTATCATAAGACATTTCACCATAATAATACAACGCACCATTTTCATGCTTTACAATCATGTGGCCGTGCTTTTTTCCATGGCTATACATTGTTGTAGAAAGTTCTTTTCCCTCAATACTGAAATACGACCATTGGCCATCACGTCTTTTTTGATCGTCTTGAAGTCCCTTAAATTTAATCTGTTTTTTCCCAGGATAATATTGTATAAAGGTGTGTCCTTTAATGTCAACCAATTCTTCTGGGTCGCTTTCCACTGCTGGAGCCTGCGTTACAGTTGCAGGTGTGCTACTTTCCTTCAAAGGCTTTTTAGCGGGTTCGTCAGTCGTTTTCTCTGAACAAGCCGCAACTATTAGCACAAGAGCAAGTAATTGTAAAAATTTCATATTATTTCTTTCTTTTAGTAGTGTATTCAATCAAGCCTAAAATTGACTTTTTTGCATCTGAATCTGGAACGTCCTTGATCAAGTCAACTGCCAAGTCTTTGTATTCAAGCATCTTCTTGTGGGTGTAATCAATACCTCCATTTTCAATTACGAGTTGAACTGCTCTTCTAACTTTCTTAGGATTCTCGTTATGGTTTTTAACGGTATTAATGAGTTCCTTTCTTATTTCTGGTGTGCTATTGTTTAATGCAAAGATCAAAGGAAGTGTCATTTTTCTTTCCCGAATATCGAGGCCAGTTGGTTTGCCAATTTCACCAGGTTCACCATAATCGAAAATGTCATCTTTCAATTGAAATGCAATTCCGATATATTCTCCGAACAAACGCATTTTCTCAGTTTCGTCAAAACGTTCAACACTGATTGCACCTGCTTCGCAACATGTTGAGATTAAGGATGCTGTTTTTTGGCGAATCACTTCAAAATAGATCTCTTCGGTAATGTCTAATTTTCGAGCTTTTTCCAATTGAAGAAGTTCACCTTCTGACATTTCACGAACGGCTCTGGCAACAACTTCAAGAAGTTTCGTATTGTTGTTCTCGATTGAAAGGAGTAGAACTTTGGAAAGCATATAGTCGCCAACCAAAACTGCAATTTTATTTTTCCAGAGTGCATTCACTGAAAAGAACCCTCTTCTCTCATTTGCGTCATCTACAACGTCGTCATGGACAAGCGTAGCGGTATGAAGAAGTTCAACTAGGGTCGCTGCATCGTACGTCTTGCCGTTAATTTTCCCTAACATTTTGGCTGTGAGAAAAATAAACATTGGGCGCATTTGTTTTCCCTTTCTTCGAATGATGTAATGCGTAACTTTATCCAATAGGGGAACCTTTGACTTCATACTTGCTCTAAAACGCCCTTCGAATTCAGACATTTCAGATGATATTGGCTCCATTATTTCCTTGACAGACATCATAAGTACAAATATAAGAGTTACGAAGCCGAATCCATTCAAAACTTAAGACTAAAGAGTAAAAGCTTCAAATAGTTTGATGTACTGATGGCTTCATAGATTGAAGGAAAGTTTAGGACAAGAAAAAGTCCCGTCTCGGTTTAACCGAAACGGGACTTTGAAATATCGAATTCAATAATTAGTTGTTAACGACTTGAATAAATCCATGTCCTTCAAGAGGGTCCACAGTTTCATCAACACCAGTAACAATATACTTGTAGAAATACGTTCCTTCTTGAACTTTATTTCCACTTGGAGCAGTTCCATTCCAAACTGGGTTTAAACCTTGTTGATCAAAAACAACATTACCCCATCTGTTAAGAATTACAAGGTGAACATTTATTGCATTTGTAACTTCTAATGAATAAACATCATTAATGTCATCCCCGTTTGGAGTGAAAACGTTCGGTGCAATAACTGTTGGTTCTGGAAAGATACAAAATCCATCATCAATAGTTGCATTCGGATTGTAGTTCAGTGCTAAAGGATCTGTACATCCACAAGGCTCAACAATAATTGATGCATATGCCGTATCAGAACAATTTGCTGATGCAAACGCAATCAACATAACATTCGATGAAGTCGTGAATGTGTGAGAAGGATTTACATCGTTAGAGTTTGCAGAGAAATCTCCCCAAATCCAAGTGTATGTATTCGTGTTTTGACTTGTATTTGTGAAGTCAACAACTAAGGGAGAACATCCTTGTGCTGAAAGTGGTGAAAACTCAGCAATTGGGGGGGTTTCAACATCAACATAAACACTATCAGATGCTTCACAAACATCATCCGATACTGTGAAGTAATACCATCCTGGTGAAAGAATCTGAGGAGTTGAAGTACCATCTATAGAAAATGTACCACTAGTTCCAGGTCCAGACCAATTGTAAAGCGGTTGACCCAGCGCATTTGTTATTCCAGAAATAACTGCCGAAGCAGCTCCATCAAAGTCACATGCACTTGCAGGGAATGACAGAACAGTATCAATTGCGAGCGTTTGGTTGACAAGCATCATAACGGTGTCTTCATACACATAGCCACAGCCATCGGTTATTTCGACGGTATATGTGATTAAATCTTGTTGGTTTCCGTTGGTTCCAAATAAAGTTGGATTAATTGTATCACCGTTTGACCATAAAACGTCCCAAGGAGCTATTGCATTTGCGAAGTTAACTACTTCTGCAGGTAAAGAATCCGTTGGGCAATAAGCGTATAAAGTATCAACTAAATCCCAAGTTAAAGTTGGTTGCAATACAGTAATGAAGATTGTATCAGAAGAACACATATAGTTTCCAAGTGTATCATAAACATCTGCAACAAATGATGTGTCCTGAGTTGGTGTTACCCAGAAAGCATTTGTGTTCGTTGAGCCACCATCCCAGCTAATTAAAGCAGTGTTACATGGTCCGCCAAAGATCTCGATGTTATCAAGTCCCCAGTTATCACAACAAGTTCCCGATGAGTTAATTTGCGTCCATTGGAACATAGTATTCGTAGTGAATGCTCCTACAGGGATTGGAACACTAAAGCTATTCCAAGTTGTATAAATAGTTGGTCCACTCGCTACAGATCCAGAAGTTCCTGGCATAGCTGGAAGAGTAAATCCACCTGGGCTGTAATAGATAATATCAATCCAAGTTAATCCACCATCAGTACTATACTGAAGAGATACGCCTTCATCTGCGAGGTCAGGCCCTTCACATGGAGAAGCTCCACCTTGTTGAGAGAAAACCATATCGAAGTTCAAGAAACCACCACATGTTACATCAAATCCAGGCGAACCTACTGTAGGAACACCACCACCAGAGGTAGATGCCCAATAATAAGGAGTTCCGTTTATTCCAGCTCCACATGGATTCCCCCATGCTGAACCACCTGTTGCAGCCCATCCCGCAGGTAAAGCTCCTAAGTCAAAATCGAAATTTTGTCCAGTGGCAACAATTGCTGCATATCCAACAATTCCTACTGAATCACCAGGGCATATGGTTGTGTCTTGTGGAGACACGTTTACAATACATACTTGAGATTGCCCAGTAAAAGGGAGCATCAATACGAATAGAATAGGTAAAAATAAATATCTCATAATTACTTAATATTAAGGACATCCATATTAATTGACTCTAGTGTTCCAGACTCCAATTGATAGGGGTTGTTAATTAATAATGCTAGTTCACCAATTTTCATTGTTGATTCTCCCTCAACTGATGTCGAAGCAGGAACCGCTAACATGTGCTTTGTTTCTCTTGTGTCTCCACAACCATAACAATTGTTGTCAAAAATCATTTGGAAATTGAATTCAACACTCTTCTCAGCAGTGTTTGTGTTCACTAGACGAATAAACGCATATGTGAATGCATCAGGTGCACCAACATCACATTTTTCTTGTTTGAGATAAACTTCTACTCCATCTTTAGTAGTAAGTAGTGACCAATCTTGTGATAATTTATCTGCTGTAATTGCGTTTTGGGAGAACCCGTTAAACGACACCATAGCAGTGAATATCAATAAGATAGATTTAATAATTAGGCTTTGTTTCATAGTGTGTGTTTATATTTACTAAGGCCAAGACGACAACTTTCGTCCAAAGGATGCACAAAGGTCGCTTTTATTTATAATTTAATTGCATTTTCTATTTGTGAATTTCACAAAACGACCAATTCTTAACGATTCAAAGATGGATTGAATTGAATCATAACATTGACTGTAAAAGGATTGGTGTAGTTTATTCTTAAGATTTCAAGACACGATCTTCTTTTTTAATGGCATTGTTTTTATTTGCCAATTGACCGCAAGCAGCATCAATATCTTTACCTCGACTTCTTCGAATATTGACGATGAGGTTTCTCTTTTCTAAATAGGCAGCGAATGCATCCACTTTTGCTAGAGATGTCTGTTGGAATTCACCGTCATCAATTGGGTTGTATTCAATTATATTGATTTTACATGGAACACATTTCGAAAATTCTGCCAATTCTTGAGCATCTTCAAGTGCATCGTTGAAGTCCTTAAAAATAATGTACTCGAACGTGACTCTCGACCCCGTTTTTTCATGGAAATAGACCAGTGATTCTCTCAATGATTCAAGGTTATTAGAATCATTGATGTCCATAATGTGGCTTCTCTTCTTGTCATTTGCTGCGTGAAGAGATAAAGCCAAATTGAATTTCACATCATCATCGCCCAATTTTTTAATCATTTTGGCGATTCCGGCAGTAGAAATCGTAATTCTTTTTGGAGAGATCCCAAGCCCTTCTTCTGAAGTTAATAGTTCAGTAGATTTTAGCATGTTGTTGTAGTTCAACAATGGCTCACCCATACCCATATATACAATATTGGAAAGAGTTGTTTGGTATCGTGAACTTGCTTGGTCTCTTAAGTATGCGACTTGATCAACCATCTCTCCTGCGGAAAGGTTTTTCATCAGCTTTAGTTTACCCGTTGCACAAAATTTACAAGCGAGGCTGCATCCAACTTGAGATGAAATACAAGCGGTCATTCTTTTGGAGGTTGGAATTAAAACGCCTTCAATAATACGACCATCGATTGTATTAAACGCACATTTGATGGTTTTATCAGAACTAATTTGTTGGTCTTGTAATTCAAGATGATCAATGTGAAAATTCGCTTCCAGCTTATCTCTCAACGATTTAGACAAGCTCGTCATTTGTTCAAATGAACTGGCGTCTTTTTGCCACAGCCATTCAAAAACTTGCTTTGCTCTAAACGATTGTTCAGATAAATCTGTCATTACGGTTTTGAGGCCGTTTAAATCTAGAGTTCGAATGTTTTGCTTTTCCTTCATTGAGTTTGCAAAGATAGATGATTTGCTTAGATAAAGTCTACGTCTTCTTTATTTACTAAATAAGTTTGTCCACTGGAAGTTTCAATTTTAATGATAGAATCTTTATGGTTTCCGACTTTCTCTACGCGCGTTCCAGCCTTTAATAAAATTTGGTCTTTGTCAAGAGTGACAGCATCGTTGTCTTGTAGAGTGGGTATGGTTGTCTTGGTGACCAAAGCGAAACTGTGATCGTTCTCATAATTGTGGGCACTTGATGCCACGTAAATTGCAAAGAGCATTATTGATAGGGAAAAAACAGCACTGACGAGGAAGATCCGTTTTTTTGAAAGGTCTTTGGCCTTTAGAAAAAAGAAAAATAAGAGCGCAACAAGAAATGATACAAAGAGACTGATATATGCCCAGTTATTGGATTTCATCCCATACAAAACCCTTTCGAAATGGCTCAACTGTGAACTCCATTCTTGTCCGTTATCGAGTTCTAGATAATTTTGTTCAATGTTTTCAACTGCTTCAGGATTGTTTGGGGTAATTTTCAGAACTTTTTCAAAGGCCCAAATCGCTTTTCCATATTCCTTTTGAGCGTTGTAACTAAGACCTAGGTTGAAATAAGCAGCTACGTTATTGGGATTGTTTTCTAAGTCCTTTTCAAAAGATTGAATGGCCTCGTCATATTTTTTCGCTTTAAAAGCTTTCACGCCCTCTAAGTGTGAATCAACAGACTCGCCAGCAAAAGAGCCAATCGCAAGAAGAAATGAAACAATCGATATGCAGTACTTAGCTACCATTTAACGAGCTTCATTTTGTTAATGACCTTCTGCAATTCCTGCAAAACATCATGTCTAGATGCATTCGTTGAAGAAAACCCATATTTAGATTGCTCGCAATTCGCGAAAATCGCGCGTACTTTTTCCCTCAATTCTGAATCTCCAGTTTGTTCAATGAATGCACTGATATCTGATTTACTGATTCTGCGGTCTTCTTCAAATTTCATCTCTATTTCATAGGCCTTTCGAAGCGCATTTTCAATTTCGGAATAATAATCGTTATCAGATCCTCCATCAATTAAAGCTTTTGTTGAAGTCAAGCGTTCTTTAAGTGCACTGTCATTGGCGGCCTTCTTAAGTTTGGCAATCACTTTTTCTTCTGATTTGTCTTTCCGTCTTACGAATAAAATAAAGAAGAAGCTGGCAAGAATAGGAGCTCCAATTCCTCCCCAATAACCTGGAGTTCCAAAAAAAGAGTCAAGGATAACGATTTCTTTTTCTTCTTTGATTTTCGATGTGCTGATCACCAACTCGATGTCTTTGTTTGCATTTACCTCAGGGTCTTCAACTATGTAATTTTTGTCTCTTTCAATAGTCATTAAAATTTCGTCCGTTGAAACTTGAACGTATTTTTCTTGATTGGGATCAAAGAAAGAAATGGTAGATGCAGGTAACGAAATATTTCCAAATTTTTTAACCTCTATATTGAATTCATAAATGGTTTCGCCCTCTGTTCCGTGCATCCCAAAAGAATAGTTCTTCGTGATAACGGGGTCTCCATAAACAGTAAACCCTCTTGGAAGGTTCAAAGATGGATCAATAATATTTTGAAGGTTTCCAATTCCTGTAATGGTTATTGTCATTTTGAGGACGTCACCTTGTTTTATTGTTTGAGCATCAATTTCTCGTTCAATAGTGAAATCACCAACACCACCAATGAAATCGGCGGGAGGGTTGGAAGGAAGCGGTAAGATATCTATCATGAATCCATTTGAAATCAATGGAAAATTTTGATACCCTTGATGTAAATTCATAGTAAAGGGCTCAATGTGGAACTTCCCAATTCCAGAAGGAAAAATTATATTTTTGTCATAAGGAAATGAGTAGTATTCTACTCCTTTGTATTTTTCAATCGATTTTTTAAAACTCGTTGTATTCCCGATTGGATGCTTGATTGTCGTTCCAGGAACTACATAGCTTTTATAAGTCCCCACATGACTCGGGTTGTATTTCGCGAAAACCTTAGCGGTAACTAATAGTGGTTCACCTTCATAGATGGTTTTCTTGTTCGCCTGAATTAAACCGAAAGCAGGATCTGTTAGCTGCTGTGCACTGACCTCTCCATTACTCATTGGGACTTTGTTGCCCACTTCAATAGTAACGGAATTTGATGGATATGATTTACTGCCATTTGTAATATAGGCAGGTCCAATTTTGTATTTCCCGGCTTTTGTAATAATTCCCGTAAATGAAAAGAAGTAAATCATTTCAACGTTTCCAGTCGAATAATCTATTTTGCGTGAGCTTCCTTGATTGATGTTGTAATCTTGGATAAATGAAGTGGGTACATCGTCAAAATCGAGTTGGCCTTGAACGGTTGACGTAACCATAATACTAAAAGTTTCTCCCACCTCCATACTTGTTGGATTGATTGTGAGTTCAACCTTTTTTTGTGCATATGTACAAATAACAGTTAAAACGGAGAGTATGGTTAATAATCGACTTAGCATTTACCAGTCTTTTCCAGATCGAGGAGTAAAACCAGCGCCGCCATTTCCGGCCATTCTTCCTTTGGTCTCAGCTTCTTTTTTCATTAATTCATCGAGCATACGGTCAACAGTTTTATTTGGGAGTTGACTTTGATTCTGATTTTTAGACTTGTTTCCTTGGCCTTTCTTATCGCCATCGGGTTCCTTCTCACCAGGTTTTTTATGTCTTTTTTTATCGTTGCCGTTTTTTGGGTTCTTCTTGTTACCGTCTTTTTTTTCGTCTGATTTAGGCTTTTCCTTCTGGCCCTTAGGATTCTTTTTTCCGTTCTGATTTTTTTTACTTTTTTCCTCTTCCTTTTGCTTCTTTTTCAACTTTCTAGTTGCTTCGGAAAGGTTGTACCTTGTTTTCTCGTCCTCTGGATTGAGTCGAAGAGCATCTTTATAAGCTTCAACGGCGCCTTCATAATTTTTGGTTCTCATACGAGCGTTTCCAATATTATGGTTGTTCTTCGCTCTGTTTTTGTTGGAGCGTTTATTCGCACTGTTTTGTTGAAATACTTTCTCTGCAGTTTCGTAATCGCCAGATTTGTAGGCCGATTGCCCAATTTCATCTGATAAATCTACGTCCTCAGGGGCTTTCTTTTGGGCAGACTTATAATACTTTAGCGCCTTTTCGTAATTCTCGTTCTTGTACTCTTTCCTAGCCACTTCCAAGGAATCACGCCATTCTTGTGAGAATGATATTCCCGTGCTAAGCAAAATTCCGATTATTAAAATGGCTTTCATTTCTTTTGAATTAGTTTGTCAAGTACACCGACATATTTTTTTGACCATAACAAATACGCTAACCAAAAGACCAATGAAATCAACAAAGGCACTTGATAACGTTCCTGCTTTATATCAAACTCTAAATTATCAATTTTTGTTCGTTTCATCCGGTTAATTTGTGTTAATAAAGCTGAAAGGTCGGGAAATTCGCTAGAACTCAACGATGCTTTCCCTCCTCCTTTTGATGCTATTTTTCGGATAAATGATTCATTCAATTTCGATAAAACTGCTTTGCCAGTTGCAGTCTTTTTGTACCCTAATTCTGGTCGATCGGGTTGTTTAGGTACCAATCCACCGCGTTTTGTTCCGATTCCAAGAACGCTCAATTGCACTTTGGACTTGCGGATTTCTGCCAGAACTTTATTCGGACTCTTTTCATGATTTTCACCATCTGTTACCATGATGATTCCTTTGCCGGTTCTCTCTTTTGAGAACATTTCCAACGAAATTTTTAGAGCGGCATCAATGTTGGTTCCTTGGCTAGAAATCATTGCTGTTTCAATATCGGTTACAAACATTTTTGCCGCAGAATAATCTGAAGTGACAGGGAGCTGAACAAAAGCATTGTTTGCGAAAAGACAAATTCCAATGCGCTCGCTATGAAGATTATTGATCAATTGTATGATTGCCCTTTTTGAAATCTCAAGACGCGATATATCAGGTGAAATATCTCTCGTATTCATCGAGTTGGAAACATCCAAACAAATCACCAATTCGAGGTTGTCGATGGTTCCTGCGACTTTCTTTTTACCAAATACGGGTTGGGCAAGAGCAATTATTAAGAAGATTATCGCGTTTCGGAACAGGAAATAGCGCAGTAAGCTGTTCATGTTGGAAACGGGCTTCAAGTAAGATTGAGCAACGCGCTGCGGTAAATTCTCCGAACTTTGATTGTTGCGGTATGCATTGTATAGGAAAGCTCCAATAATTGGAATAAGTGCACCTAGGATCCAAAACGTTTCAGGGGACTTGTACAACAAACGTTCTGCATTCGATCCGATTTCCGATTTTAACACTGTTAAAAGCCCAAGCGAGTTGGTGATTAGGAGGTAAAGCCCCCAAAATACTGCTTCCCAAACGACAATGGCAAGGACAAGGAACTTGGTGTTGTATGAATAACTCTTCTTACTCATTCGTTCTAAATAACATGTACCTTGAGCACCAAGTAAGCACGGTTAATACTATGGCCCATTTCAAAAAAGCTTGTGGGTTTGGGGGCGGCTCAGATTTAAATTGTTGATCTTCTATTTTTCGTTTTTCAAGTTTTTCTATTTCCTTATAAATGTTCTTGAGGCTTTCTTCATTGGTTGCTCGGAAGTATTTACCATCCGTTTTGTAGGCTATTTTCCTTAATATTTCTTCATCGATTTGGGTTTCCATCGTTGTTCGGTAAGGCCCAAATTGTGAGTTAACAACTGTTGTTGCTTGTCCATTGCTTCCAACTCCAATCGTATAAACTCGAATGTTTTTTGATTTGGCCAATTCTGCAGCAACAAGTGGATCCAAGTCAGTGCCATTGTCCATTCCATCGGTTAATAAAATGATCACTTTAGACTTGATGCTGTCATTTCTCAGTCGGGTGACTGCAGTTCCGAGTCCAACGCCTATAGCTGTTCCTCCCATCATTCGATCGCCGTTCATTGCGTCGACTTGCTTTTTTAAAACCGCATAGTCTAAAGTGGGAGGGCATGCGGTATAAGCTTCTCCAGCGTACGCTACCAATCCAATTCTATCTCCTTTTCGACCATCGATAAATTCTTTTGCGACGCGCTTTGAAGCTTCCAAACGATTGGGTTCAAAATCTTCTGCTAGCATTGATCCCGAAACGTCCATTGTAATTATAATGTCGATTCCGTTTTTATAATTCGTTTGTGAATCATCATACATTGCCCAATGGAATGGCTTTGCCATGGCCAATATTAAAAGTACTGCTACTAATCCATAAACGACCAAAATCAATTCTCTCAAACGAATAACCCAGTTAGAGCCAAGTTGTCGCTGCGTTTCTACATTTCCAGTATATTTAAATTCGCCTCCGCGTCGCTTTTCCTGTCTAAAAATCAAAAACAGAACAACAGGAATGAGTAGGAGCAACCAAAGCCAATTCGGTGCAAAGAATTCATATTCCCAAAATAATATGTTCCAGCTATTCGACATTATCAAAATCTAATGGACTTGTTTCTGCTACTATTTGCCGCGCCAATGTTGACACTCTTAATATTGAAATTACTTCTGGTTTTGATTTGGCGAACTTCACCATATCCGATTCAGAAAGAATTCTACCGATATTTTCTACTGTATCTTCATCAAGGCCTTTCTGCGTCAATAATAACTTCGCTTCGTATGTTGTTTTCTCAAGAAGCGTGATGCTATATCTAGCCGTTAAATAGGATCTTAGTATATAGGAAAGCTCCACGAAATGTTCTTTCAACTTCTCTTTTTCCCACAATTTTTCATTGTCGAGAGCATCAATTGCTAAAAGTGTTCTTTCTTTCAATGACATTGCCTTAAACAAAGGTTCCGGCATTTCGTTCCGCTTTCCTCGTTTGACAAGGAAGTAGATCGGGATGATTATTACAATGATTAACAACCACCACCAGTTACTTCCCAAGAATTTAGAGAATGAAAATGGTTCTGCAGGAATATCAGCGAAACTCTCATTGATATCATAAATATCGAATCCTTTGACTTGCTTTGTGTAGTTGGCGTAAATGACGATGTTTTGAAATTTATAAGATGAGTCGTCGATGCTAATTTGAGGAGCAGGTAAAATGAATGTTCCGCTATCCCAAATTGTAACGGTATATCTTCCAATCCACTCTTTATCGTTGTTTTTAAATTTCGTTGTGTCTGTAAATGCCTCTGTAATTTCAAATTTCGCATTCTGTTTTGTCAATGTTCCCTTTCCGGCGGTGTTGCCAAGGATATTGTTGCGCTCTTCTTCAAATTCAATCGTGGCATTTTTATCGAGAACAACGCTGTACTTTATCATTATTGGTTCGCCGATGAGAATCTTCTTCACCGAAGCATTCGAGGATAGTTTTTGGCTAAACCCTGAAAAGTTAACAAGCAAGAACGCTATGTAGATCCACTTTGCCATTATCTTCTTTGGAAAAGTTTTACAAGCGGTTTAATAAAATCTTCTGATGTTGAAATCGTAGCGAAATCGACTCCTGATTTTTGAAAGTCATCGAATAATTTGTCTTGTGTTTTATTGAAGTTGGACGAATGAACCTCCTTGGCTTGTTGGCTGGCAGAGTTGACCCAAGTTGTTTCTTCTGTTTCAGAATTGTAGAGTTGGATCACGCCAACATCGGGCAGGTGTCGTTCGGCCTCATCCAGTAAGTGAATTGCAACCATGTCGTGTCTTCTTTTGGAAACTTTCAAGCCTTCAATGAAATTATTTTCATCCACGAAATCACTAATGACAAATGCAATCGTTCGCTTCTTTTGAGTGTTTCGGAAAAATTTAAGAGCTTCGTCAAGGTTTGTTCCTTTGCTTTCAGGTTTCAATTCTATAAGCTCGCGCAAAATGATCAATGCGTGTTTTTTTCCTTTTGATGGAGCGATGTATTTTTCAATTTTATCCGACACGAAAATGGCTCCAACTTTGTCGTTATTGCTCAATGCTGAGAATGAAAGTACAGCTGCTAATTCTAATGCAAGATCTTTTTTCGTTTTTTCAGTTGATCCAAAATCCTCGGATCCGGAAACATCAATGATGAGCATTACGGTTAATTCTCGTTCCTCATCAAAAACCTTAACATACGGTTCGTTGAATCTTGCAGTAACGTTCCAATCGATGGTTCTAACTTCATCTCCAAAATGGTACTCACGAACTTCACTGAAGGCCATTCCTCGACCTTTAAACGCAGAATGGTACTCACCAGAAAAAATATGCTTGGTGAGTCCTTTGGCTTTTATTTCCAAACGACGGACTTTTTTTAGAAGTTCTTTGGTATCCATTTGGAAGCTTATGGTACTTCAATTTTGTTTACAATTTTTGTCACGATGTCACCCTCAGTGATGTTTTCTGCTTCCGCTTCATAGGTCAAGCCCATTCTGTGGCGCATTACATCCGGTGCAATCGCACGAATATCCTCTGGAATTACAAATGCCCTACCTTGTAAAAAGGCAAACGCTTTTGCTGCTATAGCCAAGTTAATACTTGCTCTTGGTGAACAGCCAACAGAGATAAGGGGAGCTAAACTCTCCAATCCATATTTTTCTGGAGTTCTTGTCGCGAAAACGATATCAACGATGTATTGTTCTATTTTTTCATCCAAATAAACCTGTTTTACAAGGTCGCGGCAACGCTCGACATCTTTCGTTGAGATGACTTTGCTAGCTTTTGCCATTCCGCCAGGGCGAACATTTGATCTTATAATTTGTCTTTCTTCTTCTTTGTTTGGGTATTCTAAAAATACTTTCAGCATAAACCGATCGACTTGCGCTTCAGGCAACGGATATGTTCCTTCTTGTTCAATTGGATTTTGCGTCGCAAGAACAAGAAAAGGTTTTGGAAGATCAAACGTTGTATCTCCAATTGTAATCTGTCTTTCTTCCATGGCCTCTAACAGCGCACTCTGAACTTTCGCTGGCGCACGATTGATCTCATCGGCTAAAATAAAATTTGAGAAAATAGGACCTTTCTTAACGCTAAAATTTTCTGTTTTCTGACTGTAAATCAATGTTCCAGTAACATCGGCAGGAAGTAAATCTGGTGTGAATTGAATTCTATTGAAGTCAACATCAATTGCGTTGGCAAGGGTTTTAATCGCTAATGTCTTTGCAAGACCTGGAACTCCTTCAAGAAGCACGTGCCCATCTGCCAATAATGCAATGAGCAATCGATCCATCATGTATTTTTGTCCAACAATTACTTTCGAAATTTCTGCTCGAAGCATGCTGATAATTGGAGTTTCTTTAGCGATGTTTTCGCTCAAAATTCTCATCGAATCTGCCGGATTTACAGGGGTATTCTGGTTTTCAATCATATTCAGTTTTATAGAACATACAAGTTTATAAAGATAAGTCGCTCGAACTTGATATTGCTGTTAAATATTGTTAACATTGTTTATTGAATTGTTGATAAACAAAGGGATGGAAGAAAGAACTTGCCAAGAATGTAGCCAACGGCTTTCGGGTCGTAGAGATCAGAAGTTTTGTTCGGATTATTGTCGAAATACGTACAATAATCGACTGAATGAAGA
>JBLHVW010000069.1:0-18318 GCA_047628775.1 Salibacteraceae bacterium | reverse complement strand
CTTTAAAATCAGAAGTTTTAAGAACTGTTATACTCTTTAATCAAACTAGAAAATGAAACTGCCTCTCCAAGCAGCATAACTTCTGATATTTCAAAGCGAAACTAAAAGAAAATTTCCTGACATTTCTCCTTATTTCTTATCAGTAAGTATACCAACTTTATTCTGATTGAAAGGTGGTTAATGAATATCGACTAGGTATAATTGAATATATACCCCTTTTCATTGATTTTTTGTTTTACAAATTCTCTAATTTCTTGAAAAACAGCTCTCTCTTGGCTGGGGACAATGGAACTTCAGCACCGTTTTTCATAACAACAGCACCGCCATTCTTCTTATCATACCTATCGACATAACTAATATTAATAAGATGAGATTGCTGAACACGAAGGAAATTGTATCCAGACAATAGTATTTCATACTCCTTTAATGTTTTTGAAACAAGGATCTTTTTATCGTCCAGTAGGAAGAAAGAGGTATAGTTTCTATCTGCCTCGCATCTGATAATCTGATCAAGCTCCACAACATGAACGCTTTCTTGAGTTTTCAAAACCAACCTTCGTTTCTCATTAGGAAGAATGTTTTTCTGTAAAGCATCAAATTGTGAATGCCCACTATTTTCTTCAACAGCAGCAAGCGCTTTCTCCAATGCCGCTTTTAATTCGGTTGTATCAACTGGTTTTAAAAGGTAATCCAAAGCACTGAACTTGATTGCTTTAATCGCAAATTCCTCGTGAGCGGTAATGAATATAACTTCGAAATTTTTGTTTTCAATGGAACGAATCACATCAAACCCGGTTCCATCTGGCATTTGAATATCTATAAATACGATATCCGGATTGTGTGTTTCGATCGCCTTAATTCCCGACTGAACGCTTTCCCCTTCAGGAATCGTTTCGACATCAAAGCCAAAGGAGTCAATCATTTTAGCAATTAAATCTCTTGTACGATTTTCATCATCAATAATTAGAACCTTCTTCATAGTTTTTCGTTTTTAATTTTAACGATTTGCATCCGTGGTGTATGGGAGTGAAATTAACACTTTTGTGCCAGTTTCCAATTCCTTATTATAGTCTTCTACGACCAACGATCCGTCTGTCTTGTACTTCTTATTAAGATTTTCAATTCGATCTCGTGTGATCTCCATTGCCATACTTTTATGGGCAGAGCTTTTCTTATTGACGCTGGATCCCTTCCTACCGATGCCATTGTCAACGATAGAAATAATTAGCATGCCTTCACTTTTTGTAAAAGTTACAGATATAAACCCGCTTTCAACAGTATGCAATTGTCCGTGCTCAATGGCGTTTTCAATAAACGGTTGCGTAATCATTGGTGGAAGGTTCGCGCTTTCATCATATAAATCGAAATTTGCATCAATTGAGTATTCGAAACGCTCTTGGAATCTCAATTTCTGCATTGATAAATACTTTTCTAAAATCTCAATTTCAGTGCGTATCGGAATGTGTTCCTTCGGTGAGTTCTCAAGGATAAGTCGCATGAGTCTGGAAAAATTGACCAAGAATTTGGAAGAGTTTTCCGTGTCATTGTCAAAGATATAGCTTTGTATAACCGACATTGCGTTGAAGACAAAGTGAGGGTTCATCTGAGTCCTTAACAGTGTTTGGGACATTTCTGCCTCCTTTTGTTGCTGCTTAATTTTTGTCTGATTCCAGCGGTAAAATATAATGAGGCCAGCCATCACGATAATGATAATGAAAGCGATAATAATGTACATCTGAAAATTATTTCTCAGTTGACTGTTTTCAAGTCGGGTAGCAGTAACTTCTTTTTGGCTCCTTTGTCTGATCAGTGAATCTTTTAACGATAAATTGATTTTTTCGCGCTGCGCTGAATTATATAATTCACTTAATTCTGCAATTTTGGTAGCCGCTTGCAGTATGGTATTGCTATCTATATAGTTGAGGTACAACTCCATGTATTTGAGCGATTCAGCCGTATTGTTAATGTCCTTATAAACATCGGCCATCACTCTGTAGGTGTTGTAAATCTGGTTTTTTGCTCCGTATTGTTCTCTAATTTCTACAGATCTGTTCAAGTAATTTAAGGCAGTGGCATACTTTCCCCGTTCCTTAAAAACAGTACCAACATTATGGTAAACTCCTGCCATTTTCTCCCTGTTACTCGTGGATTCATAATAGATTAGGGCTTGATTGAAATTATTTGAGGCTTTTGTATATTTGTTCTGCTTTTGGTAGACCATCCCAAGAATGTTGTGTGTTTCCCCCAAACCATTTAAATCGTTCAATTCGGTTAGGTACAAGATGGAGCGCTGTGAATTTGCAATCGCTTTTTTAAATTGTTTTTTATCCAACTGAACGGATGCTAAGTTGGTTAAAGCCAGTGCCATTTGCCGTTTGTCGTGTATTTGCCTTGAATGGTCTAGAGATTTCCTAAAATTTGTCTCGGCATCTTTAAAATTGTAAATCTGTTTTTGGGAAAAGCCAATCTCACGACAGTATTTCGCCAATAGAAGGTGATTATTAATTTCTTCTGCAAGTTGACGGCTGACAAAATTCTTGGCAACACTCAATTCTATTTGACCGAAGAATTCATAAACCTCTGCCTTAACATTAAAAGCCTGAGAAAGTACTGCTTTATCTCCACTTCTTCTTCCAGTACTAATTGCTTTGTCCGAATAATAGATAGCCGAGTCTTTTTGATTGGATTTCATATAGTTCAGCCCTAAATAGCGATACGCTTCAGATTGCTTGGAGACATCGCGCAAATACAGAGCCTTTTTCAATGAAAGTTTCAGGTAAAATTTGGCCGTTTCATACTCCTGTTGGTTGCTGTGGTAATAGCCTAAATGTCGATACACCTTGAATTGAATTGCTGGGCTTTTCAATTTATTTAAAAAGGGTTGACACGCCAGAATCGTATTGTGGTAGTCATCTAAATCACCCAATAATAGCGCAACTTCGGCATTGTAGAATAGCGCTGCAAAGCGAATCGAGTCCGCAAAATTTCGACTTTCCCTAACAATCACGGAACGAATTGAATCTGCGCGATTAATATTGTTTTCCTTGTAGTATTGCCCCAAAGCCATGATTCGACTAAAGCGCTTTTTTGTATTTTTTTCAGTAGCTATAGATCGAATAACCTGTTGTTCGTGAGAGTCTTGCCCAAACAAATTCGATCCAATCAAAAGAAGGATGAGAAGGGTGGAGAGAACGATAAAGAGAGGCTTACGCAACATAGTAAGTAAAAATAACATTTTAGATGGGATTAAGTTGGAACGGCTGCGCCTTTTAGATCGTTTCACTCTTAGATTGTTCGTTCCTCACTTTTGGATGTTAGATCAGTCGCAAGATTCTTTTTAGATATTAGATCTTAGACGGCTTTCCTTTGAGAATCTGAATTAAAATTGATGAAACATCATGAATTTTTTCTCAAAAAATTCTAGTGCCAAAACCAATACTCGAAAATAGTGCCTTCGTGACTTTGTGGTTAAAATATACACCCAGCAACATCTATTCAAAAGAGAAAATGATTTCTCAACAGTTGAAAAAATTAAACCTAGCACAGCAGTTTTCCGTCAAACCATGGTGACACACATTTATGTGAATCTTGCGTCAAAACCAAATTCTTCCTAGCGACCTTTGCGACTTTGCGGTTAAAAATTAAACCTAACACAACAAGTCTTCGTCAAACTATGGTGATACACATTTATGTGAATCTTGTGTCAAAACAGTGGTGAAAATAGTGCCTTTGTGTCCTTGTGGTAAAAATCTAAACACTGCCTGCCTATACTGCCGCTTGGCTATCAAAAGCTATCGCTTTTTCTTTTACCTTTGCGGCTTCAAAGTCAAGGTGCAATTATGGAATACAATTTTAGAGAGATAGAATCAAAATGGAGATCGTTTTGGGCAGAGAGTAAAACCTTCAAGGCTGAGGATCAATCAGAAAAACCTAAGTTTTATGTATTGGACATGTTTCCATACCCCTCTGGAGCTGGACTTCACGTAGGGCACCCGCTCGGCTATATTGCATCAGACATTTACTCTAGATACAAGCGTTTGCAAGGATTTAATGTTTTGCACCCGATGGGTTACGATTCATTTGGATTGCCTGCGGAACAATATGCAATTCAAACAGGATTGCACCCTATTGTAACTACAGAGATTAATATCGATGGGCCTTATGAAAGAGATAAATACGGTCAAGTAAAAATCGATAGCGCTAAGAATCCTATTCCCAAAAAGAATTTCTTGAACAAGGATGGGTCATTAATGAAACATGTGTATAATCAAAATGGTGAAGTTATAGATGGTTATCGAAGTCAGATGGACTTGATGGGATTCTCATTCGATTGGGACCGCGAAGTCAGAACGTCGTCTCCAGAATATTACAAATGGACACAATGGATTTTTAAGCAATTATTCGATTGCTGGTACAACAATACAAGCGACAAAGCAGAACGAATTGCAGATTTGATTTCGACTTTTGAAACAGAGGGGAATTCAACTGTAAATGCAACCCACGACTACGATGGAACATTCTCAGCAGCCGATTGGATAGCAATGAACGATGCGGATAAGAGCAAAACGCTCATGAGTTATCGTTTGACGTATTTGGCGGATTCATGGGTGAACTGGTGTCCTGCTTTGGGAACTGTTTTGGCCAACGATGAAGTTGTAAATGGAGTTTCTGAAAGAGGAGGACACCCTGTTGTTCAGAAATTGATGCGCCAATGGTCGATGCGAATTAAGGCGTATGCAGAGCGGCTATTGATAGGCTTGGAAACGTTAGACTGGACAGACTCAATCAAAGATCAACAACGCAACTGGATCGGGAAATCGCAAGGCGCTTCGGTTCATTTCAAAGTTGACGGTTCAGACCACGATGTTGAGGTATTTACAACAAGAGCAGATACAATTTATGGAGTTTCGTTTATGGTTTTAGCGCCAGAACATCCATTTGTAGATGAAATCACTACGCCCGAATTCGCTGACGGAGTAGCAGAATATAAGAAACAAGCATCGTTGAAGTCGGAGAGAGACCGCCAAGCCGATGTAAAGAATATTTCAGGTCAAAATACGGGCGCATTTGCCATTCACCCATTCTCTGGCGATAAAGTTCAGATTTGGATTGGTGATTACGTGCTTGCATCTTACGGAACAGGAGCTGTAATGGCCGTTCCTTGTGGAGATCAAAGAGATTGGGATTTCGCGAAGCATTTCGGAATTGAGATCATCAACATTTTTGAAGACAAAGACATTAGCGAAGAGGCGTATTCTGAAAAGGATGCTGTAATCGCAAATTCGGATTTCTTGAATGGATTGAACGTAAAGAAAGCGGGGAAACTTGCGATTTATGAGATCGAGAAAAGAGGATTTGGAAAAGGAAAAACGCAATACCGTTTGAGAGATGCCGTTTTCTCAAGACAACGCTATTGGGGCGAGCCGTTTCCTATTTATTACAAGGACGAAATTCCACATTTGGTTTCAGATGAAAGCTTGCCAATCACGCTTCCAGAAGTAGATAAATATTTACCAACGGAAGATGGAGAGCCGCCTTTAGCAAGAGCTGAAAAAGGTGCTTGGAACCATTCTGAAGGCGATAGAATGGAATTCAATACAATGCCCGGTTGGGCAGGGAGTTCTTGGTATTTCCTTAGATACATGGACCCAAAGAACGATAACGAGTTCGTGGCAAAAGACAAAGTGGACTATTGGAAGAACGTTGATTTGTACATCGGTGGTTCTGAACACGCAACGGGTCACTTATTGTATTCTCGTTTCTGGACAAAATTCCTGTTTGATTTGGACTTGATTCCTTTTGAGGAGCCGTTCCAGAAAATGATCAATCAAGGGATGATTTTGGGGAGAAGTAGTTTTGTTCATGAAGTTTTCATTAGCTATTTAGATGACAAATCAAAAGCGTATAATGAAACAATTCATAATGAAAAAAGTGTTTTCGTTTCGAAGAATGAACTAACAAGGTTTCAAAATGAGAGCAACTCAAAACTTAATAAGATTGTACAAAGAATACAAGATGAAATGGTTGCTGCCTGTGAGAAGAAGAATTCAGGACCAGATGAGTTTCATTTTCAATTACAAATAGTTCCAAGAAGAATTAACATTGATTACGTTGAAAATGATGTTTTAGACATAGAAAAAGCGTCTAATGATCCAATATTTGACTTCTTGAAAGGAGCAGAGTTTATTTTAGAAGAAGACGGAACATACATCTGTAGTCACGAAGTAGAAAAGATGTCAAAATCTAAATACAACGTGCAAACGCCAGACGAATTGGTAGAACGTTACGGTGCAGACACACTTCGCATGTACGAGATGTTCCTAGGCCCGCTTGAACAAAGCAAACCATGGGATACACAAGGAATTAGTGGCGTTCACAATTTCTTGAAAAAGCTATGGCGTTTGTTCCATGATCAAGATGGAAATGTAAGCTTAAGTGAAGGCGAAGCAGATCCAAGAGCATTGAAAACTTTACACAAGACAATAAAGAAAATTGGAGACGATCTAGATCGTTTCTCATTCAATACAGGCGTTTCAAACTTCATGATTTGCGTGAACGAATTAACGGATCAAAAGTGCAACAACAAAGCCATCCTTCAAGAATTGGTGGTGTTGATTTCACCCTACGCACCGCACGTTGCTGAAGAGCTTTGGATCAAACTAGGAAACGAAGCGGGAACATTAAGCTACACGACTTTCCCTGAATTCAACGAAGCAAACCTGATTGAAGCGAACCATTCGTACCCAGTTTCATTCAACGGTAAAATGCGTTTCAAAATAGATCTTCCAACGGCCATGTCGAAAGAAGATGTCGAGAAAGAAGTATTGGCGCACGAAGTAGCACAAAAATGGTTGGAAGGGAATGCGCCTAAGAAGGTGATTGTTGTTCCTGGGAGGATTGTGAATATTGTGGTTTAGATCGCTGGCGCTTTTGGATCGTTGCACTCTTGGATCGCTTCGCTTTTAGATCGGCTAAAGCCTTTTAGATATTAGATTTTAGACGTTTTTCTTTTAGAAAGTCGATTGAGTTTTATGAAACACCATGAATTTTTTTCTCAAAAAATTATTGCGTCTAAACTAACACACTTAAGATAGTGTCTTTGCGTCTCCGCGGTTAAGAGCAGTCGCAAGCTCCTTTTGAAGCGATCCAAAAGGAAGTTTACGACCAGTCTTACAATCGAATTAGTTACTTTTTCAAATAACGGACATTCTAATAGTAAACAAATCAATTACTAATATGAAACTCTATACATCACTCACTCTTTGCTTATTGGGCTTAAACCTCAACGCACAAACCCCCAGCGCACCCGTAACCGTATCAGTGACCGACCCTGATGGGGTGATTATCCCAAACGATAAAATTGTCTTCATCGGACAAAAAACAAAGAAGAAAATCGTCGGGATTACAAATGCAAAAGGAAAGTTCTTAGTTCAACTACCCGCAGGCGACACCTACGACATCAAGATCAGCGCAATCGGTGATGACATGGATTACAACTCAGTCGAGATTCCTAACATTCCTGCAGATGCTGAGTTCCAAGACATGGAAATAGCGATTACCTATTGGATGGGCGATTCCTTTATTCTATCCAACCTCCATTTTGAAACGGGAAAATCAACAATTAAGTCAGTAAGCTTCTCTTCGTTGGACGAACTTGTGGATTACATGAAGCGTAAAAAGCTCCTTAAAATTCTCGTTGGTGGACATACAGACAACGTTGGTTCTGCCGAAGGAAATTTGACATTGTCTAAGAATCGAGCACTTGCCGTAAAAACGTATTTAGTAAAAAAAGGTATTTCAGTAGGACGGGTGAGAACGGAAGGATACGGAATGAATCAACCGGTTGCGGATAACTCAACTTCTACTGGTAGAGCGGAAAATCGTAGGACTGAAGTTCAAATTGTCGAGTAAATCCCGTTTACAACTTCACAATTTTATTTGACGGCAAACCATCAATTTTCACGAAATAAATGCCTCGGCTCCAGTTTTTTGTGTCGACGATTAAAGTGCTATTCGTTGGGTTGTCGTTCGTATAAATAACTTGTCCATTGATGTCGACAATAAGCAATTGATTGATGTTTAAAGTTCCATTCAACTCTACCGTTAAAAGATCAGATGTTGGATTTGGGTAAATGCTAAGGTCGTTCGAATTGATCTCATTCACTCCAACGCCAAAACCTTCAATGAGAAGGAGTTTGAAATCATCAAAAGTGAAACCTTCGAAGTTCGCATTGTAATACGCATCTTGATTGTTAGAACCGTCGGTGTTGAAGTTAAACCTCAAATAAACCGCACTTTGACCAAGAAGAGATGCATTCGTATTCTCGTCGATGGTAATTTCTTCCATGATCCATTTTCCTTGCGTATCTCCGTCGTACAAAGGAGAATCGTCGGGTTGAAAATCATTGTCCGAAGAAGATTTCCCAGAATATGTATTGTTTTGATCAGACGCCCCTGGCTTGGTGTGCTTCCCGCAGATTGGAGTCCATGAAGCACCATTTAAAGAGTACTCCAATTGGGTATAATCAAAACTTCGTTCCAAGTCCCATTTGGCGTAGTATTGAATCAATGCTTTGTCCGCTCCTTCAAGGTTAACAGAGTTGTTCATTTGTAAAGTCTTCGTTTCGTCGTTTGAGTAAGGAGGAGATAGTGTAGATGTAATTGCTGAGCTTCCTGAATAAGAATCAGATGTAACGCTCCAAGTTCCGCCAGACGCGCTCCAATTGCTTAATCCATCAACGTCTGGATTGTCATTGAAGAATATTCCCGGTTGATAAATTTTGATGATGGTTGTTTCGTAAAGCACATTGTCCGAAGTATAATCATTTGTCAATGTTACTTGGAACTCAATCGTGTCATTGGCCTGAATGGTCGGGTCTAAATCATAGCTAATTGTGACATTGTTTTGATCCAAAATGGACATTCCAGTTTGTGTGTTTGGACTTCCCGTTGAAAGTATATTCGCTGAAACGGGAGTTACGCTGACAGTAAAATCACTTGCTGTTTGCCCCAAGTTTTCAATTCCAAAACTTAAGTCGCCATTTAAAGAAGTTATTTCGGATTGATTTAAATCGTGCAGTCTTGCGTATTTGCCACTGAAATAAGCTGCTAGAAAATTCGCGCGCATGGCCCTTTTTGCAATACCCACAAAGTTGGATGGAGCAGGCCAGAAGCCACCTTCAGAAGAAGTGCCGTTTTCTGGAGTCCAAGCCAAGGTGTTTTTTCCAGAACCTGTTCCCGTTGGTGTCCCATTTGAACTTGTTCCAGCAGGCCCGCCAAGCATCCAGTCGTTCATGTTTCCGCTGTTCAAAGAACTAATCGATGTACTTGGACCATAAGCATATCGATTGTAATAGCTCATGTCGTGGCTGTACTTTGAATACTCATCTGGCCTTGGATTTGCACTATTTGTTCCAGCATAACCATGTAAAAAGGCATTTTTGTATGAATGATGGTTCATTGATAGTTTGAAATCATGCTGTAAAAAGAAATCGCGCATAATTTGGGTTTCATTTTCCGAAAAAGGTGCGGTGCCCAAATAAGTGTCGGAACAAGGATTTGTTGATGCGCCTCCATTTCCCCAATAATATGCTGAGTTTCTATTCAAGTCAATTCCATGAAGGAAAGTACTGCAGCCATTCCCAGTGTCATTTCGATTTTTCCTTTGCATTCCTCCTCCGTTGGGGCTTTGCATTTCGTTGTAAACAAATCCATCCGGGTTGAAAACGGGAATGAAATATAGCGCTTGATTGTTTACCAATGCTTTGATAGCATCATCCGTGTCGTAGTTTTCCAAAATGTACCACATGTAATACAGCAACTGCATTATCGAACCCGCTTCTCTCGCATGAATCAAGGATTGGTACAATGTTTCTGGTTCGGAAGGTTCATCAACATCAGGATTGTCTGAAATTCTTAAATAATAGACTGTTCTGCCTTCTAACGTGGTTTGGTTTGTTGGTGAAGCATTTAGTTTTAAGGAAATTAAATTCGGGTATTGCGCACGCATGTCGTCCAGCTCCTGCAGTACTTGGGTATAAGTCAAGCATCCACCAAAAGTATTTGGAGAAGAGTTTGGGTTTAAATTGAAGTTACTTGGAACGGCCCAATCTACTTCTACGCAATCGTCGTGCTGCCCTACGTTCTTTAAAACGCCATGGTCTTTTTTTTTTACTGAGGATTCTTTCATTTCCTCTAATTCTGCCCTTGCTTTTGGTAAATCTTGAACAGCACTTTTGCTATAATAGCTGGTTAAATCCTCAATGAGGACGGTATACAAGATTCCTTTTTCATCCAATTGAAGAAGCGTATTGTCGTCGAGCTCCAGTTGTAGACTATCGTTTCTAAAAATGGCTCCACAGGACAAGTCAACGCCTATTTCATCCAATGTTTTTAAGATCTCTTTGTCTGGATTGCCGACAGTGATTCTCTTATATAGTGGAGTTGCATCGCTGGAGTTTGTGGGGTTCTGACAATAGGAATTAGAGGTCAGAAGAACCGCACACAGGAAAAGCAAACACTTATAAGGATGGATCATAATCATCTAAAATACGATTCTTCTTCTGAACGGAGGTTTGCAAAAAATTATTTCTGGCATATCATTTGCATTTAGCACTTCATAATAAAACGATTTGCTATGAGAAAGTTGATATATGTTTTTGGATTATTCGCCGTGTTTGTGGGGATGACAAGTTCTAGCTTAGTGAGCTATCCTTATATATCGAACACCGCGTTTCAGCAAGGAGAGGAATTGAGGTATCGAGTTACCTACGGATTTGTTGATGCAGGTGAAGCGATTATCGAGGTGAAATCAACCACGCATACGAGAGATGGACGAGAATTGCTCCATGTTAAAGGAACAGGAAGAACACTGGGCGGCTTCAATTCATTTTACAAAGTATATGATACCTACGAAAGTTATATCGATAAGAAATCAATGATGCCGTGGATCTTTAAGAGACATGTAAACGAAGGCGGATATAAAATTAACCAACGTTATGATTTTGAGCAAAACAAGCAAAAAGTAAACAACGGCACGAAGGATTATAATGTATCAATGGGGATTCAGGATATGTTGTCTTCATTTTACAAAGCAAGAACTCTGGATTTCAAGGGAATGAAAAAAGGTAAAGTTTTCTCCTTTCAATGCTTCATGGATAACGAGGTTTTCACGTTGAAGATCAAGTATATGGGAGAGGAGGAAATTAGAATTAGAAAAGGGAAGTTTAAGTGTTACAAATTTGTACCAGTGGTTCAAACAGGAAGGTACTTCGAACATGAAGATGATGTACAGTTCTGGATAACAGCAGATAGGAATAGAATACCAGTTTTGGTAAAAGCAAAGATACCGGTTGGTACGGTTAAAATGCACCTCGTTGAATGGAATGGTTTGAAGAATGAGTTGAGCAGCAAGGTGACAAAGTAAACTGTGCGAATTGTGAGAAGTAGGGATGATTTATCATCCCTACTTCTTTTGCCTTGTATTTTTTGAAGTGGGCTGAAGGTAAAACCTTTAAGAAGGATACTTATACCGAGCATATTTCTTTTTACTACTCTAGGGCTCAAATTAACCCAATGAAAAAGAAATTTGTCGATTTCACAGTTACTACATTCACCGTTGCGTCGTCTGTATTATTGATCGTGACGCTATTTCTTGATTTAGTGTATTATGACGCTGATAGCTATGGATCATTTGTTCTAGATGCCTATCAATTGGGTTATTTTTGGCCAAATGGACATGCCGCTCAAAACCATGAAATACTATGGTTAGGGCCGGGATTAATTGTTTCGGTATTATTACTTCTATTTCCGGTAATTCTCAATATTCTGGGAAAGAAAGCAACGCTGTTTTTCTCGGGAAATGTTGGAATTCTAGCTACTGTCTTTGTTGTTCAATTATGGGGAAAGGAACATGCAACCGATAAAATTTATTGTGCTATTTATTACCTGCCAAGCGAGGAGTTTTAAGCTGCTTTTTATTTTCCTTTTTACGGTTTAGGATTCGCGGTTCTTGCTGACTTGATTTAGATGTTCTATGGAAGAAACTTGAGAGTTAGCTCAACGAAGACTACTGAAGAGGTGATTGATGGGTTTTAGAGGAGCATTCGTTGCACTCTCTTGTAGATATTAGATTTTAGACGTCCATTTTTCTAAACTTCAACGTCTAAATTCTAAAAGGTCAAAGACCGATCTAATACCTAATACCCAAAAGGTGTGTTAGCACCAATAAAAATTAATCATTCAGCTTAAGAACGGCCATAAATGCCTCTTGAGGAATCTGAACACTACCTACTTGACGCATACGTTTCTTCCCTGCCTTTTGCTTTTCAAGAAGTTTACGTTTACGCGATATATCACCACCATAACACTTTGCGGTAACATCTTTTCTAAGGGCTTTAATAGTCTCTCTTGAGATAATCTTCGCACCAATGGCAGCTTGAATTGGAATCTCGAACTGTTGTCTAGGAATTAACTCCTTTAATTTGATACAAATTCTTTTTCCTAAATCGAAGGCATTGCTTCTGTGAACTAAAGCCGATAATGCATCAATTTGATCTCCATTGAGAAGGATCTCCATTTTAATCAAGTCTGATGCTCTGTATCCAATTGGATGGTAATCGAAAGAAGCATATCCTCTAGAAACCGTTTTTAAACGATCGTAGAAATCAAATACAATCTCACCCATTGGCATTTCGAAAGAAAGTTCAACACGGTCTTGTGTCAAATATATTTGGTTCGTCAATTCACCACGTTTTTCAATACAAAGTGTCATGATTTGCCCAACATACTCTGATTTTGTAATAACCTGAGCTCTTATATAAGGTTCCTCAATCAATTCCATTCCAGAAGGGTCTGGAAGTTCAGAAGGATTGTTTACAATAATTGCAGTTTCAGGATCTCTACGCATAAAAGCTTTATACGACACGTTGGGTACAGTTGTAATAACTGTCATGTTGAACTCACGCTCCAAGCGTTCCTGGATAATTTCCATGTGAAGCATTCCTAAGAACCCACATCGGAAACCAAAGCCTAAGGCTGCAGATGATTCAGGTTCGAAAACCAAAGAAGAATCATTCAGCTGCAGTTTCTCCATAGAGTAACGCAATTCCTCGTAATCTTCAGTATCAACAGGATAAACACCTGAGAACACCATTGGTTTTACATCCTCAAAACCTTGAATAGCACTTTCACAAGGGTTTTCAAGTGTTGTAATGGTATCGCCAACCTTTACTTCAGCGGCTTTCTTAATTCCAGAGATGATGTATCCAACGTCTCCAGCTCTAACTTCTTTTTTAGCAACAAGACCCATTTTAAGAATCCCAACTTCTTCAGCTCCGTAGCTTTTTCCAGTATTAAAGAATTTAATTTTATCTCCTTTTCTGATGACTCCATTTCGAACACGGTAATACGCAATAATCCCTCTAAATGAGTTGAATACAGAATCGAAGATCATTGCTTGCAATGGTGCGTTTTCATCTCCACTTGGAGCAGGAACACGATCAATAACAGCATCTAAAATGTCTTGAACACCAAGTCCAGTTTTACCTGAGGCTTGAATAACTTCGCTAGGATCACAGCCAATCAATTCAACGATTTGATCTGTAACTTCTTCAGGATTCGCACCAGGAAGATCCATTTTGTTTAGAATTGGAATGATTTCAAGATCATGCTCCAAAGCCAAATATAAATTTGAGATTGTTTGAGCTTCAATTCCTTGAGCTGCATCGACAATTAACAAAGCACCTTCACAGGCTGCAATAGATCGAGAAACTTCGTATGAAAAATCTACGTGACCCGGTGTGTCAATTAAGTTCAAAATGAAATCTTCACCGTTGTGGTTGTAGTTCATTTGAATTGCGTGACTTTTAATTGTAATGCCACGTTCGCGCTCAATGTCCATATCATCAAGAGCCTGATTTTGCATCTCACGATCAGATATTGTACCAGTAGTTTGCAATAGACGATCTGCAAGGGTACTCTTCCCGTGGTCGATGTGTGCAATGATGCAAAAATTTCGAATGTTTTTCATACCTGATTATAAGCTCTGTAATTGACTTGTAGCCTACAAAAGTACGTCAAATTAATGGATTAAATAGACATTGTGTGAAGATTGAAGACTTGTCATAAAACAAAAGGTCTATAAAACATGAACGGGAACGACTGGCGTCATTCCCGAACAAAAACCTAAACTACTACTACTTATGAAAACTAACTTCTACTTAGTTGATTAATTACTTTCAAATTGTGTGCCAACTTTAAGTATTTTAATACAACTTGTATTGTTATTAGTTAAAACGACAATTACATTGGGATATTATATTGAGGATTGAGTTTTAACGTATTTTATCAATTGAGATTGAATTAAGAAAAAGCGCAAGCTTTTGATAGGGAATCTACAGATGACCAAGCGTAAAATTTTGCCGAAAACAAAAGGTCTATAAAACATGAACGGGAATGACTGGCGTCATTCCCGAACAAAAACCTAAACTACTACTACTTATGAAAACTAACTTCTACTTAGTTGATTATGTACGTTCAAATTGTGTGCCAATTTTTTTGTGTTTCATCAACTCGTATCGTTATCTATTAAACGCTGTTGCTTCCAAAAAATTACACTTAAATTCGTTTTTTAACATTTGTTCTCAAATGGAAATCAGGTATTTACGGGTTTTTAGGTTCTAAGTCAGATGGCTAACATGTTGATATTCAACCCTGTTAAATAGATGTGCATGCACAGTAAAAGTGAAGTGTTATTTTCATGAAATAAAATGATTTTAACATTTGAAAAATTGGAATTAGAGGGCTTATCTTAATCCTTATTTTTTTTAAAAATAAATGGAAAGGAAGCGCTATGACACCGCTGTCAGTTAATTGTTCTGAACAACGCCACAATGTCCAGTTTAATGACACAAAAAAAGGCCAAGCGAATACGTGACCTTTTTGAATTTGGATTGTATTACGGTATGTAATTATCAGCGTCTGTCCATTGAAATAAAACAAGGGTGATCAAGTCAGGAACGGAGCTGTTAAATGCGGCCTTCTCCTTCGTTGAACGATTAACATTAATACGTGAGTCAAATAGTTGTTAAAGCTGGTTGAGTTGCTCGTCTAGTGAGAGATCTCTGTGGTTATTGCATTCGAAGCGCTTTGGAAAAAACGTATGCTATTGAAATCTAAAGTTCAACTGCTTGAAAGTTTTTAGCAAAAAAAGTCCGTTAGATACTTTAACAAGGTAAACTCCAGGTCCAAAAGATCCTAAATCAACAGTGATCGCAGCAGAAACAGATGTAGTGTAAACCACTTGTCCAGCTAGGTTAGTGATTTCAATTGCGTTAGCATCACCGTTGTTGTTTGTAATAGTGATTTCACCCTGAGATGGGTTTGGGAATACCTTAACACCTTCAAGAGTATTAACATTAACATCTAAAGAAGCATCAAAGTTAGCTCTGATATAAGGAGCAAGATTCCAACTTGAGTAATAGTTTATAGCATTTGCAGTTCCAAAAGGTCCGTATGCGAAAGTAGAGAAATCATCATCTTCTTGAGATGCATCCGTTCCACCAAAGTACATAGCTTCTGGTCCAGATGTATCTTCAACTTTAAGTACATCAATCATATATCCTTTTCCAGCTTCTAATAAAGATGGTGAAGGGAAAGTAATAGTTGTAATAGATGATCCAATTTCACTTGATACAACAGTGTGATCTGTTTCATTGTTATATGTTAAAGGATCTTGGATAGAACCACTTGCATCCATTTCCTGAACTCTAGCTAAAACGTACAAATCTGCAGAAGTTCCAGTTGCGAAGTTAATATCAACGCCATAGATCATTTGATCTACCTCTGGGTAATAAATGTTACCCCGTGAATGAGATGAATTCGCGTTCGTTGGATCAGCAGCAGCTGGATTAAATCCGAAAGTACCAGTAGTTCCATAATCGTGTGCCATTAGGTTATTGTTAACCTGAAGCGAAGAGGTAACAAACATATCGTTTGTAGTAACCATATCAGCAGGGATGCTGAAAGTAGGCGTGTACGTACCGTTTGCAGATGGAGTAAATCCAGTGTTGAACCATAATGTATCAGGAGTACCTGGTACACTTGTTACAGTTTGCATTGCCGTCGCTACTGTAGAAGTTCCATCAGAAACATCACAAGTAACATCAACCGTTTGTGTCAAACCACCTTGGTTTTGAACAATTACACCTGCGATCATTTCGCGAGCTTGTGTCAATGGAGTCATTGAATATTCGTAATCATTAATGATGTCAGCGTGCCAACCAGTGACAAGAGCTACGTCATTTTCTGGAAGAGTAACGATAGAAACATCATCAACCATCCAAGCGTAATCCCATTCACCTACATACCTAAATCCGATATATGCAGTTGGTTTACCACCTACGATCGCAGAAACATTGGCAGTAACTGTTACTGGGCTTACTGTAGGATCATTAGCAGCAACATTTGCATGAACAGGAACCTCAGTCCAATTCACGCCATCTGCATTTGCAATAACGTAGCAATCTCCATAGTAATCTCTATAATAAGATTCAAATTCAACTGCAACTGCTAATTGACCTACCAAAGAGATAGGAGTATTGAAATAAACATCAGCATTTTGAACGCTAGTAGCGTCACCTAATGCATCAGAATCAAAAAGAGCGAATCCATCTGCTGCAGTAGTAGACGCGATAGCGCCCATTCCACCTGAGAACCCTCCAGTTGGACCTGCTGTGCCAATTGCCCAGTTATCTCCAGAAGAAGAATTGTCATTAAATGACCATTCACTTGGAGTTCCAAATGTGTTTGGTCCCCAAAGAATTGCCTTGTCTGAAGCAACTTGAGTAGGTTTTTTACTTGATTTAATTACCGGGGATTGAATTTTTCCGACTGCTTCCGCAGATGTTGTGGTTTGTGCAGTGGCAACACTAACAAGCGACAATGATAAAATAGGATCCGAAAATAATTCCAACAACCATTCCCATAAAGTTCTTTTTTGGCTTGAAGATCATGGATAAGATAACACCTGTGTATGTTAAGAAAAGGATTAGAAATAATCCATGCGCATGGATAATAAAGAATGTGGTCCAATCTACATTACCTTCACCAAATAGTACAAATCCTAAGATTGCAGTAATTGATTGAATGAAATAGATCGCCCTATACGATTTCCATTTTTTTCAATAGGAAAGAAGCATTCATGTTTTGACAAATTCCTTTCTTAAAGGTATAATCGAAGAACAATTCATCGTTGACAATTTCAGCATCGAAGTAATAATTTCGAATTTGAGGAAGGGTCTCTGCGAGTTTACAAAGACTTAAATCATGCGTTGCGATTAATCCAGTTGATTTTGAACCAACCAGTTTTTCCACAAATTTTTGGGATCCCTCGGCCTTGTCTTTACTGTTCGTTCCTTTTAATATTTCATCAAGGATAATAAAGTAAGTGTCCGTTTTTATCGCGTCGACAATGAATTTTAATCGTTTCAATTCGGAGAAGAAATAGGATTCATCATTCATCAATGAATCGGAAGTTCGCATACTAGAGATCAACTTAACCGGGCGGTATTTGAATGATTTCGCGCAAACAGGAAGTCCATTGTTGGCCATAACTAGATTGACGGCAACAGTTCTTAGGAAGGTACTTTTTCCTGCCATATTGGCTCCTGTAATTATAAAGAAATCTTCTGTACTTACTTCGATTGAATTGGTGACAATCGAATTTGGACTTAAAAGTGGATGACCAATGTCCTGCGCTATTAATTGCAGTTTGTTGTCAGAAACGATTTCAGGATAAATGTAATTGGGATGATTGAAGCGGTAATTTCCAAGAGAATTAACGGCGTCAAAGCGTTCAATTGCCTCAAACCAATCGCCCATGGCTCCGTCGAATTCTTTTAACCATTTTTCGATTTTAAAGGAATAGCGTAAATCCAAGAGCAGGAATGCACTGGAAACGAAACCGTAAAGAAGGTTGTTTCGATTGGCTAAATGCGTTATTTCCTGGGCTAAAATTTCTAGATGTTCCGAAGCTTTAATATCCTTTGATTGAATTTCATTTTTCCATTTGATCAGCAATTCACTTTTGAAATCTTCATTCTCAATCAACTTTAGAAGTTTCGAGTATTGTGCAAGGGTATCATTGATTTTACTTGTGATATTGTAGAGCGCGGTTACTTTTTTGAAGTAGGCTCCTGAAATTGTGAATCCAAGAAACATCCAGCCAATAAGTGCGCCAATCGGAACTAAATCCAGCACATAAGTTGTGAATAAAGCTAAAGATAAGGTGGAGAATAGAATTGGGAACCAATTTAAAAA
>JBLHVW010000068.1:0-18589 GCA_047628775.1 Salibacteraceae bacterium | reverse complement strand
AAAACGATTTTATTTTTGACGTATTCAATCGACTTAATTTGTGGCGTTGGTGCCTGAAAACGTTCCTTCTTCCCAATTTTCAACGCGTAGAAGGAAATTAGTGGAATCATAAAAGAACATTCTACCGCTCCAGATTTTACCGTCTTTACAAACTCCGATGAAAATGTATTCTCCTTGCTCGTTTTTCTTTTTGACCGTTCCTTTTTCACCGGAGCAAAGTGCCTCATCACTGTAAAGCGGTTTCCATTTTGGATAGGTACTCCAGCTTTCCGTGCTCTCGGCTGAGTTGTTCAAGGGAGGATTCGATTTTACCTGATTCCGGCGTTGGGTATCTTTTTCACCCCAAACAACTTCCGTGCTCTCATACATTGGAGCGGAACTTACTTTTCGAACCACGTTACAACTGTCCTGATAGTAGATTTTTGTTTCTATCTGATTCGTCGATTCATTATGGATTTTAACCCGCTGCAAACAGCCCGTTTCAAAATAAAAATAAGCGGTGTCGGTTATCTTACCTATTGAATCGTAATATTCATTCGAACTTAACATTCCATTTATAAAGTACTTTTTTCGCGAATTGATGTATGCTTTATCATAAAAAGTTCCCTCTTCCATCAACGTTCCATCCTTCCAGAATTTTTTGTAATTACCAGAAGGCAGATTGTTCTCGTAATTGCCTTCGAGTCGAACATGAACGCCGTCATTGTGGTAAATTTTCCAAAGTCCTACTTTTCTACCGTCCTTGTAGGCGCCTTCTTTATAAAGTCCATTTTCGGGAAATCCCGCAGTAGGCTTGTCTTTTCCATAATAGATCCAATAACCTTGCTTTTTTTCTGCTTCGTCGGTTCTGTTGAGCGTGTCGCTTTGTGACCAACCAAAGGATTGGAACATGAAAAATGAAAATAAGAGCAGTGTAAATTTCATATTAGTTGCCAAAATAGATTTTCATTGGTGCAAAGTAATGCTCTTCCCAGCCCGATTTGTATTGCGCTTGACCTTCAGGAATATTCGTGTGAATTAAAGTGAACTCGCATCCTGCTTCGGTATCTTTTAAGCGAATCGTCAATTTTGAATCTTCATCTCCAGCTTCGAACTCATCCGTTCGCCACGATTGAACAATTTCTTCGTCTTCCGTCAATGAAATATTTGATCCGGTAATGTATCCGTCCCACGCCTTGAACGATCCTCCGACTTGGTCAGAACAAACTGCCGTTCCTCCAGTCATGTGAGAGTGCCGTTGACTATTTAACCAAACTTCATACAGCACAGAAGCAGTAGTGTTAAAGGTTTCCTTGAGTTCGATTGATTCTTTCATGGTTATTTAGATGTTTTATTAATAGAATTTAGACGATTCAGGATTCTCTAAATTCTAAAACCTAGTCCAGCTAGTTATTGATAATTATATTCACGTCTGTTCCGGGTCTGTTTTCAGAATACCTCATTCCGTATCGTTTAACGAATTTTTGAGCGTTTTCCTCGTTCAGGACGCCGTTAACATAGATGTTACTTTGGTATAGCATCTTCACCAATCCTTTGTGTGTGCGTGAATCTACTTCGCATCTGATGTCCAATGTCAAGAAATAAACCTCAATCCAAACAACTCTGCCTTTGGGATTCGAATTTGAAATCGAAGTAGGATCATAATAGTCCAAGTACATCATTGAAATTTCTTCTTCGCCCGTTGTTAAATTGGAGACATAAGCTTCCGTTGACATTGCTCTTTTTTCCCATTTCACGTATTCAACTCCATCAACTGTTGCGATGTTGTCTTTAATTTTGACTTTTTGGGCAAAACTTGAAATTGATAGGAAGAATATAAATAGTAGGATTAGGGCCTTTTCCATTGGTTTGGTATTGGGTTTGGTCCAATAAAGATACAAAAACAATGCCGTTTCAGAGCTTCTGGAGGCGTGAATTTTCACACGCATCTGAATCCATTAATGCCTTTACGAAGTACATTCCTGCATCGAATTCGCTGATTTTAATTGTACAATTTGAACTCTTACAATTTTCGGAATAAACCAATGTACTCAAACATTTCTCCAGTACCTGTCGTTTCAGAATTAGGGCAAATGCCTTTAACTATATATCTGTCGTAATAATCTGACAAAGTGTATTTAAGCGGATGGTTGGAACGTGACAATGAACTATGGCTTCGCAAACTCAGCCAAAACAACCCCCGTTGCTACGGCCACATTTAGTGATTCGGCTTGTCCTTTGCCTGGAATTAAAATAGGGTGAGTAACCATTGTTCTTAAATTCTCAGAGATTCCATTCCCTTCATTTCCCATCAGAACAATAGCATTCGAATTTAATTTTGAATTGTACATGTTTTCTCCTTCAAGCAAAGCGCCGTAGACAGGAAGTTCTGATTCTGACAAATAAACGGCCAGATCTGTATACGCGATAGGAATTCTAAAGAGAGAACCCATACTTGATTGAATTACTTTCGAATTGAAAACATCAACGGTTTCTTTGGAGCAAATGATTTTATCTACGCCAAACCAATCTGCGGTTCGAATCATCGTTCCTAAATTACCCGGGTCTTGAACGCCATCAATTGCCAATATGAATTTTGCACCGGAATCTTCAGGATAAGGTTTTTTCACAACGGCTAAGATGTCACTCGCACTGTGAAATGTACTTAATTCCTTCATTGATTGAATAGAGACATGGTAGGATTCAAACCTGCTTTCAAAAGCTTCATCGGTTGAGCACAGACAAACAATATGCTCTGACCAATTGGCAATAATTTCATCAACCATTTTAGAACCTTCAACTACAAATAGAGACTCCAGATCACGATTTTTCTTTAACCGTAAGGACCGAATCCATTTAATCTTATTCTTAGAAAGTTTTTCCACGAAAGCTTTTATTAAATTTGCTGTTAGAAATCAACCAATTGCTGAAGTCCAAACTTACATATATTCTTCCAATTTTCCTGCTAGCGCTCTTCGCTTGTAATCAAACGAAGTACGTTCCTGATGGTGAATATTTATTGAAGAAGAATGAGATGAAGCAAGCTGGGAACAAATTGGACAAATACGATTTGAATTCGATCGTCCGTCAACAATCAAACTACAAACGCTTTGGTTTCAAATGGAAATTAATGGCCTTTAACTCGATTGACTCTACAAAGGTGGCAGATAAGAGACTAGAGAAAAACATAGAATTACGAGAAGAGAACAAGGAACGTAGGGTTAAAGAAAAGCGAATTAACAAGAATAGGATTGAAAAGGCGAAAGCGAGTGGAAATGATTCGTATACGCACAAAACCATACCGCTAAAAGACACACTTGAGCCAAAACGGTTTTTGCGTGAATGGTACAAGTATAAAATTGGTGAAGCTCCGGTTGTTTTTGACAGCCTGCTGTATGAAAAGACAATCGAGCAATTGAACGCTTATTTGAAGAATAAAGGCTATTTCTATGGAACGGCTGGAGGGTTTGTGGATTATAAGAAAAATGGAAAGTGTATCGTTACCTACCACATTAAATCAGACAAACGTTATTTTATTGACTCTACCTATTACGTTTGTAATAATAAAGAAGTTGAGGCCGCTTACAAAGCTTTTGTTAGAATTCAGCACGATAAACCTTTGATCAATGAACCGTTCGACACGGACATGCTGGATAAATACCGAAATAAGATTTCCAGTTTTATGAGAGATTCGTCTTTCTATGGATTCAGCTCCAATCACATTACGTTTAGGGCCGACACGTCGAAAGCGGATATGAAGGTTAAAGTAGGGATAATCTTCGGCGATAGAGCAATTCGATCTGCTGAATCTAGAGATTCACTGATTAGTGTTCCGCATACTAAAACTTTCGTCAAAGAAGTTTATTTTCACATCTCTGATACAACGAAGTTCGAAGGCAATTTCAAGAAGTTGATGGACAGTCTTAATTTGAGTCTTTATGAAGGTTCTTTTTTTAGAACGCTTGATTCATTAGAATACCATGACATAACAAAAAAGAATTCAGATAAGCTAGACGAAAGTAGGTCGGCCATTTTTAAATTTAATGGAGAATCAGTTGTTAAGCCTAGAATTCTCGAAATGCAAAACTTTCTTGAAAAAGGGGAGCAATACCAAGAAAAATATGCTGAGAAATCCTACAGTAGTTTGTTGCGTATGGGATTGTTTAAGGCCATTAAAACGCAGCTTATTGAGCTTCCTGACACCAATTTAATTGAAGTTCATTATTACCTCGCACCATCAAAAAGACAGAGTTATAGCTTTCAACCGAGGGCAACCAACTCAAATGGTTTCTTGGGAGTTTCAGCATCTGTTAGTTACACGAATAGAAATTTGTTTCACGGTGCAGAGCGATTGACATTATCGCTTTCTGGAGGTTTCGAATCGCAACCTGCAGTCTTTCAACAAACGGATGGCGTTCTAATTCAAACTTCAGGGCGAAGCTTCAATACGCTTGAATTTGGACCAAGTGTTAAGCTTCAATTGCCGGGGTTGTTTCCAATTCGAATGTCTAGAATTTCAAAGAGGAGAAGACCAGAAACCATTATTTCAGCAGCATATAATTACCAAAAAAGAGAAGATTTTGTTCGCGGAACATTTCAATTGAATTACCTGTGGAGAATTGTTGTTTCGAAAACATCCGTCTTTGAGTTAGGACTTCCAGGAGTTTCTGTAATTAAATTTGTAAACATTAATAAGACAGATGAATTTGCCACCAAGCTAAATGATCTAGGTGATTTATTCTTAATAAATGCATACAGCAATCAATTCGTTTGGCAAGATTGGAGTTTTGGATACGAGTACAATATCAAGGAAAAGCCGAATAGAAAAGGAAACTCACAAGTATATTTCAATACCGTTTTTGATCCAGCAGGTAATGTTCTAAGCGCATTTAGAAAACTCCAAGATACGCTTGCAAATGGTCAGTCTACATTGCAAGGAGTGTCGTATGCACAGTTCGCACGGTTGGACAATGTACTGATCTTTTCTAAGCCTTTTGGAAAGGAAAGAAGCATTAACATGAAACTGCAAATTGGAGGTGGGCTGCCTTATGGGAATACAACAACTTCTTTGCCTTATGACTTCAGTTTCTTTGGCGGTGGAGCGAATGATAACAGGGGATGGGCAGCTCGTTCGTTAGGCCCGGGAACCTACAAATACCATTTGGATACGAACAGATCAACAACTCAAATTGGTGATTTTAGATTGAGTACTTCAGCCGAATATCGATTTGCAGTCAATTCTTTCTTGAAAGGTGCTTTCTTTGTCGATGCCGGAAATGTGTGGACAACCTTGTTTGACGATAAACGCCCAGGAGGACAGTTGACGAAATCGTGGTGGAATCAGTTGGCGGTTGCTGCAGGAGTTGGTGTTCGAATGGATTTGGATTATTTCATTATTCGATTGGACGTTGGTTTCCCGATAAGAAATCCTGCAATACCTTCAGGGGAGCGGTGGATATTCACGAAAAATAAACCTGATTTCGAAGCTGAGGCTTTTCAGGCATTTGGGGCTGGATGGGAAAATATTGTTCCTAGAATGTATTTCCCAAAATTGCACTTTGGAATCGGATATCCGTTCTAGAATGATCTAGATAAAGCTGTATTTCAAGCAAGAACTTAATTCAGTCCATTTTACTCTGACTGGTGTTTTCGCGCAATCAGATTTCAACGGCCTGATCTCTAATCCATCCCTATACAGACGGATTCTCATTTGTGAAAACTCCAAATCCTCAATGATGTCGCCAAATTCAGCTATACATGGGTTTGAATCCTTCACCTTTCGAACGGCATCTGAAATTATTTTTAAAGCGACTTCACTTTTCTCACTCGTGAAAAGGTCATGATGCGAAACCAAAGTTCCATGAACTAAATTGAAAAAGTAGTACCGGTGATCTGCATCATCCATATCGATGCAATTGCAAACCAAATGAAGTTCAATATGGTTTCCTTTTTGGACATACCCGTAGTCGCCAATGCAAAAGTCACTTGCTTTTAAATCGGCAACTTTGCGCTCAATAATAGCATTGACGGAGTCTTGAACTGACGTATTGTCTGTAAATATAATGGAGGGATATCTAAACCCATTCTCAAAATTTTTCGTGGTAAATTTTATTTGATTCCAACCTATAAATGGAAGTGTCAAAAAAGCAATTAGAGCAAGTGTCTTCATAGAAGTAGTATTTGTACTATCTCTGTTAAACGTAAAAATGACTAAAAAGGTTCTGTTTATGAAGATTATTCCTCCACCTTAAGGTTTGCGAAGCGCAGTAAAACGGTCTTGGATCCGTGTTTTGGAAAGAATATAGTGGCTTTTTTATCGGGACCATCTCCATCCAATTGTATCACTTTCCCCTTACCAAATCGATCGTGCTCAACATTGTAACCAACTTTTAAATCCAATGTCCCACCTGTTTTCGGCTTTGGAGGATTTGCTCTGTTAACCGGTGTTAATGATTTTGACGCCAAGTTCCTATTTAATCCCCCCGATGCCGTTGGGTTTGAAAATGCGCCTCCCAATCGACCACTTAATGACCTTCCTTTTCCGCGTTCGGGAGCTTCAAATTCTAAGAATTTACGATCAATTTCATCTATAAAACGACTCGGTTCTGAAGAAATTAAATTCCCCCATAAGAAACGCGAAGTTGCATAGGAAAGTGTGCACGTTGTTTTTGCTCTTGTTATGGCAACGTAGAACAAACGTCTTTCTTCTTCCAGTTCCGTTCTCGAATTCAGTGCCATTTGAGAAGGAAAAAGATTTTCTTCAAGTCCAACCAAATAAACATTCGGGAACTCCAAACCTTTGCTCGAGTGAATCGTCATCAACGTAACGTGATTCTTGTCTTCGTCTTTGTTTTGATCCGCATCGGTAAGAAGCGCAACATCCATCATGAACTCAGAAAGTGATTTCGAATCATGCTCTCCTTGACCAGCAACGAATGATCGAATCCCAGAAAGTAATTCTTCAATATTTTGATAGCGTTCTACTTCCTCTGGACCTTTGTCTTTGTCTGTATGAAGTTCCTTTAAAATTCCAGAAGTTCGCGCTATTTCCTTCGCCAATGTATACCCATCAATTTTTTCCAACTGAGCAGCAAAGCTCTTAATCATCGTTACGAAGTCCGACATTTTGTTCTTAGCACCCGTATTAATTGCAACTGGGTATTTCATAAAGTTCGACATGATTTCCCAAGCACTTACCCCGTGTTTATTGGCCTCGATCAAAATGTTTTGCATCGATGTTTTTCCAATTCCTCGTTTCGGATAATTGATAACTCGTTTTAAGGCTTCTTCATCGTGATGGTTGGCTGTTAATCGGAAATACGATAACAAATCCTTGATCTCTTTTCGCTGGTAGAACGAGAGTCCACCGTATATTTTGTAGGGAATATTAAGTTTCCTCAAAGACTCCTCGAACGATCTCGATTGCTTGTTTGTTCTGTAAAGAATAGCAAAATCTGAATAATACAACCCATCATTTCCAATGGCGTCGTAAATTTTATTCGTGATCAGTTTTCCTTCTTCGTTGTCTGTCAAAGTTCGTACAACGCGGATTTTTTCTCCTTGAACGTTATCCGTCCAAACTGTTTTCTTTATTTGATCCTTGTTCTTTGCAATAACACCGTTTGCCGCCTCAACAATATTTTTAGTACTTCTATAGTTTTGCTCTAATTTGAACAATTTGAAATCTGGATAATCCTTTTTAAAGTTGAGGATGTTCTGAATATTTGCGCCACGGAAGGAGTAAATACTTTGTGCATCATCACCAACCACACAGATGTTTTCATACACTGCCGCCAGTTTCTTTACGATTAAGTATTGCGCATAATTCGTATCCTGGTACTCATCCACCAAAATATACCTGAACTTTTGTTGGTAATGATGAAGAACCTCGGGAAAATCGCGCAGAAGAACATTGGTTTGGTAGAGTAGATCATCAAAATCCATTGCTCCCGCGTTGAAACAACGGCTTGCGTAGGTTTTATAAATTCTACCCATTTCCGGTCGCTTCGACATTTTATCTTCTAGCTGAATGTCAGCATTCTGGGCATAAGCATCCGGAGAAATCAAATTATTTTTAGCCGAAGAAATTCTTCCCAGTACATTTCCCGTTTTGTAGGCTTTATTGTCCAAATTAAAATCACTGATGATACCTTTCAAAACACTCTTAGAATCTTGTGTATCGTAAATGGTGAAGTTGCTGGGGTATCCAAGTCGGTCAGCGTTGTATCTTAAGATTCTAGAAAATACAGAGTGGAAAGTTCCCATCGTAATATTTCTCGCTTCACCTCCTCCGACAATTGTTCCAATTCGCTCTGTCATTTCCTTTGCCGCCTTATTGGTGAAGGTCAATGCCATTATGTTAAAAGGATCAACACCTTTCTCCATCATGTAAGCTATTCGAAAAGTTAAAACACGTGTTTTTCCAGAACCAGCTCCGGCAATTACCATTGTTGGTCCTTCAATGTTTTCAACGGCTTCCCGCTGACTTGTGTTTAATTCGTCTAGATATCCCATTTAATTCTATGTCGAAATCAAGGCTTTAAAATGATTATCAAAGCCAATTCAATTTATAGTTCCATACTTGAAACGCTCAGGCGAATTTACTAAAAAAAGAAGCTGAAATTTAAAAGAAATCGGACGAACATTCTTTATTCAAATCAAATTTGGACGATTATTTTGGAACGTACACTTTGTGACCTGAATAGTCTCTGAAATAAAACCAGTGTTTCTAACCAACGGACAGTATCATTGCAAGTGGCACAACTGATGTAAAACGAACAGAAAATTGGTTAAAGTCATTGAGAGCGTAGTCATATTCAAATTCCAAACCCGCTTAGAGCGGGAGAGACTGTTACTATCAATACTTCAGTTTATGGAGGCTATGTATTATTGGCGTTCTCAGTCAGATCACTGTGCCGTCTTGTACATAAATAACAAGCTTACCTATTGGGGTGTCTGGAGGTCTATTTTTTAGGAGATTGACGTAGAATAATGGAAATGAACTGTTCTTTTTTGATGGAGTGAATTCCAATATGTTTGATTTGAATCCGGGAATTGATGGTGCAACTGTGGAGCAAATTACATTTAGCACAGATGTCGTTGCTGGTGCTAGCGCAGTATGGGGAAACGCAATCTATTATTCTGAACAAACGTTTGATGCGGTGCTCTCGACGTACACTTTTAGTCTAAAAAAAGCCTTATGGAATGGTATCGATTATGATTACTCTGTTATAAATGACGTTGAAGTAGGGATTGGATATCAATGTTTTTGAGGAGTATCCATGATCAAATGGAACAAATTGATTTTGTTGGAAGTAATAATTGATTACCAGCAACTGTTCCCAAACACGTATCGGGTGATCTCTATTACTGATGTTGCTGCAACACTTCATGACACTGTTACAACTGGAAATTCAACGGTTAACATATTTGAATGGAACAATGATGCGTATTTTTATTTCAGTTATCAGAATGAAATCTATCGATCCCAGGATGGTTTCACTTTTTCCGTTGAAAGGAGGAGCAATTAACGTTGAAGTCGACATTCAGTCGCACGGCCAACTTTTGACGTTAGAAGGGAAGAATATAGAGTCCGGAGCCTTTGCTCAAGGGGGTAATTCCCTTCAGTTTTGGGAAGGAGAAGGTATGGCATCTGGAACTTATTTACTTGTAATTATCAATGCAACAGATAGAATTGTAATCGAATAGCTAGGGATTAATTGAAAGAAGGGTATTTTTCTTCCTGAGATTAACTTCTAAATATTACAATAAATACTTAACTTTACGGCCTGAATAATTTAAAAAATTAGACAATGGGTCACGGAATTAAAGCAGGAGTAGCAACGGGAGATGAAGTCCAAAAAATCTTCGCTCATGCGAAACAGAAAGGATTTGCGCTTCCAGCGGTAAATGTTACTTCAACAAGTACAGTGAATGCGGTAATGGAAGCTGCTTCTATGATGAATTCTCCTGCAATTATTCAGTTTTCGAATGGTGGAGCAGAATATTATGCAGGTAAAGGATTGATGAACGATGATTTTTCTGCCAGTATTGCTGGAGCTGTTTCCGGAGCACGTCACATTCACGCTTTGGCTGAACTGTACGGAGCAACGGTAATTATTCATACAGATCACGCTGCTCGTAAATTATTGCCATGGATTGACGGTCTTTTGGAGGCTAGCGAGCAATTCCACAAAGAAACTGGAAAATCATTGTTTAGCTCTCATATGATTGATTTATCAGAAGAGCCGATCGAACAAAACATTGCAACGTGTAAGAAATACCTTGAGCGAATGAGCAAAATAGGAATGACCTTAGAAATAGAATTAGGTATCACAGGTGGAGAAGAAGATGGTGTTGACAATTCAGATGTCGATGTTTCGAAACTTTACACGCAGCCAGAAGAAGTGGGATACGCTTACGAAGAGTTGAGTAAAATTAGCCATCGATTTACAATTGCTGCTGCTTTTGGAAACGTACACGGAGTTTACAAGCCGGGCAACGTTCAGTTGACACCAAAGATTCTATTGAATTCACAAAATTACATTCAAGAAAAGTTCAGTACGAGTGCAAATCCAGTTGATTTTGTTTTCCATGGAGGATCGGGATCGACAGTGGAGGAGATTCAAGAAGCTATTGGATACGGAGTTATCAAAATGAATCTTGACACTGATTTACAGTTCGCTTTCACTGAAGGAGCTAGAGACTACATCGGTTCTAAAATGGATTATTTGAAGACACAAATAGGAAATCCAGAAGGGGCAGAGCTTCCAAATAAAAAATATTACGATCCGCGTAAGTGGTTGAGAGCAGGTGAGTTGACGTTCGTTAAGCGTTTGGAAAGAGCTTTCCAAGATTTGAACAACATTAATACACTTGTTGAATAGAGATTAAATTTTGAATTGTAATTTATGAATGCTAGTTAATTCATAAATTTATAATTATTCATTCCTAATTAAAGAAAAAATGGGTTGGTTTCAAAGAGATAAAGAAGGGATAACTACTTCGACAAAAGAGAAGAGAGAGACACCAGAAGGTCTGTGGGAGAAATGTTCTAATTGTAAGACTATTTTCTCGTCAGATGACTTGGAAAAAAATTCTTATGTATGTGATCGTTGCAACCATCACGAAAGAATTGGTTCTAAAGAATACTTCAAGATTCTGTTCGATGACGGAAAATTCAAAGAATTAGACGCCAAATTAAAATCAGGTGATCCACTTAAATTTGAGGATACGAAGAAATATTCTGATCGTGTTAAAGCTTCACAGAAGAAAACAGGTTTGGTAGATGCCATTCGTACAGGAAAGGGAAAGATAGATGGAGAAGATATTGTGATCGCAGCAATGGACTTCGCTTTTATTGGAGGTTCAATGGGTTCTGTAATGGGAGAGAAGATAGCAAGAGCGATTGATGTTGCCATCAAATCAAAGTGCCCGTTTATGGTTATCTCGAAATCAGGTGGAGCTAGGATGATGGAGGCTGGATTGTCTTTAATGCAAATGGCAAAAGTTTCAGGAAAACTAGGACAACTTTCGGAAGCGAAATTACCGTACATCTCATTCTTGACAGATCCTACAACGGGCGGAGTTACAGCTTCATTTGCAATGTTAGGAGATATCAATATTGCAGAACCAGATGCTTTGATCGCATTTGCAGGACCGCGTGTTGTAAGAGAAACAATCGGTAGAGACCTTCCCGATGGATTCCAAAAATCAGAATTCTTAATAGAACATGGTTTCTTGGATTATATCGTTGATAGAAAAAACTTGAAAGAGACTTTGGCGTTGAGCCTGAAGTTGTTTAGGAGTTAGAAATCATGAATTCATAATTAAAACATTCATAATTCATAATTAAAATAGTATCTTTGCACCGTCATTAGACAAATACATAATAATCATTTAAATAAATATTGGAATGTACTTAGATTCAAAAGAAAAAGAAGAGATCTTCAAAAAACACGGAGGATCAGAAACTAACACTGGTTCATCAGAAGGTCAAATTGCACTATTCACTTACAGAATTTCGCATTTAACTGGTCACTTGAAGAATAATCGTAAAGATTACGCAACTCAAAGATCACTTCAGTTATTGGTAGGTAAGAGAAGAAGCTTATTAGATTACTTAAAATCAACGGATATCTCAAGATATCGTGCGATTGTAAAAGAATTAGGATTACGTCGTTAATTCTTAACATAAAATATTGAACGGAGGGCAGTCGAATTTATATCGAGTGCCCTTCTTTCATTTAAAAAAAATTGTTGATCTCAGCTACGCTCGATCAACAATATGAAACAATGTTGCGTAGTACCACTGATCGAGCAAGAAGAAGTACTACTTCTGAAGAAACGAGATCAGTACTTAAAATGTAAATAAATAAATATGAATATAGGAATAACAAAGTCCATCACTATCGGAGGGAAAGAAATTTCCATCGAGACTGGAAAGTTAGCGAAACAAGCTGACGGAGCCGTAGTGTTACGAATGGGCGACACGATGATTCTTGCAACAGTGGTTGCAGGTAAAGACGCTAGAGAAGGCGTAGATTTTCTACCATTGACGGTAGATTACAAAGAGAAATTTGCTGCTGACGGAAGAATCCCAGGTGGTTTTTTCAGAAGAGAAGCGAGACCATCAGAAAGAGAGATCTTGGTGATGAGAATTGTCGATAGAGCGTTAAGACCGCTTTTTCCAGATGATTTCCATGCTGAAGTTCAATGCATGATGCAATTGATTGCTTATGACGGTGTAAACAGCCCCGACGCTTTAGTTGGATTTGCTGCATCTGCTGCAATCGCAGTTTCTGATATCCCTTTCAACGGACCAATGTCTGAAGTAAGAGTAGGTAGAGTTGATGGAGAGTTTATCATTAATCCAACTTTGGAGGAAATGGAAGCTTCAGATATCGATTGTATGATTGCTGGTACTATTGACAACATCGTAATGGTGGAAGGTGAGATGCAAGAGATTCAGGAATCAGAGATGGTTGAAATTATCAAAGTTGCACACGAGTCAATTAAATTGCAATGTCAATTCCAATTGGATTTAGCGGCTGAAATTCCAGGAACTTCTCCAAAAAGAACATACTCTCACGAAGATCACAACGAAGATGTTCGTGCTAAAGTAATGGACGCATGTTACGCTAAATGTAAAGCAGTTGCAGAACAAGGTTTGGCTTCTAAAGAGAAAAGAGCTGAATTGTTCGGAGCTGTTAAAGAAGAATATATTGCTTCACTTTCTGAAGAGGAATTAGCATTAGAAGGAAAATACATCTCAGTATACTACAAAGCTGCAATGAAAAAAGCAGTTAGAGATACTATGTTGAATGATAACATCCGTTTGGATGGTCGTAAGTTTGATGAGATTCGTCCAATCTGGGCAGAAGTTGATTACTTACCAAGAGCTCACGGTTCTGCTGTGTTTACACGTGGTGAAACTCAATCGTTGACTACACTTACATTAGGTGGAAAGATGGATGAGCAAAGAATTGATGACGTTACCTTCACAGGAACTGTTCCTTTCATGTTGCACTACAACTTCCCTCCATTCTCAACAGGAGAAGCAAGAATGCTGAGAGGTACTTCTCGTCGTGAGGTTGGACACGGTAACTTGGCTCTTAGAGCGTTGAAACCAGTTCTTCCAAAGGATAATTCATATACAATCCGTTTGGTGTCAGAGATTTTAGAATCAAATGGTTCTTCTTCAATGGCTACAGTTTGTGCAGGTACACTTGCATTGATGGATGGTGGTATTCAAATCAAGGCTCCAGTTTCTGGAATCGCGATGGGACTAGTTGCTGAAGGTGGAAAGTTTGCTGTAATATCTGATATTTTAGGTGATGAAGATCACTTAGGAGATATGGATTTCAAAATTACAGGAACTGCAGCTGGAATCACAGCTTGTCAAATGGATATCAAAGTTGATGGTCTTCCTTACGAAGTTTTAACACAAGCGTTGAATCAAGCGAAAGCAGGTCGTTTACATATCTTGGATAAGATCATTGAAACTATCGCTAAGCCAAATGCAGAGTTGAAACCTCAGACTCCACGTATCGAAGCATTCGTAGTACCGAATGATATGATTGGTGCGATTATCGGACCTGGTGGAAAGATTATTCAGCAAATGCAAAAAGACACGAATACAAACATTACTATCGAAGAGCTTGAAAGCGGAGAAGGTAAAGTTCAAATCATGTCGAACAATGCAGACGATATGGCTGCTGCGGTTAAATCTATCAAGTTGATTGCATTCCCTCCAATGGTTGAGGAAGGTGCAGAATACGAAGGGAAAATCAAATCTTTACAAGCATACGGTGTGTTCGTTGAGATTCTTCCTGGAACAGATGGATTGATTCACATTTCTGAATTCTCTCACGAGCGTGTTACCAAAATGGAAGACGTTTGTAAAGAAGGTGATGTTGTGAAATTCAAAGTGGTAAGTAGAGATCCAAAAACACGTAAGTGGAAACTTTCGAGAAAGGTTCTTATGCCAAAACCAGAAAAAACAGATGCTCCAGCTGCTGAGTAATTAGCGTTCGAGTTTATGATATAAAAGGCCGTCTCGTTTATTCGAGATGGCTTTTTTTTTGAGTTATGAGTTTGAAGAGTTAAGTAGTTTCGAGTTATTAATTTGTCTAATCTCTAATCTCTAATATCAATCATCTATCAATCCAATATCTACTCTCACCGTCCACTTTTCATCTACAACTCTTCACTTCTAACTTCTACCTCCTCGCGGAACAAACCCAATCGACCATTTGAACCGAATAGAAAGCAATCGGATTGCAATCACTGTCAAAATTGAAAGAACAAGTTTGAGTTCTGACCAAATACTCAAATAATCCAACCCCATGTATACCAAGGCGCCCGCAAGACAGGCAAAGGCATAAATCTCTTTTCTAAATATTAATGGAACCTGATTGGAAAGGACATCTCTTATGACGCCACCAAAAACGGCTGATACAACTCCCATCATAATTGCAATCACAGGTGACAGGCCTGAATCTAGCGCTGTTTCAAGGCCGAGAATAGTGAATAGTCCAATTCCAATCGTATCGAAAAGAAGGAAGGTTTTTCGCAATCGTCGCAATTGCTTTAAGAAGAAATAGGAAACAGGAAGCGCAAGAAGAATGATCCAAACATGAACGTCACTTTTCATCCAGCCCACTGGAGTTTGACCAATGAGTACATCGCGTAAAGTACTTCCTCCAATAGCCGTTACAAAGGCTAGAATAATTGTCCCAAACAAGTCGAACTTCTTTTCAACCGCTGCTATAACACCGGATAATGCAAAGACGAATGTTCCTAGAATGTCAATTGCAATGATTGGATCTATTTTCATAGCAGCAAATCTATATTTTATACCAACTGGAATAGACCTTCAATGGAAAATACACAAATCAATTTTCGTAGGTCGAAATTTTCACACTTTTACCAAGAACTCAAAACCAATACTGCCGAGCCTAAATCCACTATGTAATAATTCTGTTCCTAATTAAATTTGTACGCTTTAAACTCGGTCGAATTATCGAAAATAAATTGATATCGTTGATTTATAGTTTGATAGATAAAGCTGGATGCAATCGACTTCAAAAATGTTCGGATTCATTTTAGAGATAGCAATGCGTTTTCTTTTTACGACTGGTGACGTTAAAGATGCGTATACGTCCGCAATATCTCTGTATTTGTTACGGGTTATCAATCGATTTAATGCTATTATAAATCATTTTGGTTAGTATTTGACATTCAGATTCATACGTCTGAAAACAGATAAAACCACATTCAATGAGCAAGAATATAATTCTGTTTGCCCATAGTACAGGAAAAGGGAGGTTATACTCCTTCAAGTAACGTTTACAAACTTTATCATGCGATTGACCTACACAACCAGGATAAAAAACAAATTACGTTTTATGTCAACGGGGTAGGGACCAGGACTAATAAATACCTCAGGGGAATAGGAGGCGCTTTCGGTTTTGGATTTGAAACCAATGTGAAAGATCTCTACGAGTTTTTAGCACGGAACTATTATACGGGAGATTCCATTTACATTTTTGGGTTTTCACGTGGTGCAGCTTCAGTTCGAGCATTTAATGGTTTTATGGCCCACTATCTTTTGGCCGAAGGTTTGGAATGAGACTTCGAAGTGCGAATTATGCTCCTAAACTTTTGCCAAAGAAATTCAACGTAGTTGAGATGATAAATGGAATGAATGTCGTTAAGAAAAGCCCTGAAGTTTATAGTGAACATTGGGACTTGTTCCACAAACAAATCCGTCATAGAATTTTCTGGCAGAAATGGTTAAATGGTATTTTCTTAGAAATCGTTTTGATAACAGCTTTCTTTATTATTTATTGGAAAGACACTTCAATTGGTGGTCTTAGTCATCGATCAGAGGAAATCTCTGTGAAAATTTTCAATTTCGTGGATACAATTTCTACTGATATTATGAATGGATTCCATTATAAAATTATGGTAGAGTATCCCTTAATTGGAATAGGGCTCGCCGTTGGATTGGCCATCTTCATCTGGTTTAGAGTCAGTTTCAGGAAGCAAACGAACGCGTGGGGAGAACGTCTTCGAAAACTTTACATCAGTGTTCCTGAAGGCGCACCGCATTCAGCCTTTATAAAGAAGGACAAAACCAGCAATGCAAATTCTGAGAATTGAAATTAATATTTATCTTTGGTTAAAATTGAACTTATAATAAAGTTATGGCAAGCAAGAAATTATTAAAAAAGAAAGTTAAGGGAATGATCTTCGAAATTTTGAATGATTGTGATGAAGTTATTGTCAATGAGGGAAAGAACGCAGACAAAGCGGACAAACTAATTGATGAGGCTGTTGACTTTCACGATGAAGTTATTGCTAAAATTAACAGTGCAAAAACGAAAAAAGAATTCAATGAAATTGTTTCAAGCCTTACAAAAGCGGGTGAAGATTTTGGGAAAAAATTGAAATCTCTTTAATCGATAGAAAATAGGAATTGAAAAGTGTTGGTCTTATGATTAACACTTTTTTTTTGACGTTTATTTTCGAATTGGTGAAATTTTAAATCAATGCAGGCTGAGCCAAACTGCGCAATCGAATAATCGCTATCTTAGGCAATGTAATGCGATTTTCAAAACTACTTCTAGTGCTTTTCATTGTTGGGGTCTCTCATTTTTCATGGGGTCAATTCTATGCAGGCATCCCAGAAGTGAAATCCTATTTATCAAATCTCGCCAAGCTTGATATCTATCTTCAAACAAGCCCAGATAATTTACATGAACTTTATGACGACCTGTATTCTAGCGCTCGGAAAAAGGAAAACAGAACACTTGAGGCCGTTCTAAATATTTATAAAGGAACTGGTTATTACTACTCGGGCCAATCTGATAGTGCCGTCGTTTATTTCAATAAATCCATTGATATAGCCAGTGAAATAAAAAATCAAAAGCTAGTATCTACAGCCCGAATTCGAAAGATCTTCGTTCTAGGTGAGAGCACTGATAATAAAGTTGCTTATCGAATGATGAAGGATGAGTTTGATGCTGCTAAATCCAATAAGGATACGCTGAACATGATCTACAGCATGAGTGGGCTGAATATTTTCGGAGAAGATGACTCTGAATTTGATGCAAACATGCGCGCGATTAAATTGGCTCAAAATAGCGGAAATGAATACGAATACGGCTTTCTTTTAAATAACCTCGGAGTTACAAAATTAGAGCTTGGTGATCCACCAGGGGCAAAGGCGGATTTTGAAACGGCGATGGAAATTGCAAAACGATTGGAAAATCCACGGTTGGAATTAATTGTGATGGAGAATATTGCATATTACTATATAAACATCGATTCAGCTGAGCTCGCTAAAAAGAAACTTTATGAAGTGTATGATCGAGCTATAGGTATAAAAAACAATCAAGTAGCCGTTGTGTCAATGGTTAACTTGGTCGATATTTACCGTGGAGAGGGAGATTTAAAGAAAAGTGACTCTTTAACAGAGGCCAGTTTGAAGTTGTCGAAAGAGACCAAAATGTATCACGTGGTTTCAATGATTTACTTGAATAAAGCATCCCTTGAGCTTGCTGGAAGGAGATACAATAAAGTCAATGAGAACCTCGATTCCGTAGAGTTTTATCAGAAATACACACCGAACAATAAAGTTCAAATGGGAATCTATGATATTCAGTATCAAATGAGCAAAAAGAGGGGCGATTTTGAAATGGCTCTGAATTATTATGTAGAGCTCAAAGATTTCCAAGATTCAATTAACAAAAATGGTCGCTTGCAAATGATTTCTGAATTGCAATTGAAATTCGATGTTGAGAAAAAGGAAAAAGAACGCGTTCAACAAAAAATAGGATTTGAGAAGAAATTGGCGAAAGGGGAATTAAAGACAGCTAATTTGCGTCAAAACATTGCCATTGGAATCTTGGTTCTTATTCTTTTTCTCGCTGGGTTGGTCATTTATTACTTTAGAACAAAACACAACCGGGAAAGAGAATTTAGCTCGGCGCTTGTGAATAAGCTTGAAGAGGAACGAGGCCGAATTGCGAGAGATTTGCATGATGGACTTGGACAAAGCTTGATCATTCTGAAAAATAAGTTCAATAAAATTGAAAGCGGGGCA
>JBLHVW010000067.1:0-18678 GCA_047628775.1 Salibacteraceae bacterium | reverse complement strand
CTAAAACACGCTTATTCAGAGAGTGAATCAGCAGTAATTAGGATTCAGATCAAACCAAAAAACGAACGCGAAATTTATTTCTTTTACGAGGACAACGGCCAATGGGTTGAGCCTAAAGAAGAGGAGATTGGAAGTTTTGGATTGGAATTAATCGATGTTCTAACAGAACAATTGGACGGGACGTACAAGCGTGAGGGAAGCCACTATTCTTTCGAAATCGTCACGACAGAAGATTAATCAACGCTGCGCTTTCTTGTAAAGAAAATAGGCCAAAATAGCGAACAAGAAATTCGGAATCCACACGGCAATGTATGTTGCAAAACCTAGATTCATGGCTGCAACGGTCGTGACTTTCATTGCAAAAATATAAACGAATATAATTCCTAGTCCAATAGCGATATTGATTCCAACCCCACCCCGCTTTTTTCGACTGGCTACGGCAATCCCTATGATTGTTAAGACATAAGTGGCAAATGGATAAGAGGTTCGTTGATATAGCTCGATCTCATAGGTAGGAACCATATCTGAACCTTTTTTCTTTTCGCGTTCAATGAATTCTTTCAGCTCAAAATACGGCATAGTCTCGGCTATATTTTCACGCGTTGCCATTTCATCCATTGTAAATTTAAAAGTCGTATCGAGCCGTTGGCCTTCCATGAGAATATCATTGGTATCGCCTATTGTTCGACTCCAATAGTTTGTCAGAACCCATTTGTTGGTTCCTTTCTTGTTTTCTGCGGTGCGTGCTTTTAAAAAATACGTTAACTCGCCATCTGAACCTTCTTGCTCTAGAACAAAATCCTCTGCTCGATTTTTATCCGCCATGTAACTGTCAAAATACACAACTTGTCCACCTGGAAATTCTGCATGATAATCCAAGATGTACATTTCATCGCGGTAATATTTCTCCTCAAAATTCAATCGCAATTGATTGGTATTCGGTATGACAAAGTGATTTAGGCCAAGTGAAATCAACATTAGAATTGTTGCCGCAATCATATACGGACGAATGAATCTTGTAAACGGTCGACCGCTGTTCCAAATAGGAATAATCTCCGTGTCCTGTGCCATTTTAGCCGTAAACCAAATTACAGCAATAAAAATGATCATGGAGGAGAACATGTTCCCATGGAAAAGAATGAAACTCACATAGTAATCGAAAACAATCTCAGAAAGCGACGCATCCTTAGATGCGAATAATGGTAGTTTTTCGGCGAGGTCAAAAACAATAGACAATAACATTATCACTCCAAAAATGAAGAAGAAGGTTTTAAGAAACTTCTTAATAATATATTTATCTAGTATCGTTAACATTTACAGTCTATTGCCCAATTTCAAAACCATTTGAGCTTTCCAAGTTGAGAACGTTCCATCCAAAATACGTTTTCTCGCCTCTTTCACTAACCACAAATAGAATGATAAATTGTGTATCGTAGCAATTTGCATTCCTAGATGTTCTTTCGAACGCATCAAGTGTCTCAAGTAGGCCTTGCTATACGTTGAATCTACGTAAGAGGTTCCATTCGGATCTAAAGGCGAGAAATCCTTCTCCCACTTTTTGTTTTTAATGTTGATGATTCCCTCGGATGTAAACAACATTCCATGGCGCGCATTCCGAGATGGCATTACACAATCAAACATGTCAACACCCATTGAAATACATTCTAAAATATTCAATGGGGTTCCTACTCCCATTAAATACCTTGGCTTATCCGTTGGAAGTATTCCACAAACAAGATCTGTCATTTCGTACAATTCATCGTCAGGCTCACCTACCGATAATCCTCCAATTGCGTTTCCAATTGCGTCAAATGAAGCAATTTTCTCCGCTGATTCTTTTCTTAAATCTTTATAAACGCTCCCTTGAATAATTGGAAACAAAGCTTGTTCATGTCCATACTTTGGACGCGTCGCATCCATTTGATTGAAACAACGCTTCAACCATCTGTGTGTCATGTGCATGGAACGTTTCGCATAATTGTAATCACAAGGGTATGGTGTACACTCATCAAATGCCATGATAATATCTGCACCGATTGAACGCTGAATATCAATTGCTTTTTCAGGAGAAAAGAAATGGTAACTTCCATCAATGTGCGATTGGAACGTCACGCCTTCTTCCTTAATTTTTCGAGCTCCCGACAAGGAATAAACTTGGTACCCACCACTATCTGTTAAGATCGGCATGTCCCAATTCATAAATTTATGCAATCCACCTGCAGGTTCTAGAACGTCCAGTCCCGGCCTTAAGAACAAATGGTACGTATTTCCTAAAATAATATCCGCTTTAATGTCGTCTTTTAGCTCGTGTTGATGGACAGTTTTGACTGTTCCTGCCGTTCCAACAGGCATAAAAATCGGAGTTTCAATTACTCCATGATCAGTGTGCATTAATCCAGCTCGCGCTTTTGATTGACTATCAGTATGTTTGAGTTCAAAGTGCATAAAAATGTTGATAATTTACAGCGGCAAAGATAAATGTATTTAGGCAAACCCGCATCTTTGTAGCAAAGTGATTTTAATGTTGGACCTTCTTCCCAAATTTCAGTATGATATAGCTACCTATTTATTCTTGGGTTTCTGTGGGATTTCCCTTATGCATCTGATTTTCGTGTTATTCACTTACACGCGATTCGCATTTCACAAAAACCGACCAGAGCGCCTTTCAAAAAGTCAAGAACCTGTTTCTATAATCATTGCAGCCCGAAATGAGTCGCAAAATCTCTTCAATAACCTTCCATTTATCATGGAGCAGGACTATCCTAAATTTGAAGTTATTGTCATTAATCATCAATCCCTAGATGATTCCGAATACATTCTTGATGCCTACGCCCGTCAATACCCCAATTTAAGAATCATTAAGGTCGAGCGTAGCAACCACCTCAAATTCGGTAAAAAACTTCCATTAACGCTAGGAATAAAAGGAGCGAAACACGAAAATTTGTTGTTGACCGATGCCGATTGCAGACCTGAATCGAACCAATGGATTGCGAGTATGTCGAAGTATTTCACAGAAAAGAAGGAGATTGTAATGGGCTACGGTCCGTATTCAAGAGAAAAAGGCCTTTTAAATAAAGTGATTCGATTTGACACCACTTGGATCGCAATGAATTACTTCGCTTTTGCAAAAATAGGATTGCCTTATATGGGGATTGGCCGAAACCTTGGATACACCAAATCTGTGTTCCATGCAGCGAAAGGATTCAAATCCCATTACGCGCTTTCATCGGGTGATGATGATCTTTTTATTCAAGACGCAGCAAAAAAGAAAAACTACACGATTAACATAGAACCGGAGTCATTTTGCTATTCAAAAGGTTCAAGCTCTTGGAAAAGTTGGTTCAAGCAAAAGTCTAGACACTATACTACGTCAGAAAAATATGGGGTTATCAAAAAGTTAATGTTAGGAATATATCCACTGACCATGTTAATCATGACGACTTCTTTTGTTATTTTGTTGTTTGATTCGAACTTCAGATGGTTAAGCCTTGCGATCTTCACTTTAATATTGATTATTAAGTGGATCATCCTCGGGAAATCATTTAAAAAATTGAACGAATCAAAATTTATCGCATTCATACCATTACTGGATCTAATGTACTCGTTACTAACTCCTTTAATGTTTTACGCAGTCGATAAAACAGATAGTAAAAAATGGTAAAGAGAGACCACTTATCGGAAAAGGCACAAAAAGATCTTGATTTAGTTCATGCAGCAATTGGCGGGGATCAACTTGCTTACGGTCAATTGATGGATCGGTACAGAGAGTCAATTTATTTCATGATGCTTAAAATGGTGAAAAACACCGATGACGCTGATGATCTTACTATCGAAGCTTTTGGAAAAGCATTTAACAGACTGGAGCAATATTCTCCGAGTTACGCTTTCTCAACTTGGCTCTTTAAAATTGCTTCAAACAACTGTATTGACTTCATTAGAAAGAAAAGAATCAAAGTAACCTCAATGGATACCGGGATTAAAACAGCTGACGGAGAAACAATCTTTATAGATACAAAAAGTGCAACGCGTGATCCTGAGGAAACTCTGGAGCACAAGCAAAAAGTAATGCACATGCGCGACTTGGTATCCAAGTTAAAACCGCGTTATAGAATCTTGGTAGAAAAACGTTATTTCGAGGAACTGAGCTACGAAGAAATCTCTGAAGAACTCAATCTTCCTCTGGGAACCGTTAAAGCTCAACTGTTTAGAGCGAGAGATTTCCTTTCGAACATGATTGAAAAAACCAAAGATTCGATTTAGATGAACAATACTTCACTAATCACGAAATATTTTCCTGATCTCACACCCAAGCAAATTGAGAAATTCGGTAAACTTGGTGACTTATACCAACATTGGAACGAACAGATCAATGTAATTTCTAGAAAGGACACCGAAAATTTCTATGAGCGCCACGTTTTGCACTCATTGGCGATAATCAATGTAATAAAGTTCAAAGACGGCACTAAAATCCTAGATATAGGAACTGGTGGTGGCTTCCCCGGGATTCCGTTAGCAATACTATTTCCTGAATGTGATTTCTTACTTGTTGATTCCGTTGGAAAGAAAATTAAAGTCGTTAAGGAGATCGCTGAAGCACTTGGATTGAAAAACGTTCGCGGAATACACGAAAGAGCCGAGAACATCGATGAACAGTTTGATTTCATCGTGAGTCGCGCAGTTACAGCGATGCCTAAATTCATTGGTTGGACAAAAGGACAATTTCTTAAGAAGGACAACAACGATCTTAAGAACGGGATTCTTTATTTGAAAGGCGGTGACTTAACAGAGGAAATGGCTCCAGTGATGAAGGCGGTTCAAATTTTCGACATCAAAGATAAATTTGAGGAAGAATTTTTCGAGACGAAGAAGGTAGTTTATGTTCGAAACTAAAAGACTCCCAAATGGCTTCCAAGCCCAAACACTCTTTTATTTATTAAGATTATTTCAGTAGTCAAGCGTTGGCTTTAAATTCAATAACGTTTCATGGCTAATAAAAAAACGGTCTCTTACTAGAAGGCCGTTTTTGAAACAAGAATTTACTACTTTGGAGAGTGTGTTAATCGAGTCTGTATTTTTTAAAGAAGACATCCCAATCCCAAACAAAGTTCTCTACAACTTCATCCATTCTTTTTAAGAACAAAGGATTTGGTACTTGCATTCTTTTGAAATATTCATCTTGAAAATTGTACAATAAGTATTTATCGAACACCCCTTTTGACATGGCATAGATCATATTTCTAGAAGGATGATTCAAACGACATAAGTGCGCTTTGTAATCTTTCATCATTTTCTTGAAATCGTAAACTGACATTTCATACGCTTTGGCTAATTTTTCATAAACCAACGTTTCGATACGGTCTGCTTGTTGCGGATCAAATACACTTTCTAAAAAGGAGAGGTTTCCAACCAATACGATTAAAGAAAATTCATAGTTATCACTTGAACGAAGGTTAGGCGACTTAACAAAAGCAGGGTCGTCGTTGATTAGGTCAGCGATAACTGGGAATCCATTGTCAATCGTCGTAAACAAGCCATTAATGAATACATTGGCTAATTTATCGTCAGAGACTTTTTTCTTAATAATGGTTCCAAACATTTCTTGGGCTGGGTTGTAATACTTAACACAAAGTTAATAAAGGCTTCCCCTACTGTGAATACTGTGTTTTTAGGTTTTCAACATCTTTTTCAACAGTTATAAGCACACAACCCTTCATCATGCTCACGAACATCTCAACATTATTTTATTGAGTTCATAATTAATATGAACTTTATCGCAATCTGAATTGTACCTTTATAGAGAATGTAAATATTCAATTAATGAAAAGGAGTCAGATCATTTTATTTGTCATTTCAATCGTAATAAGTGGCAGTATATTTGTCGTTTTGAAAGCCAATCAGAAGACGCAATCTAAAACAATGAAGGAAGAGGACAAAACTGTCCATCTCCGTACCAAAAAGGTGAAAAATGCCCCTCAGCGAATCTCACTGGTTTCTTACGGTCAGATAACGCCAAATATGGAGTTAAATGTGGCTTTTCAAATTCAAGGAGAATTACAAAAGGGACAAATTACAATGAAGCCTGGAACCAACTTTAGAGCAGGTCAAGTTCTATACAGAGTGGACAACATGGATGCAAAGTTCAATTTTGAAGTAAAGAAAGCAGTCATGTCAAATATGATTCTGAGCTCGCTTCCTGACATTGAACTCGATTTTCCAACAGAACGAAATAAGTGGATGAAGTTCATAAATGATTTGAGTCCAAAAAAACCTAAATTACCTGCAATACCTGCGATACGGACTACGAAAGAAGAAATGTTCTTTATGGGACGAAATTTCTATCCTGAATTCTATGCATTGCAGCAATTGGAATCGCAAATGGACAAGTATGTTTTTATAGCTCCGTTCAACGGAACTGTCATAGCAACATTCGCAGAACCTTCATCTATAATAAGTCCGAGTATGCAAGTCGCTAAAATTGCAAAAACGGATGACTTTGAAGTTAAGGTTCCAATAGCTATTGAAGACCTGGATAACTATCGGAATAAAAGTTTTGCCAAGTTTGTAAACGCCGATAATATAACTGTGGGAACGGGTAAAATTTTACGGGTATCGAATGTAATCAATCAGCAAACACAATCTGCAGATGTTTACTATTCAATCAAAGCAGCGGAAGGCAAAACAATTTACAGCGGACTTTTCGTGAACGTTTCTATTGAACAAGAAGACAACACACTAAAAGAATGCGTTGTACTTCCCAGAACAGCCATGCAAGACGGTAAAGTAAAAGTGATCGAAGGAAATAAAATAATCGAAATCAAGGTCAATCAAGTTGGTTCAATCCCCGATTCGATTTATTTGACGGGGTTAAAAGACGGTCAAGAAGTTCTCATGGAACAGATTGGTAAAATTGAGAAGGACGTAAAATACAAGGGAGATTCCCAATAATACTGTAGCAATGAATAAAGTAATACAGTTTTTTATCAACCGACCGATTTGGGGAAATGCCATTATCGTGATCGTTGTGATGTTTGGCTTGTTCTCGCTTCTAACGATGCAAAAGTCATTTTTCCCGGAACAGGAACCGAAACAAATCTATGTCTCTGTTATGTACCCTGGAGCTTCTCCGTCGGAGATGGAACAAGGTGTAACGATTAAAATTGAGCAATCGGTTAAAGGGCTTGACGGAATCGACGAGATCAATTCGACGTCTCAAGAGAACTTTGCGCAAGTTGTGATTACAGCAGATGCCGACACGGATATGGAAGCGCTTCTGAGTGATATTGAAAACTCCGTAAATTCAATTAGTTCATTTCCAAAAGGCATAGAGCCTCCAACTATCTTCAAACAGAAAACGGGCGGAATGGGAAGCGTGGTCGCTTTTGTTGGGATCGCCTCCAGAGTTGACAGTGCGGACATCAATGATTTAACGGACCTCGCCTCGAAAGTTGAGCGCCAATTATTGAATTCAAAAGAAATTACTCAAATTCAAAAAACAGGATTTCCAGATAAAGAAATAAACGTTGAAATTAGAGAACAAGATTTATTGAGGTACAACATTTCCATGCAGGAAGTGGGCGCTGCAATCGGCTCTAAAAACATTGATATCACTACTGGAATTATTCGTGGGCCGATGGAGGAACTGAACATTCGTTCCAACAACAGAAGAACCTCTCCTGAGAAAATAGCAAAGATCATACTTCGAACAACAAAAAGCGGTGAAAAGATTACAATCGGCGATGTTGCAGATGTGAAACTTACCTATTCAGAAGCATCTCAGCAAGCGAAATTCAATGGAAAACCAGCCGTTTCATTTCAAATCGAAAAAACAATCGATGAGGACATCTCTGAGATTACAAATGCACTTTACGAATACCGCGATAAATTCAATGAAGAAAATCCAGATTACGAATTCAAAATTTTCTTCGAGTTCAATCAAATGCTGGACGATCGGATCGACCTATTGACCAGAAATGGTATCATGGGACTCATACTTGTTCTCTTGTTCTTGGGTCTTTTCTTAAACTTGAAACTTTCGGCTTGGGTGGCTTTTGGAATCCCCTTCTCCTTCCTGGGAATGTTTATTCTGGGAACAGCTTACGGCATGACCATCAACATGATTTCACTCTTCGGAATGATCCTCGTTGTCGGAATTTTGGTGGATGATGGAATTGTAATTGCTGAGAATATTTACACCCATTTTGAGAAGGGGAAATCAGCCCATAAATCCGCATTAGAAGGAACGTTAGAAGTTCTGAAACCCGTTTTCACGTCGGTTACAACCACAATTGTAGCGTTTTCCATTATATTATTCGTTGAAGGAATGGAAATGATGCACGAAATGGCCTTCGTTGTTATCGCATGTCTGGCGTTTTCTCTTATTGAAGCATTCATTATTCTTCCGTCTCACTTGGGACACAAAAGTGTGTTGTCGGAACGAAAGACCTTCAAGTTCTCCTATTTGGTTGGCGCCCTAGTTATGGTCGGTTCATTGATCCTTATTTATCTGGCAACAGGGTTGATTACTCCTGGCGCAAGCTTTGGACTCCTCTTATTCCCTTTCTCCCTAATCATTCTTGGAGCAACGTTATTCATCACTGGATTCTCGCAATCTCCAATGGAAAGCAAAATCCGCGGTGGAGCTGATAGATTCATCAAATTCGTTAGAGACAATTGGTTTAAGACTGCTATCGAAAATATTATTGGCACAAAACGGAACTGGTTTTATTTGACAGTTTTGATTCCCCTTACTTTTACTGTTCTCGCCTTCGTCCTGATGGGCAGAGGTGTTATTGGGGCTACCTTTTTCCCAAATATCGAACCTGATTTCTTTACTATTGAAGCAGCCTACAAACCTGGTGACTCAAAGGATCAAACAGAACGTTTTGTGAACACAGCAACGGAAATTCTCATCTCTGAAAACCAACGAATCATTGATGAAACGGGAGATTCACTTTTAACGTACTATTCCAGTAATGTCGGGATCTCGCAAAGTATTGGTCAAGCTGGAAACCACACAGGAATGGTTCAAGTGTTCTTTAACGGTGAGAATGCTAAAACGCCTATTGACACCTTAATGAATCGAATTATTCGACGCATTAACGCGACATCTTCCGGAAAGCTAGCGCAAGACACTTATGTTGGAGGTTTCAACCGTTTTGGTAAAGAGATCGCTATTGGGTTATCCTCTCAAAAAGAAGCCAATTTATTGCAAGCCACTAAGGATTTGAAATCCCGACTTTCTAAGATAGATGGCGTTTTCAACATCAAAGACAACATGCCTCCTGGAAAAAATGAGGTTCAATTAAAACTGCGCACGGAAGCAAGTATTTACGGCCTTACTGAAAGTGATATTCTTTCTCAAATCAGGTCTGGATTTTTCGGAAATGAGGCCCAGCGCGTTATTGTTGAAACGGATGAGATCAAAATTTGGGTTCGCTTTCCTATTGAGGATAGAAACTCTCTTTACGATCTGAAAAACATGAAGATTAAAACGCCGCAAGGCGTCGCAATCTCATTGAATAAAATTTGCGATTTCACAATGGAAAGAGCTCCGGAAACACTTCGTCGATTGGATGGGCAAAGAATTGTAACCGTTGATGCCGAATGCACCGATCCTGATTTAGTGTCTCAAATTAACACACAAATTCAAGATTCCGTTTTACCCAAGTTGTTTGATTTGTACCCGGGATTAAAATCGATTGAATTGGGTCAGTCCAAACGTCAAAGAAAAACGATGGACTCAATGAAGGCAGTTGCCCCAATCGGAATCGTAATCATGTTCATCATTATTGCGTTGCACTTCAATAGCCTCGGAAGCGCATTCCTAATTATGCTTGTTATTCCTGCTGGGGTTGCTGGTGCTATATTTGGACATGGATTGGTTGGTTTGCCCGTTTCTTTACTGTCAATGTTTGGAATTATAGCTTTGATTGGAGTCTTAGTGAATGATGCCATTGTCTTCCTCGATCGTTACAATGAACTCCTCAAACAGGGGTTTGAAGTTAAAGACGCTGCAATTGAAGCCGCAATTTCACGTTTCAGACCCATTTTATTGACTTCATTAACAACCGTAGCTGGACTTCTTCCAATTATCATGGAAACAAGTATGCAAGCACAATTCTTGATTCCAGTTGCAGTTTCAATTGCTTTTGGTGTGTTGTTTGGGACATTATTTATTTTGTTCTTCTACCCTGCCGCGATTTTATTGTGGAACGCTCGAAGAATCTTCTACAGATGGGTATTCCACGGTGAATCTAATTTGGATCCAAGATCAGTAGAGCCAATAATAAAACTAGAGAAAAATCAGCATGAATTTGAAAATAAGTAGCCTTCTCGTTTTTATCAGTTTAAGCGCCGTTGGGTTCGCTCAGCGCGACTTAAGTGCGTCCGAAGCCGTGTTTATTTCTTTGGAGAAAAACTACCAAGTCATCATTTCTGGAAAGCAGCATTCGATCAATGAATTGAACAACCGTTGGTCAGAAGCTGGAGCTTTCCCCACTGTTGATTTGACGCTAATGAATGGCAATACGATACAAGACAATACGAACAACCCGTTCACCTTTATACCGGGAATCGTTTTAACGCAAAGCATCAACCCTTCGTTGACTGCAAATTGGAATATTTTCACTGGATTCGCTGTTCGGATTTCAAAAGAACGGTTGGAGATTTTGGAAAACCAAAGTGCGAACAACGCCATGGCTGTTATTGAAAATACGATTCAAGATGTTTTGAAAGCGTATTATACGGCTCAGTTGCAACACGACAGAAAGGATTTATTTAAATCGGTAATGGAGTTGTCGAAAGATAAAATGCATTACTACGAACTCAAAGAAAAGTACAGCAACGCCAACACGCTTGAGTTAATGCAATTCAAGAATCAATATTTGACGGACAGTACGAACTTGTTGATGCAAAAAATTTCTTACGACAATTCAGTTCGGAACTTGTTGCTTTTGATAAACGATAGCACAATCACCGCCGAGGGATTGAACTTAACCGACAAAATGGATCTTAAGGTAATGGATGTCGATTTTTCTGAAGCTGAAACTGAAATGTATTCTAACAATCAGAACTTGACGAATCAGTACATATCCTTGGAATTGCAAAAAACCAATACTGCCTTTCAACGCTCGTTCCTTTATCCAACCTTGTCGTTTCAAGCTGGAGTTCAACCGGGTTGGTCGTGGATTCGAGAAATACAAAACAACGCCTTTGAAGCTGAAACGAGCAATTTATCCTATTACGGAAACATCAATTTACGCTATTCCATCTTCAACAATTGGAAGAACAAAAGAGCCGTTGAAGTGTCCAAAATCCAAGAGGAGATTAGTACGCTGAACATTGAAAACATGAAGATGACGCTTTCAAGCACATTGCAAAATTTGATTGCGCTTTACAAAGCCCGAGTTCAATTGGTTTCTATTTCTCAGGAAAATCTAGTCTATTCAAAAAAAGCATTGGAGTTGGCGCAAGAACGATTCGCCATTGGCGGGATTAATTCAATCGACTTAGCGAGCTTCTTGAACAATTATCAAAACACACTGATTCAGCATTACGAGAACCTGTTCAATAAAATGGATACGTACTTGGAAATTTACAAAATGACAGGGAAAATTGGATTGGAGTATGTGAAGTAATTAGTTTTCAAAAACCAACTTCTTCAGACTTTCTCGCTCGCTCTTAAGCGTCTCAATACCCGTCTTATCCTTTCGCATTAAGAAGATAAACTTTCGCTTCAAAAGAATGTGTTTGTAATACTGATAGTAGTAATACGCGACTAAACCAGACAATGGCATACTGCAAAAGTAAACCCACTTCATCCAATATTCAGGTTCGAAAATGCAATTGAACCCCATAAGGAAAGCCACGTGCACCAACGGATAAAAAATCAATCCGAGGAGTACCAAAATCGGCGCCGTGTATTCTACTTCCTTTATCAATTTTATAACCAATAAATCAGTGATCTTGAACTGAAAGAAATTGTGAATCAAGCCAAAAAGGAAAACAGGAAAGCCAATAATCAGAAAAAAGAATGACTGTACCAATTGACGTTTAAACATCCTAGAACGGTACTTTCTATCCAGAAAATCTGCTTTAATATTCATGTTTTCAATCTGCCAATTGATGCTTTCAACAAGCATTTTTATTTCATTCAATTTCCAAGGATGAGAAATCCGAATCAAGTTCATTTGATCAAACACACTTCGCATTATTTCAACGTCATGTTCAACGCCTTTATTAGACGACTTGATATAATCCGAAGAAATGATATCGACGATTCCTTCCACCAATTCCTCTTCCTCACTCTGTTCAGATCGAACCAACAAGCGCGACAAACCAATTCTAAATTTCTCCGTTAGTTTTCGCGCAGCTTTAAGCGAATCCGTTTTAAACTCTTCCAAATACGGTTGCGGACTAATAGGTTCACCAATCGTTGCTAGAACGGAACTTCGGAATTTTTCAGGATGCATATAATTCAACCCGATTGGAATTATTTTTAGCCCGAGTTTCCCTTCGTTTCTTAGTTCTGTTTGAATCGCAATTCGCGCTGTTCCAGATTTCAATTTACGCAGCAAACGCTCTTGAAAGCTACTCCCTTCAGGAAAAATTACCAATATCTTTCCTTCTTCAAGAATACGGTAACAGGCTTCAAATGAATCGTCATTCGAAACGCCACTGCTTATTCCATCTGCTTTTCTATTAACAGGAATCATTCCTAATCCGTTCAAAACCCAGCGTTTCAATGGACTCGTGAAGAACGTTCCTTTTGCCATATAATAAATTCTTCGGTTGCAGATGTAGCCTAAAATCCAAGCATCCATGATTGTATTCGGATGATTTGCAATTATGATTTTGGCGCCTTTTTCATCTAGGTATTCGCGATTCTTCACCCGAATCTGTTTATAAAAGAGTCGAATGCCAATACTTACAATTAGTCTGAGAATATAGTACAACATAACTACTGCGCCAAGATAGCAATTCCGATCCTCACAACTTCTCAAAATCTAGAAATTGTAATTAAATTCGCAACGTGAAAACAGCACCTCTTACATACCTAAACGAAAATGATGGCTCTGGAATTTTAGCGTTCGGCTCTGGCCCTACCTTTATTTTGGACGAACAATCGGACCTTGATGCAATGCAATCATTCATTGATGCGAATAAAGGGGCGTACATTTTCACAACATTGAGCTACGATTTGAAATTGAAAATTCAAGGTTTGGAATCGAACAACAGAGACGGTCAGGATTATCCGCTGGCAACGCTTTGGGTTCCAAAAACAGTTGTAGCAATTGATAACGAAAAGATTAAAGAGTATTTAATTGGTGAACAGAGCCTTGAAAATGAGGGTTTTGTTTCCAATTTCTTTGAGAATTCGGAATCGAATGGATTTAATTTAGATGCAAGATTTGAGGCGCGATTAACGAAGGAAGAATATTTGAATCAAGTAAATGATCTCAAGAACGAGATTCAGCAAGGGAATATTTACGAAGTCAATTTCTGTCAGGAATTCTTTGCTGAAAACGTTGAACTGAACGATCCGATTCAAGCCTACTTCAAATTGAATCAACTAACAAAAGCGCCCTTTTCGTGTTATTCGTCTTTGGCCAACTTCGAAATATTTAGCGGAAGTCCAGAGCGGTATATTAAAAAAGTAGGTCTTAAACTGATCTCACAACCGATCAAAGGAACGGCGAAGCGAGGTAAATTTGAACAAGAAGATCAACAATTGAAAGAACGGCTTTTGGCCGATCCCAAAGAACGCTCGGAGAATGTAATGATCGTTGATTTGGTGCGAAATGACCTTTCCAAAATCGCCACGAAAAACAGCGTTAAAGTCGATGAACTCTTCGGGATTTATTCGTTTGAAACCGTTCACCAGATGATTTCCACCATTTCGTGTGAAGTTGAGGAAACCACTTCTTTCACGGATATTTTAAAAGCAACGTTCCCAATGGGATCAATGACTGGCGCTCCGAAACACAGCGCTATGAAATTGATTGAGAAGCACGAAAGTTTCAAACGTGGAATTTATTCCGGAGCAATTGGATACATTGCGCCAAATGGAGATTTCGACTTCAACGTCGTTATTCGAACATTGATTTACAACCGAGAAACAAAATATTTGTCGTGCCCTGTTGGCGGAGCAATAACAATTCAATCTTCTCCTGAAGCGGAATACGAAGAATGCAACATCAAAGTGCAATCGATTTTGAAGGGAATGAATGCATAAAATCGAACAACATATCGAGGCCAATTGGTCGCATTTGAAGTCAAATCTAATTTCTGTCGCTTGCAGCGGTGGGTTGGATTCTATTGTTCTTGCGTTCGTACTTCATCAATTGAATTTTAAGGTAGACGTGATTCATGTCAATTACCAACTTCGCGGTGAAGATTCAGAATTAGACGCCCAATTCGTTGAACAGTTTTGCATGGACAATTCCATTCCTTTTGACAAAAGAATTATCCATTTAAAACTTCAATTAAAGGATGGAGGGAACTTGCAAGAATTAGCGAGAAACGTCCGTTACGATTGGTTCCATGAAATCATTTCGGCCAACGGTAAAGTTGCTCTTGCACACCATCTCGACGATCAAGTAGAAACGTTCTTTTTGAATTTGGCTCGAAAATCAGGCGTGATTGGATTGGCGTGTATGCCGTATGAAAACAATGGAATTGTTCGCCCCCTACTCGACTTTTCTAAAGAAGATTTAAAGAAGTACGCTGAAGCGAATGCCATTGAATGGCGCGAAGATGTTTCAAACAGCGATTCAAAATACAGACGGAATAAATTACGAAACGAGATTCTTCCAAATTTGACGGAAGTGATTCCAACATTGAATTCAAGCGTTATTGAACTTGTGAAACAGTTTCAACGCAAGCAAAAAGCATTGGAAGAAGAAGTTCGAGATTTGGTTTTATCTTCCATTAGCGAATCATCGATTCTTTTGGATAATCTCAATTCGATGGCGGAATTGCAGTACATTGAGTTCTTTCGTCAGCTGGGACAACCTGCATCCATAGCACAGGAAATCAAACGATTGAATCATAAAGGAACATCTGTAAATTTTGTAGCTTCAACTAAAACTCAATTTGACAAAGCCGTTTTTGATGGAGACAGATTAAGCTTCGTTGTCAATTCTGAAACCCCTCTACCGGAATTGATTATTGAGAAAGTAAAAGAACTTCCAACTACATTTTCAAAAGACGAAGTCTACCTTGATGAATCAAAGATAGTGGGCAAACTGCATTTTCGAAAATGGAAGATCGGTGATCGAATGTCACCAATTGGAATGAACGGAACACGTTTGATTTCGGACATAATTTCTGACGCAAAAATCAATTCACACGAAAAAGTAAATCTTGTTCTTCTTTGCGACGATAAACACATTCATTGGTGCGCTGGGCTTTGCGTTGGTAAGTTTGCGGTAGCTTCGAGTTCAAGTACTATCCTAAAGTGCCGTAAAAAGAACTGAACTTGGCTATTTTACTGAATTTAATCACTCAAACGTTAAGACCGTTAATCTTCGAGGATTTCTTCAATTGGATCTCCAGTCATCGCATTTACTTGTTGCAAGTAAAGCATGTGCGTTAACGTTGATGTGATATCCGTGATGTTCAAAGGGCGGAACAAATCCATTTTCGGAATTCCATTTCCATACCACAAGAGCGGCACGTGTGTGTCATAGCTGTACGCCGATCCATGAGACGTTCCTTTGTGAGAACTTTCCGTGTCCTTGCTTGATGGCAAATAACCCGGTTCCAAAATCAGGATTACGTCGCCGCTTTCGCCATGGTGATATCCGTTTCGGACCATGTCCAACCAAGGATCATTTGAATTTCCATTGTACAATTGATTTGCAGTAAACACACGTTTTACCCCCTCCCATTTTGCAGTTTCATCCGCTACAAATTCTATAACATCGTCCAATTTCAATCCCAATTGTGCGATGTTATCATGGTCCAAATAGAAGTTCAAGTTGTCTTGTTCCAAAATCAACGGTTGTCCAAACTTGGCCGTCATTGCTTCTTTCAAATAATACATGTTAGTATCTGTGTATACATATCCACCAGGTAAATTGTGGTCAACTAAATTCTGAGGAGTTGGAACCACAGCGTGATCTGCCGTAATAAAAATTGTAAAATTTTTCTTTCCTACTTCCTTTTCAATCATTTTAATCAATCGAGCAATCTCCAAATCCAATCTTAAATAGATGTCTTCAATCTCTTTAGAGTAAGGTCCAAACGTGTGTCCAACTATATCAGGAGTTGAATAACTGATACAAAGCATGTCCGTCTGATCATCTTGTCCCATTCCTTCAGCGGTAATTGCGCTCATCGCTAAATCCGTCAAGATTGTATTTCCGTAAGGTGTGTATGGCAATAAACCAGCTGCCGTATAACCTTCAACGCTGCTCATTGCCTTTAAATCGTAAGGGAACGTAGGAGTTGTCTTCGATGGCATCAGGTGCTCATAAGGTGAATCATCGGGTCCACTTTCAGTATATGTCGAAATGTCTTGAAGCGTCGTCCATTGACCACTCATATACAATTCCGCATATTTCTTTTTGTTAAAGTCTGTCACCCATTGCGGCAAAGACGGTTTAAAAAACGTACTTGTAATGAAGTTCCCTGAATTATAATCGTACCAATAAGATCCATCACTCAAATGTCCTCCAGGCAAGATTGCACCTCTATTTTTAATTGACATAGAAATTACTTTCGCATCTGGATAAGTCAATTTTAATTGATCAGTGATCGTATTTGACTTAAGATTGATTGGAGAACAAGCACCAGATTTCGAACCGCTTCCTACGGTTGAATAAGTAGAATCTTCAACGCAATTAATTGATCTAATTTGCTGTCTGTCAAACCAATCATTTGCGACAATCCCGTGATTACTCGGCGTTGTACCTGTATAAATTGAAGCATGACCTGGTCCAGTATACGTAGGAACATAATTGTAATTCATGTTTCTGCAATTTGTTCCCTTGGTCATTAATTTCTTGAATCCATCGTCCGAATACTTGTCGTAAAAGCGGTACAAGTAATCATAGCACATTTGGTCAACGACGATTCCTACGAGTAGTTTCGGAGACTCTTTTTGTTGTGCATTTGTACTTATTGATCCTAAAATAAATAGGGCGAATAAAATTGGTTTTAATTTAATCATGTCTCAAAAATATTGATTTAATAACTCGATAGAACAATTTACAAGCATTAACTTTGTGTTAAACACAATTTTATGCTCGGACTTAAGCTTCCTACTGACCCAAGATGGGTAAATATCGTTGAAAAGAACATTGAAGAAATCTTAACGGATCATGCTTATTGCGAACAAAAGGCTGCCAGTAACGCAATTACGATAATTGTGAAACATGCGCATTATCCAGACTTGGTTCAGGCAATGACAGAAATCGCTATTGAAGAGATGGAACACTTCAAAATGGTGCATGAAAAGATCTTGGAACGTGGAATGAAGTTGGGCTATGAGCGAAAAGATCCTTATGTGAATGATCTAGCTAACCATTTGAGAAAGACAAGCTCTGGCGGATCGAAAGACAAGCAGTTTGTGACAAGCATGATTTTTGGGGCGATGATTGAAGCGAGAAGCTGTGAAAGGTTCCGAATTCTTTCGGAAGAGATTGATGATGTAGACTTACGCGAATTTTACCGAAGCCTAATGGAAAGTGAAGCGCGTCATTATACAACGTTTTTGAACTTCGCTAAAAAATATGGTGGAGATGAAGATGTTGAGAAAAGTTGGCAAGATTTCCTTGCATTTGAAGCAACACTTATGGAGAAATATGGGAAAAATGAGACGATGCACGGTTAGGTGCACCGTCCTTAGTTTAAACTATCAATGTAAAGCCTATCTGTTTGTGGTAGACCTGCTCTCAATTAACGATATTCTAAAATTAAAAAAGAAAAGTTGTAATTGCTATGATTTTCAATAAAATAGTACAGAAATATACAGGTCCATAAGATAATCACAACTCAATAGTAATGAAGACGTATCTAGGCAGCAGTCAAACTGTGCCGTGCACGTATTTAGTGAATCACAATCAATTTCGCAGGTTTACCGAATCCATCATTCCCAACAACATGAACCGTATAGGCTCCTTCTGACAATTGCGAAGTATTCACAGTTATTTTATTCGCTTGCTCCGTAATCAATTGATCAAGAACAAGTTTACCCATTTGGTCATACACTTGAACCGATCCCTTCGATATAATTTTTGAAGTACTTACAATAAATTGATTGTTTGCAGGGTTTGGTACCGCCATTACGTCAAAATTATCTTCGGTAAGAGCAAGTGGATTATTCGTCAACACTTTGAAATCGTCAAAATAGAACCCATCTTCCGTTGCGCCTCCATCCGATTCAAATCTAAACCGAACGTTGATTACCTGACCTAAATAATCAGACAGATCAACTTCTTCGTACGTCCAATCTGATCCTCCTTCCCAAACAGGTTCTCCGTTAGGCTGTACACTTCCTCCGCCTCCTGTGCCTTCTACTGTGTGAAGAGCGCATTGTCCAATCCAAGATCCACCGCCGTTTGTTGATACTTGGAATTGACAATAATCATAGTCAGCTTCAATAGCCCATTTCGCATAAAACGAAACGATTGCTGCATTGGCCGTTGTCAAATCAATCGGTTGGAATAGCTCGTA
>JBLHVW010000066.1:0-18706 GCA_047628775.1 Salibacteraceae bacterium | reverse complement strand
CAATACTTTTCAATTGAGTATCCAAGAGCATTAAATTTTAATGGCAGCAGCGCTGTAGATTTTGAAGTTCTTAATGACCCTCAAGGAAAAATCAGATTGGACATTGCATCTGCGGGTTACAACCAACCTTTAATGCTTGTTCATGGCGATACGCCTCGAATTGTTCCTTTTGTTCCCAATGGTGGATTTCATTCTGTTCTAATTCCAAATAGCGGAAATGGCGCAAACCAATCGGTGATTTACAAAGATTCATCAATGGTCTTAAATGTTGGACCATTAACTGCCGTAAACGTAAACGGTAGCTTCACAGATTTCTCAACCGCAAACTTAGAAGGTGCGCTGATTTTAATTTACCACCCATTATTGAAAGGCCCTTCTGAGCAATACGAAGTGCACAGAAACAGCCCAGCAGGAGGAAGTTATTACGTATTAATGGGCAACGTTGAAGAATTGTATTTGCAATTTGGAGGTGGAATTCAAAAGCACACAAACGGTGTCCGCCGATTTGTAGATTTCGTTTACGACAATTCAACGGTAAAACCAGTTGGATTGTATTTAATGGGAAAAGGCTTGCGAGAGTCGACCTTCAACCTCACAACTTCAGACGGCCCAGGAACGAGGCAAAATACTACACGTTTCGGTATGCAATTAATCCCTTCATTTGGACAGCCGTCTAGTGATGTTGCAATTACGGCGAGTTTAGTCCCTGGCGGCACAACGTGGTCTCCACTGATGCCAACAGGTAGAATTTCGGCAAGAGACAGCGTTGAATTACAAGATTATTTAAACAAAGTTATTGAATACGAGGCGAAACAGGACCCAATGTCTGTTTATAACTCTGCAACTAAAGATTGGCAGAAACATGTAATTCATTTCGCTGGAGGGTCTAATGCGACTGAACACCAACAATTCCAGTCAAACATGAACAGTATGGAGTCGAAAATATCTACAAGCTTTTTTGGAGCTGATGTTATGCGGGTTTATAAATCAAGTTCAAACCCGTTGGACCCAACAATTTTAGCGGATGTAACTGATCGAATTTCTGATGGAGTCAGTTTTATGACTTATTTCGGCCACGCTGGACCAAATAATAGTGGCTTTGAAATTAATCTGGACGATCCTGCTAGTTGGGATAATCTAGGGAAATATCCCGTGATGCTTGTTAACTCCTGCTACAACGGAAATATTTTCCAAGCTACAAACTCAAAATCAGAGGAATTTGTGCAAGTTGCTAACTACGGTGCAATTGCCTACATCGCCTCCGTTGGACTTGGATTTGCAAACACACTCAATGACTACTCTCAAAATTTTTACACGAAATTAAGTAATACGGAGTACGGCTCTACTCTTGGCCAATTGATGAAATCCAACATTGAGTCGATGCAAACATTCAACTCTCTTGTATTGGAAACGACCTGCATGCAAATGGTGTTAAATGGCGATCCAATGTTGAAAATGAATCCGCATTTAGCGCCAGAAATTGAAATGACGCCTCAGAATATATCGTTCTCGCCAACAGACTTCAATTTAACTGTTGACTCTATTACAGTCGAAATTGATCTTAAAAATTTAGGCCATTCCATTATAGATACTTTCCATGTTGTTGTGGAACGAAATTTCCCAAACAGCGCTATAGATTCAATTTACATTATCCCCGTTTTAGGACTTGATTACACAAAAACAGTGACATTTAAAATGCCATTGCAGCCCAATATCGCTGTTGGAATCAACAACTTTAACATCACTGTTGACATTCCATCTACTGTTCCAGAGCAGTATGATGAGATTGGTAACAATCAAGTATTAACGAGTCTTTTCATTAACATTGATGGAATTGTCCCCGTTGTACCCTATGAATTTGCCGTTGTCCCAGATAGCTTAGTCACAGTAAAGGCATCAACAGTTAATCCTATTGGCGACTTCAATACCTATCGTTTTGAAATTGACACTGTTGATTTTGAAGGAACAGTTCCTCAAAGTGGCGAATACCGTTACTCTATTCAATCTAGTCTAGGTGGTGTTAAAGAAGTTGACCCAATGGATTGGAATAGCGTTACAACTGGACTAAGTAAGCCTTTGGTTTGTGAAGACAGCACCGTATACTTTTGGAGAACTTCAATTGTTGGAGATGATGTTTGGCAAGAATCATCATTCCAATACATAAAAGGGAAAACAGGTTGGGGACAAGATCATTTCTATCAGTTCAAGAAAAATGGTTTTTTCAATATTAATTACGATAGATTGGCGCGACGCAGAGAGTTCGCACCAAATACGAAACAATTAGAGTGTGTAGCAAATGGATTCGATGGAACTGTTCAAATTTATTACAATCGATATTCAATAGATGGAAACCTTATAGCATATGGTGTTGGATCCGGCCTTACTCACAAACTATTAGTAGTTGTAGTAGATTCAGTTACTCTTGAGCCATGGGAAACATATGTAGCAGATACTACAGGACCATTTGATATCTTCTATAATGTGGATCATCAATTTGGAAATAATAATAACGGTGTTTCGGCTAGTGGATCTGTCATTAAACCGTGGAAGTTTTTCACTTTCCGACAAGATAACGCTGCGCAATTGGCTGCTTTTCAAAATATGATAACGGATTCAGTGCCCAATGGACAACACCTTTTAATCTATTCTCCAATGGGAGCTCGATATGACTTATGGGATTCGCTTGCTCCGAGTATGTACAGTACACTTGCAGCTCTAGGAAGCGACAGTATCTATGCAGGCCGACCAAACCACGCCTTTGCGATGTATGTTAAAAAAGGATACCCCTCCAGTTCAATCGAAAATGTTGCTACGACTATGAATGGTGAAACAAGCATAGTAGCATACATGGTTGGTGATAACACAGGATTAGAGACATCCACTACAATCGGACCTGCTTCTGATTGGGGATCAATACATTGGAAGCAAGACCCTGATGAAGTTTTGACCTTTGACACAACAGCACTAACTATAAAAGGTTTTAACATCTTTGGTGTTGAGCAAATTTCAATTGATACCCTTTTCAGCTTGAATGACTCTATCATCAACCTCAACCCAATAATAGACGCCTCGCTGTATCCTTACATTAATTTGACAGCTACATACCGTGATCCTGTTAATTTAACTCCAGCCCAAATAGATCGGTGGCACGTACTTTTCACTCCACTTCCAGAAGCTGCGATTGACGGAACAACTCAATACACTTGGACAGTTCCAAATGATACTTTACAAGAAGGTGAGGATGTTCAATTTGCCGTTGACGTAAAGAACATCTATAACATTGATATGGATTCGCTTTTGATTTCCTATTGGGTGGAAGACGAGAACAATACGAAGCAATTTATTGCTTATCCGCGTCAAGATTCATTGAAATCTGGACAAGTACTTAGAGACACAATTACCTTCAGCACAGTCGGGCTCGGTGGAATGAATTCACTCTGGATGGAAGTAAATCCTTATGTGAATGGAAGTTTATACATCACAGATCAACCTGAGCAGGAGCATTTCAATAATTTACTTCAGATTCCATTCTTTGTCAATCCAGATGATGAAAACCCAATCCTGGATGTTACGTTTAACGGAAATCACATTTTAAACGGCGATATTATTGACCCGAACAGTGAGTTATTGATCACTCTCAAAGATGATAATGAATTCCTTATAATGGATAACATTTCAGACACGACGTTATTTGGGATTTACTTAACAGATCCAAATGGACTTCAGAAAAGAATTCCTTTCGATGATGCAATTGGAAATACTGTTATGCAATGGGTTCCAGCAACATCTCAAAACAAACGTTTTAAAATTATTTGGCCGGCAGAATTCACATTGGACGGGACGTACACTCTATTTGTTCAAGGAACAGATCGAAGTGGCAATGTTTCTGGTGAAATTGAATACAAAGTTACTTTCGAGATTATTCATGAGTCGACAATCACCGCAATGATGAATTATCCAAATCCATTCAGCACGAGTACGCGCTTTGTGTTTACATTGACTGGTTCAGATGTGCCAGATGATATTATAATTCAAATCATGACCGTTACAGGACGCGTGGTAAGAGAAATAACTGAAGACCAACTTGGGTTAATTCAAATCGGAAGAAACATTACTGAGTACGCTTGGAATGGAACGGACGAATTTGGCGATCCACTTGCGAATGGCGTTTATTTATACCGAGTGAAAGCTCTTATAAATGGTGAAAGCATCGAACATCGAGCTTCTGGCGCTGATCAGTATTTCAAGAAAGACTTCGGTAAGATGTATTTGATGCGGTAGATTCGATAGTTCGATAGTTCGATAGTTCGATAGTTCGATAGTTCGATAGTTCGATAGTTCGATAGTTCGATAGTTCGAAGAGTAATCAAATCGAATGATCGAAAAGCAAAGCGTTCGAATAATCCATCTTAAAAAAACCGGCAACTAAAAATGGCCGTATCATCAACAAGGTCTAGTTTTCCTTTCCATTCATCCAACTTAGAAAAAATAAGACTGTTCATGTCATTCATTCCCAATGGATAATAATTATTGACCAATTTAACGAGACGTTCTGACCCGAAAAACTCTTCAGATTCGTTTTCAAGTTCTACAACACCATCGGTATAGAGAACCATTGTTGTGTTCGGACTTAGGACTACTTCACCTATATTTATAAACGGAAGTTCATCCAACATTCCCAAGCCAATCGTTCCTTGATCGAGATCTTTAACCGTTTTTCCATTCGTTAAAAATGGATGATTGTGTCCTGCATTGACGTAACTCATTTTGCGGCTGACCGCATCGTAATGCGCAACGAAGAATGTGATGAACTTTTCACCTTTCGCGCTGCTCATTACCTTTTCATTGAGCTCATTCATAAGAGATTGCATTTCGAATTTCTTGTATTGAAACAAAGCGCGCAATGTGGCTTGGAAATTTGCCATTAACATCGCGGCCGAAACGCCTTTCCCAGAAACATCGGCAATGCAAATAATATATTGGTCGTCGCCAAGAGGAATGAAATCATAATAGTCTCCACCTACTTCGTGACGCGGCTTATACATCGCTGAAATATCCATTTTCTTATTTGTCGGCAAGTCAGCAGGGAAAAGCATTTTCTGCATTACAGAAGCGACCTCCAATTCTTTTTTAAGACGTTCTTGCTTAATATCAACTTGAGCCATTCGCTTGTTCTCGATAGCCACAACAATTATATTTGCCAGGGTTTGAATAAAACTCATATAGTTGAGCGTCTTCGCAATATTCCCTTTTCGCTCTATTCCAGCAATTAGAATGTAAGCCAATGAGCGGCCTTTATGGGAAACAGGAACAATAACATCAAAGTCCATTAATAAATCCGACTGAGAGGACTCTATTTCTGTAATTTCAAGGAAGCGACCTAGTTCTCTATCAACGTCAATGTTCTTTACTTTTCCTTTGTATCCAACCCTTAATAAGCACGTCCAAGTGTCTTGTTTATTAAAAAACACAAACTTGTCGTAACCGAGTTGCTCTCTTACAATAAACTCAAACAAACGCGTCAATTCAGCAACATCTTTGTTCAAGTTTACAGCCGTAGTTATTTCCAATAGCGAATTCAACTTAAAATCTTTAAGCTCAATTTGACTTTCTAAACTTCTAACTACTTCCTCTCTCATTTTATAAGTTCTCGATAATTTTTGGCAACCTTCTTAATGCCGCCATCTCTTTAAGTTTCACTTTTGAGTCGGCGCAAGGACTTCCGAAATACGTTTTTCCTGCTTGGAGATTTTTACTAATTCCGGACTGCGCATAAACAGTAACTCCTTCTCCAATGACTAAATCTGGAGCGCAACCCACTTGCCCCCAAAGCGTAACGTTGTCTTTAAGAACAACACATCCAGCAATTCCAACATTTGCGGCCATAAGGCAATTCTTTCCAACCACAGTATCATGTCCAATGTGAACCTGATTATCGATCTTCGTGCCTTCACCTATTTCCGTCATTGCTGAAACTCCTGCATCAATAGTGCAAAGAGCACCAATTTCAACTCCCTTTTTAAGGTGAACCGCTCCAACTGTATGCATGCGGTCAAAGCCTGTATCTTTCTTTTTGTAATAAAATGCGTAATGTCCAATCACTGTATTCGGACCGACAATTACATCATCTTCTAAAATGCAATTGTCTCCAATTACAGCTCCTGGATAAACAATAACGTTCTTTCCAATCTTCGTTCCATGCCCAATAAAAACATTCGGATATATAATAGCGGATGGGTCTATAGTACTGCTTTCAGCAATTGATACAGATTGCGGAACGTAGGGAGAAAAATGCCTTGTGAGCTTATTAAAATCATCAAAGGGTGTTTTAGAGATGATCAAAGCCTTTCCTTCTGGACATTCAACTTCCTTGTCAATCAAGATAGTTGTCGCCGCACTAGAAAGCGCTTTATCATAATATTTCGGGTGATCTACAAATACCAAATCACCTACAACAACCTTATGTATTTCGTTGATACCATTGACTTTGTGATTTTCATCGCCAACGAATGAGCAGCCTACTAATGCTGCAATTTCTTTTACTGTATATAATCGATTCAGTCTCATTAGAACATTTTACATAGTAAAGATACGCCATAAGCCCCCCAACAATTGGCGCTCTCGCAAATGTTATGCGCCTCAAAATGTTCATAGCATTAACCCATATTTCAACGGTTTTGGATTACAAGGAAACATCCCTAAAATTAACGAAGGCATTTCTGGTAATAGTATTGGCTCTAAAAGATGCTCATATGATTCTCATTCCTTTCATTGTACTCTTGAAAATTTCATAGAAGATTCAATATTGTTTTGACTATTTTTACGTTTCTCGTTGCTAACCAAATCAAAATTTAATGCCCGGATTTAACCTTCGTTCAAAAGCTACATTTTCCAAAGAAGATGGCTCTTATAATCATGACGGATTAAAGGTCACGGATTATTATTCCGACGACGCTATCGTTTTGAATTCGCAGACACCAAAGAATTACCCTTCAGAATTTATAGCTATTGATGACCGCTTTAAAGTTTGCGTGGAAGGAATGATTTACAACCTCGAAGTCAAAGAGGAACTCCCGAAACTTTTGGAACTTGTAAAATCAAATAACGAGACAGAAATAGCAGCAACCATCGCAGACTGGGACGGCGAATTCGTTCTGATTATTATTGACAAAGAAGAAAACAGATGCCTTGTGATCAACGATTCATGGGGAAGACTTCCGATTTATTATTGGTCATCGGACGGTCAATTTATCATTACAAGAAACATTTCGTACATCACTCAAAACATTGAACTGGAATACGACTCCGAAGTTCTGGGAATGTCAATCCTACTTGGATTAACACTTGGACAAGATACAATGTGGAAGAAAGTCTTGAAGCTTCCGCCCCACTCAATAATGACGTATGATTTGAACGAAAACAAGCCGTCAGGAAGAAGCTTCTTCGACTTGAACACAGTAAGCGGTAATTACCACTTGGATGAATTGAAAGATGAAATCAAGGGTGTTTTTGAAGAATCGTTGAAATCGCGATTGGATAAAATGGAGAACCCAACTTTATCCTTAAGCGGTGGATTGGACTCTCGATTGATTGCTGCAGCGATTAAGGATATTGACAGTAAAGTTCCATTTATAACGTATAAAAGAACGAATGGAGTCGACAAGCTGGATTACGTTTCATCAAAGCAAATCATTGATCAATTAGGAACAAAAGACCAGCATGAAGTCATTGAAATTGGAGGGACAAAACTGGAGGATGCTGACGAACTTTTAGCGTTCAAACAGGGATTAAACTACCTCTCAATGAGCTATGTTCTTCCGTATTACAAACTGCACGAAGAGCGCAACATTAGCACTATCACTGGCGACGGAGGAGGAAAGTGGTTTGTAGATCTCTATCCGTTGAAGAACTTAAGCTCAATGAAAAGCCTTATCGGATATATCCTCCGCTACAATGCCTTTTGCAGTATTGAAACTGCGGCTGCGATGGCAAACATCAGCCCAAGTATCTTGAAGGAAAAGTTAATTAAGACCTTGAAGGAATATCCGTTTGCAAGCTATAACGACAAGTATACTTTTTTCCTCATTCGAGAAGCTGGAATTAATTGGGCCTTAGAAGGAGAGGATCGTAACCGACAATATACATGGAGCTCAACTCCGTATTACAATCCAAAATTGATTCGTCTTTGTCTAGCAATGCCTCAACGGTCGAAAGAATACGGAATGCTTTATAAATATTTGTACCAGCAGTTTCCTGGAAACTTGGAAAACGTGAGCAATCCAAACTGGAATGAAGTTGTTGAGGATTCAAAAAGTGTTCGACGCATTCACAACAAGCAAAAAATTAAGGGGTTTATTCCGGCATTTCTACTTGAGAAGAAAAAAGGAATTTCAATGAATGATTTCGAATTTTCAAATGAATTGCAATCAATCGTGAAAGATTGGGAACATAATAATTTACTAAATCTATCGAACTTAAAGGATAAAAACTCGACGAATTTTTACTGGCAACTTTTTACGCTAACCAAGTTGATGAATTCTAATAATTAAGCAATTTTTCAAGCTCCGTTTTTACTTTCGCCGCATTTGTTAGCAACGTCGCTTCTAGAATTGAATTCAGTGGAATTGCCGGTGTATCAACCGACCCAACAATTGAAACAGGCGCGTCTAAGTATTCGAAATTATCGCGCTGAATTCTACCCGCCAAACCTAAAGTAAACGAAGCCTCAACAGACTCTTCAGTAACCAACATCACTTTGCTATGCTTCTTCGAAACTTCGTTAATCTTATTAAAATCCAATGGATTCAAGGTTCTTAAATCAATGATTTCAACTTGATCTTCAATTCCTTTACACGCTTCGATGGTCCAGTAAACGCCACGACCGTATGTAATCACAACACAAGATTCACTTGCGTCAATTTTATCTGGAGCTGCTTCCTGAACCACTCTCGCCTTACCAAAGGGAATTACGTAATCCTCATCCGGCTCAATCGACATTGCTCCTTCTGTTCCTTCAATTTTAGACCAGTACAACCCTTTGTGCTCCAAAAGAACTACTGGATTCGGATCGTAAAACGCGGCTTTAATCAATCCTTTTAAATCAGCTCCTGTTGATGGATACGCTACTTTAATCCCTCTAATGTTTGTCAAAATGGACTCAACACTTGAAGAGTGGTAAGGCCCACCAGAACCGTACGCTCCAATCGGAACGCGGATTACACAGCCCACAGGCCATTTTCCGTTCGATAAATAATAAGATCTACTCACCTCAGTAAACAACTGGTTGAGCCCAGGCCAAATATAATCTGCGAATTGAACTTCCACGAATGGCTTCAACCCTACAGCTGACATCCCTACTGTAGAACCAATAATAAATGCTTCTTGAATTGGCGTATTGAACACTCTATCATCGCCAAATTGTTGCGCTAAAGTTGCTGCCTCTCTAAAAACTCCTCCTAAACGTCCACCAACATCTTGACCGTACAACAATGCCTCAGGATGTTTGGCCATTAATTCACGGACAGCAAACAAGGCTGAATCAACCATTACAGTTTTCTTCTTCCCTTTTGGCTCTCTTTCTCCTGCCTCTTCCGTAATTGGAGTTGGCGCGAAAATAAAATCGGTGATTGATTCTGGAACTGGATCTTCAGCGTTTAATGCTTTTTCGTATTCTTCATCAACGAACTTCTTAGTATCCGCTTCGACATTAATAATATCAGCTTCTCCAATCCCCGCTTCTCGAAGTAATTCTTTCAATTTTGGATATGGATCGCGTGTTGCGGCCTCTTCCAAATCATCTCGGTACCATTCCTTACGAACACCAGAAGTATGATGACCAAGTAAAGGAACTTTAGCGTGAACGATGAACGGTCTTCTTTCCGCGCGAACGATTTCGAAGACCTCTTTCATTGTTTGGAACGATTCTTCAAAATCACTTCCGTCTATTGTGCGCACTTCGATTCCATTGAATCCCTTCGCGTATTGTGTAATATCTTGAGCTCTTGTTTCTTCTGCACTTGCAGAGATATCCCATTCGTTGTCTTGCACCAAATAAACAATTGGATATTGTTTCAATGCTGCCATTTGGAACGCTTCAGAAACTTCACCTTCCGTACAGGAAGCATCTCCCAAAGAACAAACCACAACTGGATCTTCGCCCCCGAAATCTTCAGCCAAACCTTGCTTTTCTTTGTATTGAATTCCCATCGCAACACCCGTTGTTGGGATTGCCTGCATTCCTGTTGCAGAAGATTGATGTGGGATTTTAGGCATGTCATCTCTCTTCAAAGAGGGGTGGCAATAATACGTTCTTCCTCCAGAAAAAGGATCATCTTTCTTAGCAAAAACCTGCAACATCAGTTCATAAGGAGTAATTCCAATTCCGAGAAGAATACTATCATCGCGGTAATAAGGCGCAACCCAATCTTGAGGTTTAAGTTGCATTCCGCACGCAAGTTGAATCGCTTCGTGACCTCTAGAAGTAGCATGAACATACTTAGAAGTTACCTCCTTGTTGTCCTCATACTTTTCTGCGAGTGTTTTCGCGGTACACATCAATTTAAAGGCTTCGAATAGCGTTTCCTTTGATGTTTTCATTGCTTTGGTATTCTTTTTTTCGGTGATTTCTCCCATCTGCCGTTCCATTTTTTGGAGTTCAAATATACGGAATCGATAGGACAATTAGGCACTTCTAACCTTGATACTGACTGATTATTTCATATTTGCAAAAAGGTGTTATTATTTTAAAAAAGCAACAACAAAGCAACTCTTTTCAATTCCAAATCATCAAAACTGAAATTATTTTCATACTTCATGTGAAATTAAACGACTCTGCAATGCAACCATAGAACCAACCATTCTATGAATATTTAACCGCTTTCCATTTCGTTGGGAAACTTTTTCATCCCATTGGGAAAACACCGATTTGAATTCAAAGCAATTTGGTTGATTTTTGAAACCAGGTAAAATCGAGCTACATCTAATGAGACAGAGTAGCAAACTATTAAAACTACAAATCTAATACTATGAAAACACTAACATTAAGCTTTATATTCCTTGGGCTAAGCTCGATTTCATTGGCTCAATCTCCAGGTAACGTCAGCTCAAACTTGGTTTTATGGTTAAAAGCCGATGGAAATGTTTACAATTCGGGGACGAGCCAAGCCTCAAACGGTCAATCAATTTCCAAATGGGATGGTGCTGGAAGCACAACAGTTGATGCCAATGAAGACACAGGTGGTTCTGGCAATAACGGCAAGCCCATTTTCAAAACTAGTACTGCAACAAACATCAATTACAATCCTGTTATCTCCTTTGATGGAACTCAACGTTTCCGATTAAGCGCCAACACGCTAAGTCCGGGAGCTGCAAACAATGCGATGTACGTCGTTAAAGCGACAAGCTCGGGTACACTATTTGTTCAGGAAGCAGCTGGCGCCGTACTGCCAAAATTCAATTCGGACGGGAGTTTAGTAATAAATAAAAGTGCGGGATGGGCAAACATTCCTGGTGGAGGTGACGGAGGAGGAACAACAACAACATTCAACTCTTTTACAAAAACCAATTCCAATGCAGTCAAAACATACTTGGCAGGTAAAGAATTCACATCCTTTACAATGAGTGCAAATCCTAGATCTTCACTTGCGGGTACGAACTACATCGGAGAACGAGCTACATGCTGCAGTTCACCACTCAACGGAAACATTGCCGAAATCATTGGATACAACCAAACAACAATTTCCGGAACAGATAAAAGTCAAATCGATTCCTATTTGGCGATGAAATACGCCATAACCCTTGACAATACAGGAGGTGGCACAATTGGTGACTATAGATTCAGCAACGGCTCTGTTATTTGGGATGCTTCAATTAACTCCAGCTATCAAAATTCCATTATTGCAATTTCAAGAGACGACAATTCAAGCTTACTTCAAAGACAGTCACACACCTCAGATGATACAACTCGGTTATATTTATCAACACTTGCGACGAATAATTCTGGTAATGCTGGATCATTCTCTAGCAATCTCCAGTCTGTCTTAATCGGAGATAACGCGATGAAACTTGCAAGTTTAGGATCAAATGAATTTCCCTCTAGCCAAGGAATCTACAGCCGTCTTGAGCGTGAATGGAAAGTTACGAATTCGAATTTTACGGGAACTTTTTCACTAGATATTAAACTAGACAATCCAGGTCCAATAACGGCGTCCGATCTTCGAATTTTAATTGACACCGACGTTGACTTTACAAACGCGACACTTTACAACCCAACAATCACTTACACTACGGGAATCGTTACCATATCAGGACTTTCAATAAGCGAAATCCCAGCTGGGTCAACACGCTATTTTACAATCATATCTATGAATAGTGCAACTCCGCTTCCCGTTGAGTTAGCAAATTTCAATGCGACAATGCTTCTAACTGAAGTTGAACTTACTTGGGAAACAGCAAGTGAAAGTAACAATGATTATTTCAGCGTTGAGCGATCAGACAATTGCACTTCATGGGAAGAAATTGCAAAAATAAACGGAGCCGGGAATTCTACAACCCTATTGACCTATCGCTACATGGATAAGCAACCACTAAAAAGCGCATCCTACTATCGATTGAGGCAGACTGATAACAATGGTCAATTCTCTTACAGCCATGTGATAAGTATAAACAACTCAACAACAAGCGCCTCAGACATTAATGTTTATCCAAATCCAACAATGAATGTTGTGACACTCGAAACGAAGCACTCAGCATTTGACACAATTTTGGTGTATGACGTTTATGGGCGAAACATAACTTCAGTGCTTAATTTCGTGGAAGTCTCGGAGCACAAAGTCATTATTGATCTTTCAAACTTAGACTCTGGGGTTTATTCGATTCAAACGGGTAACACGGTGAAACGCATTATTAAACAGTAATTTAGGTATCGAAATAGATGCTCCGGTAGAAATTCCTAACGGGACAATTGAACACAAAAAAGCCGCTCCAGTAATTGAAGCGGCTTTTTTATAATTTTCTACTTATTGTTCTCAATCACGTAATCCAAAACTTTAGTCATTAAGTGAATTCTGTCTTTCCCTCTCACATTGTGCTCGTGCATTGGATAAGGAAAGAAATCCATTTGAATTCCTAGATCGACAAATTTGTTAACCAATGAAAGACTGTGTTGCATTACAACCGTAGGATCTACCGTACCGTGAATCAACAATAAATCACCTTCTAAGTTGGCAGCGTGCGTCATTAAAGATGCTTTTTCATACCCTTTTGGATTTTGATCCGGCGTATCCATGTAACGTTCACCGTACATTATTTCGTAATATTTCCAATCCGTTACTGGGCCACCCGCAACTCCAGCGTTGAAAGCTCCTGGTTGACGTAACATTAAAGACGTCGTCATGAAACCACCGAATGACCAACCGTGAACGGCCAATCTCGATCCATCAACATAAGGCAAGGATTTCAAGTAGTCTACTCCTGTCATTTGATCTTCCATTTCTACGGTTCCCAATTGACGGTGAATTTGCGATTCAAAAGCAACACCTCTTTCCGCTGATCCGCGGTTATCAACCGTGTAAACAAGATACCCCTGCTCTGCCATCCAATACATCCAAAGGCTTGCACCGTCCAACCAAGAATCAGTAATCAATTGCGCATGAGGGCCTCCGTAAACGTAAACCAAAACCGGATACTTCTTCGATGGGTCAAAATTACTTGGCTTGATCAAACGAGTGTATAATTTCGTTCCGTCCTTCGCATCAATTGTTGAAATTTCAGCGGTACCAATTGTGTAATTTCTCAATTCGTCTTGGCTTTCCATTTTAATAGAAACAATCTTTCCTTTACTGTCAATGATCCAATCGTTATTCGCTACCGTATGGCTAGAGAAATTATCATGGAAGAATTTTCCATCATCCGAAATTTGAACTGAATGCGATCCATTCGCTCTCGTCAAGATTTTCACTTTTCCTTTAAGACTTACAGAATAAACATGTGATTGCGTCGGAGTCTCACCAGTCGTTGTGTAATAAACTTGCTTGTTCTTATATTCCATGATGTCCTTCACAACAAATTTATGATCCGTTAACTGCTGAATTAGGTTTCCCTCAAAATCGTAATAATACAAGTTGTTGAATCCATTTCTCTCTGAAACCCAAACAAAATTGTTTGATCCTTCCATTGGAAAGAAAGCGGGATGTTCAGGTTCAACCCAAGTTTTACTCGTTTCTTCAAACAACGTTTTTACAAACTTTCCGTTTTTCGCACTAAAAACATTCAGCCACATATGATCCTGATCTCTGCTCACCTCAGCAACAACAACGAACTGATTGTCTGGCGACCAAGAAACATTTGTCAAATAATTTTCTTCACCATTTCTTGTGGTAATGTAAAGCAATTCACCCGAATTAATGTTGTAGATTCCTACTCTCGCTGTTTCAGTTCCACCTCCCGCCATTGGGTATTTTATAGACTTTAAAGTTCCTGGAGTTGTACTGTTATCCAACAGTGGATAATCACTAACCTTTGACTCATCCTTTTCGTAGAACGCCAATGATTCTCCAGAAGGAGACCAAAACAGGCCTTCCGTAATTCCAAACTCACTTCTTGCAATCGCCTGACCAGCAACAATGTTTTTATCTGTGTGCGTTGTTACTTGCTTCACTTTTCCACCTTTTGCGACTACATGAATATTATTATCAATTGTGTATGCTAAGTTGTAAGATTCAGAATGAAACTTAGTAATCTCTGCTTTTTCAGGAGCTTGACGAACCAACTCTCCTGTTTTAGAATCAACATCATAAACGTAAAAATTCTTTCCGTCACTGATCATGAATTTCGTTTCACCGACCCATTTCAATCCGTAAAAGCTACTGAGTTCTGATTTCAAAGCCGTGTTCAATTCCTGAATTGTAAGCATCGTATGAACTTCGGTGTCCTTAACTGAAGACGTCATTAGCGTTTGATAATTACTGGTCACGAAGGTATAATTGTCTCCACCAGGAATCCATCCGAACTGATTCAATCTATCTGGACGAAGTGATCTATACTGTTGACTTACCGCTTCAGCCAAACTCAAATCCTTTTTCACCTGAGCTTTCTTCGGCTCATTTTCATTCATCGGTCCGCTTTGTCCGAAAGAACTAAACGACAATAATGCTATAAATACTATGTTTAAATGCTTCATATTCTTTGTTTTGGTCTACTATTCTCTCTAAAATCCTTCCAAAGATAATGAAGTTGTTAATTTTTCATGAAATAAATACACAAGTGGTTTTTAAAATACTACTACCTTTGCCTCAAATCCAAACAATTGACATGAAGCATATCTCCGTAGAAAGCATAGAAAAAGCGATCAATAAAGTCGACAACTTAAACGACGAGGGCCTTGAAAAACTAGCTGAAACGTACGCGTTAGCGCAACAAACATTACTTGGATATGTAATGTCGGCTGCAGTAGAGTATAAAAATGATCAATTGGAAGGATTGCTTATTTATTACTATTGTCTTATTTCGGAAACGTTTGCGCAAGAGCAAGCACAACTGAAACAAATTAGTGATGCCGATATCGAGGTTTTTGAAGAGCCTTTTTTTCAAATGTTAGATGAGTACTTTGACAAGGATCAAGAAGATCTCATTACTGATTTTACAGATCAACCAGAACTCATTCGCTTCATGATGTTGGAAATCACAACAAAAGACGAAGACGGAACTTCTTTGGATGACGACACTGCGACGCAGCTGTTTATTGTTACCTCTGCAATGATCACGTTAATGAACAGAGCAATCAAAGATGAAAACGCCTAAAAAAATTGTCGCTTTGATGATGAAAAAGGACCTGTTCAGTCAATGGATGAACATTTCTATTCTATCAATCGCTAAAGGGAGTTGCACACTTCAATCAACGATTCACAGAGATATGCTGAATGGTTTTGAAATTGCACACGGTGGAATTACGTATTCCTTATCAGACTCGGCTTTGGCATTTAGTTCAAATGCTTATGGATATCAATGTGTCAGTATTGAAACTTCGATTTCACACATCCGACCAGTATTCGTAAACGATGTCTTGACAATTGAATGCGAGGAAATCCATAGAGGAAAAACAATTGGAATTTACTCCGTAAACATAAAAAATCAAGAGAACAAACTCGTTTCTAAATTCAAAGGAACTGTGAATATCTCTCGAAAAGAATGGTAACTTCAACCCTACTTCTATTTTGAACAATTGGAAAAGTTCCAATCCCGACATCAAAAGTCTGAACCAGAATAATCGTATATTTATTTTACTTTAACCATTGTTCCGAACCTATTAATCCATAAACCAATGTCTAAAAAAGAAGAAAAAGTCTACATGGTGGATTTCGTGATTCGTCATTTATGGCACAAGATGTCGAGAATGTACAATCAAAAAGCCAACGATTATGGCGTTAGTATTTCCGTCGGTTTTATTCTACTGAATGTTGACAAGGAAGGCACTCCTAGCACTCAACTTGGCCCTAAAATGGGAATGGAGCCAACGAGTCTCTCTAGAACCTTAAAAACAATGGAAGAAAAGGGATTAATCTACAGAGAAGTTGATACTGAGGACAAACGAAAGGTTCTTATTTTTTTAACGAAAGACGGTCTTGAGAAAAGAAGAATTGCCCGTCAGGTAGTTCTTAACTTTAATGACAGAATCGTTTCAAGCATTCCCAAAGGAAAACTCAAAACTTTCTACGAGGTTGCAGAACGCCTAGACATGTCTATTGATAGAGAGTTGAGCAACTTCTAAACTGGACGAAACATCCAAACCTATTACCCATTATTATCATTCATGAATCGCCAGGTTCAACTTTGTGTCCAATTGAATTTTAATATTTCTCACGAATAATATTTAACTATGCATGCATAGTATTAATTATTTTACTATTTTTGGTTAAACGAGCTCTAAAAACAAGGATTCATCATTGGATTTTTATAACTTACTGAGCTTAAGACCAAGCGTAAAATAAACAAACAACATGAATAGACATATTCGCAAAGTAGCAATTATAGGATCTGGAGTAATGGGTTCAAGAATTGCCTGTCATTTCGCAAATATAGGATGCGAAGTTGAATTGCTAGATATCGTTCCTCGCGAACTAAACGACCTTGAAAAGAAGAAAGAAGTCAGTATGGATTCTGATCAATTCAAAAATAGAATTGTAAATGAAGCACTAACTTCTTCTCTAAAATCCAACCCCTCTCCTATTTATAGAAAATCATTCGCTTCTCGAATTAGAACGGGAAATCTAACGGACGATTTGGCGAGGGTAAAAGACTGTGATTGGATTATCGAAGTTGTTATTGAACGCTTGGACATCAAACAACAAGTTTTCGAAAACATTGAAAAACATAGAACCCCTGGAACGTTAATCACGACCAACACTTCTGGAATTCCAATCAACTTAATGCTTGAAGGGAGAAGTGATGATTTCAAAAAGCATTTCTGTGGATCTCACTTTTTCAATCCACCGCGTTATTTACAATTACTCGAAATTATTCCATCAAAGGAAACTTCACCTGTGGTGATTGATTTCTTAATGGATTACGGTCAAAAATTCCTCGGAAAGAAAACAGTATTCTGTAAAGACACTCCGGCGTTTATTGCCAATAGAGTTGGTGTTTATTCCATAATGTCATTGTTCCACGCTGTTGAAGAAATGGGATTAACTGTCGAAGAAGTTGATAAACTTTCAGGACCAATTCTAGGCCGTCCAAAATCGGCAACCTTCAGAACATGTGACGTTGTTGGACTGGATACCTTGGTTCATGTAGCCAATGGATTAAAAGACAATTGTCCAGACGACGAAGAGAAAGAGCTTTTCAAATTGCCGGACTACATTTCCAAAATGGTCGACAAAGGATGGCTTGGATCGAAAACAAATCAAGGATTCTATAAAAAGATTAAGGATGAAAATGGCAAAAGCCAAATTCTAACCTTGGATTTAAACACGTTGGAATACCGAGAAAAAGCGAGTGTGAAATTCCCAACGCTGGACATGGCCAAACCAATTGATGATCTTAAGCAAAGAACCAAAATGCTTTTCATGGGAATGGACAAAGCAGGCGACTTTTACCGAAAATTATTCGGTGGACTTTTCGCTTACGTGTCCAACCGACTTCCTGAAATCACAGACGATCTTTATAAAATAGACGATGCGTTGAAAGCTGGTTTCGGATGGGAACTCGGACCTTTTGAAACATGGGACATTTTAGGATTGGATCAAGGACTTAAAATAATTGACGGTCAGAATAAGAAAGCCGCGGCTTGGGTTTCTGAAATGAAAGAAGCTGGAATTAAATCATTCTACAAAACTGAAAAAGGTGTTAAATATTTTTACGACGTCTCTAGCAAAGCGTACATTCCAATTCCAGGCGGAGAGGAAATAGTTTCACTAGAAGTACTTCGAAGTGAAAACAAGGTTTGGGGGAATTCTGACACAACAATAGTTGATATCGGAGATGGAATTCTGAACCTTGAGTTCCACACCAAAATGAATACTATCGGAGGTGGTGTAATTGAAGGCATTCAAAAAGCCTTGACACTTGCTGAAACAGAATACAAAGGACTTGTAATTTCCAACACGGGACAGAATTTCTCTGCCGGAGCAAATGTTGGAATGATCTTCATGATGGCAATCGAACAGGATTATGACGAATTGAACTTTGCCATAAAAACGTTCCAAGATAC
>JBLHVW010000065.1:0-19369 GCA_047628775.1 Salibacteraceae bacterium | reverse complement strand
ATGAAATTCATTCTTGTTTTACTACTGCTTCTTCCTTCGCTTTTTGCGCAAAGTCAAACTGTAGAAATCCTGGTTCTTAAGAAGGTAAATCACCTGAGAGATAGTTTAGGTTTAAATAAACTGAAGTCGGATGGTATTCTTGACGAGGCGGGAGATGATCACGCCTATTACATTTCAAGCCGAAAAGAACTTACCCATTTTCAAAAAACATTTTCCAAGGAAACACCTTCAGAGCGTGTGCTTTATTATGGCGGGAATAGAACCTACATCGGTGAAAATGTCGCTCAAGTTCCAGCGAAACTGGTAGGTAAAGAATTGGACGTGGCGTTCGTTGCTGAAAAGTTGTACAAGGCCTGGTTTGGATCGCCTCCGCATTATGAAAACATGACCAATCCTGATTTTACGACAATGGGGTTGGGGTATTCGAAAACAGGTGACAGTAAAGTATATGCAGCTCAAGTATTCTCTTCAAATGAAATTACTTTGCCGGGCGCTTTCAAAAATGCAAATCTTTCCTGGGGCGTACGACCAACAGAAGTGACCTGCAAGGACCGTCCGCAAACATACGAGACAATGTTTTTTGCCAACAGTGTTATTGTAGATGGAAGTGATGTTTATTTCGAATTTCATGATATCGAATTCTTCCGAAATGTAATTGCAGGAGACAATGATGGATTGGCAATTGATGTTATTCTTCGAGAACAATTGCCATGTTATAAAGAAAATCAGTTTCACATATCGAAAGTGTACGATGGAGAAATGCAGCGTCCTGTCTATAAAAATGACCTCTTCCGAAACAATATTTCTGGGAACCCCAAAAAGGTTTTGGTTAAAATTGGTGAAGTGCCAACCTACTTGCGCGGACGTCAATGGTCGCCAAATATTATCATAATCAAGAACAATAAATTGTGTGATTACTCTTGGCCTGTGGAAGTAGCTTCTGACATTTATCCATTGCTAGATATAGACCCTTATTATTCAATGGCTGAATTTGGAAGTTCGAGTTTTAAGCCAAAATTGATTCATATCGAAGATTCAATTCATGTTGAGATTATGTACAGACGAAGTGAAAATTCGTTTGAAGCTATTAATTCTTATGATTATCAGAGGTTTATATCATGGGGTCCATTTGTTAAAGATGCTCATGTGGAATGTTATGCATCCGTTGAAGGGGCAAAGTGGATGAATTCCAAATTGCTCAATGAACGCAAGCTTGAGGCGGAATTGTTGTTGTACAACGGTGGTTTCGATTTAAGAAAGATTAAAATTACCGCTGAAGAGAATTGGAAACTAATGAATAATCAAATTAAGAAATACAATTTGAGTTATTTGGAAGGGAAAACGCTTCCTCAAATTCGGTACCATCTAAAAACGCATTCTTCAGATCTTACTGACTCACTTCTTTATGAGCAACGAAAGACCCACATTAGAGCTCGAGTGGATACAACGATAGTATTGAATTCACTTCAAGATTATTCGATGGCTATTCAGTATGATTCCACCTTATCCTTTTCAGAATTGCCTTGGAATAGAATTTTACGAGAAGACTATATAAAGACAAGGTACTTTTTGGGGCCGGAAATTGTTGATAGCCTTTGTAGTGATTTGAGGTTGAAAACAAACCTTCTTGGTGCTGCTTCAGCTACTAACACTCCGGCAATGATCGATTCTCTTGTTATTCTTGAATTTGTTAAAAATGTGGACTTGAAAGATAATTTTCAAGCGTTCAATTACGCCAATTTTTTAACTCATTATTGGTTTGAAAAATACTCCCGTTCTTACGATTTGAAAGGTGTTGCTCAAACAATTACCCCAAATGAATTGCGAATTATTAGTAATGCATTGGATTCAACTTTAATCGATAAGGAGGCACACATACGGTTGGATATCAATATCTTATTGGCAGGAATTCACTATTACGTTGTTTACGATAAATGGGATAACGTGAACACTTATTTTGACGCAATTGTGGAAGTTGTCAAATCAGGAGATTTCAATAGAGAGGAAGCCTATGGACTGGCATTGTTCTGTAACCATTTTCATAAATTTGAGCAATCTGTGAAAATTCTCGATCTATTTTTTGAAAAAGAAGACCTTACTGAAGATGGTTATTTTCTTTTGGCAAGTACTTCAACATTGATTCGAGGTACACTTGATAAAGATAGCTATTGGGCCTATATGGAAAAAGCTAAAAAGGAAAACCAAAAGAGATATTGTGTTTGGCTGAATGATGAATTCCAAATTCAACGCGATGAGCACCTTAAAAAGGATTATTGTAAAACGTGTCGGTAGATAAAGTTCTTTTGAGAAGTGGTTTTGAACGTGAATAGCACTTCTTAAAAAGTTGTGCAATTCATGTGTGTTTTATTTATACCTTAGGTACTCATAACTATTACTACAAATGGAGCATTCACACTCAATTAAGTGATTTATATTTTATGGCAACTTCCTACTTCTTAAAATGAATGAAAGAGAACAATCTTGCCCTCTTTCATTTGTACTGTTTAACACTCTATTTATGCCGTTTAATGGAATAAATAGATGTTTATTGAGGTTTAATCTACCGTAATTGTGGTTAAAACTTTTCCATTGTTTGTCCAAAAAACTTCTGGTTTCACCGTTGGACCTGGAACGTATCCACCATTTCCAAAAGGTTTAGAAACAGTATCACTAGTAACAGAAAGTTCTATCTGTTGTCCACCTCCCCAATCAATTCCAACAGCCATGATGCTATAAGTTCCACTTGGAATGGATACGTCATACTGCTTTTGTAATGGGCTTGTTACACCATTTAAAGTTGCTGGTTCAGTATAAGAACCTTGCGTAATATTTGCTACAACATCTACCAAATTACTATTGCCACTTAAAATATGACATAACTGGCAGCTAATCGTCGAATTACATGCAATCACATACAATTCATTATCGCAAGCTGAAACATTTATTGAATTTGCTGAAAGAGCCTTTGAACGTTGAGGATCGGTACCATAGAATGTTGCAGCCGATTGATTTGGAAATTGCTGTACAGAAACTGAAGTACTGCTATTACCGTCTACTGTTGCAGATTTGAACATCAATATTGAGTTTGATTTCTCATCAAGAATAGCAGCAGTTTGAAGTGTAACGACAACATCATGTGAACCGCCTAACATTGTATCTGGATCAATCACAACTTCGCTGTAAGCAGTTTTAGCTGTACCGTTATAATTGTAATTGCACATCAATGCAAATTTCTTTGAATTGGTTCCATCGTTCATCCATATCCATGGGTTCTTATCAATTGGTCCATACCAAAATGTTTGAGTTGCTGGATCGACCATGTTTCCGATTGTCAAATCAGTAACATCTTTTAAATAATCTTGACTTCCTTCAGCTTTGAATGTGATGTTAAGGCTTGAAGCACCTGTAGTTATTGACATAATAATTGATTTAAATAAATTTTCTCCTACTCATAAGGCTTTTCGGATTCCGCCATGGTTTAGTCTAGTACCTACTCTTCTTTGGATTTTCGGCTAACTCCTGAAATGCGCATTTCTATAGTGCTAAATTAGACCGATGAAAAAGGAGTGGCAAGACTAGAAACCATAGAAAGTAATTATGGAAACCCTGTTTTTGATTAGGGTTTTCCCTTCTGTTGGAATTGATAGTAATCCGATTCGTGACGTAAAACGCGTGTTTAGAAATGGTCGGAGAATAAGAGTGCGAGGCGGAATACTGATCAGATTGAGGGAGTCGATGAACAATTCGAGTTCAATTACTTTAAAGTCTGTGAATAAAAAGATTAGAAACCGTTTTTTGAGAAAATAAATCTCTCACTTCTTTAATCTATAAATTAAATGTTTCAATTTTATTTATACCTTAGGTATTCATAACTTGTACTACAAATGGAGCAAAAGGCAGTCATCGGATCTTATGTTGTTAAAGGTATCCTTATTGGATTGCTCTTTCCAATTTGCTCCATTCTTCTTTGTTATTGTTGGCTTTCAGTTCCAGAAGAGCTCTTTTCGATCATTCAGCTACATAAGGACTTCCCGCTTCTTTATGTTATTGATTCAGCACCAGTTGTGCTCGGCTTAATTTCATTTCTTGTTGGTTCCCAAGTCGATAAGTCTTATGCGAATTTCACGAAACAGATCACCGAGGCAAATGAAGGTTTAACAGAAAAAAACAATCAGTTGGAAGGACTTAATGTCGAGAAAGAAGTACTGTTAAAAGAGATCCATCATCGCGTCAAGAACAACCTTCAAATAATAACAGGTTTACTCAGTCTTCAGTCCAGTTTTATCGAAGACGACACAACGAAAGCGTTATTTCGATACAGCCAATACCGAATCAATTCAATGGCAATGATCCATGAGATGCTCTATAAAACAGAGGATGTTTCAAAGATTAGCTATAATGAATACGTGCAGATGTTAGTATCGAACTTGATTGTTTCGATGAAAGGAACTGCAAACAATGTTGAGACAGAAGTTAATGTGCCGGAGATTCATCTTAATATAGATACGGCGATTCCATTGGGACTTCTGATGAATGAAATTGTTACGAATTCATTGAAGTATGGACTTAAAGATGACAGCGCTGGATTGATTAAAATTGAAATTGCGAACGTTCGTCATAATGAGTATAAAATGACAATTAGTGACAACGGCGCCGGCTTTGCTGAAGGAATTAATTTCAGGAATTCTAATTCTCTAGGATTAATGCTAATTCATCGACTCACGATTCAATTGAAAGGAAATATTGAAAAAGAGAACACGTTTGATGGAACGAAATACATTCTGAATTTTCAGGAAATAACTCAACTTTCTTAAGTACATGACTATTCAACGAATACTAATTGCGGAAGACGACATGATCATTCAAATGTATCTAAGTCGCGTGTTGACCAAAGCAGGCTATACAATTGTCGGCGAAGCGAGAAATAGCGAACAAGTTCTGAGATTGGCAAAGGAAAAAGAACCCGATTTAATTATATTGGACATTGGCCTTGACGGTTCGGTAGATGGCATTGACACAGCAGAAGAACTCAGTCAATTCTGTCGAATACCGTTTCTATTCTTAACCGGAAATTCTGATGAAAGCACCATTAAACGCGCCAAATTAGCTGGCCCAATCGGATTTGTATTTAAACCAATCGATGAGGTGAGACTGGTTGATGTTATTAAAAGCCTTTGAGTTAGAAGTGAGAAGTTAGAGTCGAAAGATTCCGAATTCCAAACTCAACTCATAACCTATAATTCATAACTCCCAATTATCAATTCCTAACTACCGTAAAAACCTCCCCTTTCCGCCATTTCTCCAACAGTTCGTCGTTCGTAGAGATTTCTGCAATGACATAGATATTACTTTGAAAAGCCGCTGAATATTCTGCCTTTTCTAACATTACTTTATCATCGATGTAATTGGAATGGATGAAATAAAGAACCTTGTCTTTCATATACAAATACCCAACATGATGGTCCAATCCAACAAAATACAATCCGTCTTCGTAATCTCTTTTCATTACCGTTTGAAGACTGTCGTATCCCCACATGGTTCTCATGTTGTCGTCGTTTAGTGCGAGTGATTTTGCTTCATTGGTTCCGCCCTGTTGCGCCAAATGATAGCGGTTAATATTAATTCCAGCATGAAGTAAAGTTGTTGAAACGAAGTAACCGCAGGCAATTACGCCTTGATTGGGAATGGCCGTGTATCCATTAAAATCCCACGGTGTTCCATACCAATGCGGAATAATTTTATTCAATAAATAATCTTCTAAATCCTTTCCTGAGTTTTTCGTTGATCGAAGCCGGTTAACGTCCGATTTTGTTTCATTGTAGGTTCCTTTTGGTGTAAAGTTCAATCCCAATGAAGTGCTGTCAATTAATGTTGGATCGACTTCTGGAAGGACTTCAACTGAATCCTCTAAAACCTTTGGTGTTTCAGAAACAGGACCAGTTGATTCTTGAGAAGAACATGAAATTAAGACACTGATAAAGCAAAGTACGGAAAGGTCTTTCATGGGGTAGATTTTACTGGGTTCTCCAGTAGAATTCAAATCATTCAAGAAGTAACATATTGACCCATAATTTGAGAGGTTCGTTATCAATAAATGGAGTTAAATCAATATATCACCTTTCATTAAACTGTCAATATTTTAGTGATTTAAGCTATTTTTTACGTATATTTACCAATATATTAGTAATTATGAGTCGATACGGAACAGGCAGTACACCCAAAGAAATGATGCGATTGTTGGCTGAAAACATTCGAGCCATTCGTAAGGAACAAAAAATTTCTCAAAAGAAATTTGCTGAAATTTCAGGGGTAACTTACTCTTCATTTTTAAGGTTTGAAAACACAGGCATGATTTCTTTAGAATCTTTGCTGAAAATATGTAATGCACTAGGTCGACTCGATGAGTTTGAAACAATTCTTCAACTGAACAACACGGACCAGAAACGAAATTTGTTTGATATCTAATTATGGCAATAAACAAAGTCAACGTATTTATTAAATTCTCTACCAACGAAGAACTCCTAGGGCAACTTGTTATTGATGGTCGTGAAGTATTTTTTAAATACAGTGCTGCTTTTTTGGAAAGAAAATTGAACGTTTCTCCTCTTAAATTGAAATTGGATGATTCAATACAATCCACCTCGCTCAAACCTTTTGATGGCTTGTTTGGAGTCTTCGCAGATTCTCTTCCCGATGCATGGGGGCGGTTGTTAATGAGAAGGCATTTAAGCCAAGAGTTAATAGCCATTGAATCGTTAAATGTCTTAGATGAATTGTCTTATGTTGGTCAAAATGGCTTGGGAGCATTGATTTATCGCCCTTCAGTGGATGTTGAATCAAAGGGTTCTACTGATTTCGATTTGGACGAATTGAATTCCAATATTCGTGACGTTCTGAAAGGAGAAAGCAGCGAAATAATCGACGATCTCTTTCAGCAAGGAGGAAGTCCGGGAGGTGCTCGGCCAAAAATATATGCGGGATACAATCCAACGACAGATAGATTAATTCAAAGTGATTCTGATTTGCCAGAAGGATATGAGCATTGGATCATAAAGTTCGCAGCAACCGTTGATGAGCCAGATATTGCAAACATTGAAATGGCGTATTATCGAATGGCATTGGATGCAGGTCTTAGAATGTCAGAATCGAAATTATTTAAAAGCTCGAATGGGAATTTCTATTTCGGAACAAAGCGATTTGATCGGGTAGGGAATGACCGTTTTCACATGATTTCAGCGGCAGGTCTATTTCATGACGATTATATTCATAGTCAATTGGATTACGGACATTATTTGCACCAAGCATTTCAGCTTACCGGAAGTGTGAAATCACAAGAAGATGTGTTCCGCCATGCTGCCTTTAATGTGTTTGCTCATAACCGCGATGATCATTCTAAAAACTTCGCGTTTCTTATGGATCGAGACGGACAATGGTTGTACGCACCTGCGTACGATTTAACATTTTCGTCATCATCACAGGGAATGCACAGTACAACATGTGCTGGCAATGGCGTTAACCCTGGAACTAAAGAATTGCTAGAACTAGCGAGTGAATTTTCAATTAAGAGTGGTTCTAAAATTATTGGAGAAGTGAAATCTGTGGTTACTAATTGGGGTAAATACGCTGATCAGAGCGGCGTGTCGCATTTATCAAAATCGAAAATTGACAAGAAACTTCAAGAATTGCTTCGGAACTAATTCGGTTGTTCAAAAGCAATTTTTATAAGTTCGGATTTAGATATTTCAGGTTCAATGAATCGGATCGTTTTCGACGTGTCTTCAATCACTAAAAATGGGCAATTAACATCTAGGCTTAGATCCAAATCATGAGAGGAAAGCAGAATACATTTGTTGAATTCTTGACCAATTGCAACCAGCTTTTCCAAGACCAATTTCTTGTTTGAATAGTCCAAAAAGGCCGTTGGTTCATCCAATGCGATAATTGCAGTTTCTTGTGTTAATGCTTTCGCAATTGAAACCAATTGTTTCTCTCCATCGCTTAATTCTGAGGTGAATCGATCTCTTAAATAAGAAATGCCGAGCGTTTCCAAAGCTGCATCTATAGCTTCAATATCTTCGGCCTTCTTCTTTCCAAAGAAATTGGTGTGTGGGTTTCTCCCCAGGCCAACAAACTCAGATACCCTTAAGAATTCTACAATCGGAAATTGTGAACTCACAAAAGAAATGATCTTCGGAAGCTCTTCAATCGATATAGCCGACACTTCCTTGTTTTGAATCTTTATGCTGCCTTCAATCTTTGGAAGCTGACCTGCAAGAGTTTTTAGAAAAGTCGATTTCCCAGAACCATTTCGGCCAATTAAAATATGAACGCCAGAGTTCAAGTTGAGATCATCCACACTTAAAATGGATTCAGAATAGCCGATATGTAATCCTTGCGTTTTTATCATTTAAGTCTGCGTAAAACTAAGAGGATTACAAATGGCGCTCCGATGATTGACGTCAAAGCATTGATGGGCATTATGAAATGTGGTTCTATTAATTGAATGGCAATGTCACACAGTAGAATGAACATCGCGCCAATTAACAGGCTTGCAATGATAAGGGTTGCGTGGCTTTGTGTTTTAAAGAGGATTCTAACAAGATTCGGAACGGCAAGCCCAACGAATGCTATCGGCCCACAAAACGCCGTTACAACGCCTGTAATGATGGCTGTGATCAGAATGATAATAAGGCGAACCCTTTTGATATTCGTTCCAAGCAATCGGGCTTCCTTGTCTCCCAATACCAAAGCGTTTAATGGTTTTACGACCAAGAAGGCTCCAAGAATACTAGCTCCGAAACAGGCAGTAATTAGCGGCAACTGGTGCAATTCAACTTTCTGAAGTGATCCTAAAGCCCACATTGTAAAGATCTTCAATTCTTGAGCGTCGCTTGCGGTCTGCGCTAGAGAAACCAAGGCAGATGTGAAACTCCCCAACATCAATCCGATGAGTAGAAGAGAGATTTGCATGCGCACCATCGTCGAAAAGAAGAGGATTATGAGTCCAAATAGGAAAGCTCCAATTAAGGCGTTTGTGACGATTCCTAAATCGGAGGTGAAGAACGGAATCCCGGTCATAATCGTCAAGGCGACGAATAAGCTCGCTCCTGAATTGATTCCTAAAACGTAAGGTCCAGCAAGTGGATTGTTGAATAGCGTTTGCATCAGTAATCCAGCAATTGAAAGTCCAGCGCCAGCAATAATGGCCATTGTAATTCTTGGGATCCGAAGCTCTCTAGAAATTAAGTGGCTGGCATTTCGATCGTCAAAATTGAAAATTGAATCGAAGTAATCGGTAAATGAAATGTCAATTTGACCAACAAAAAGATGGATCAGCGCGATTATCGGCAAGCAAATAAGCAAGGCCAATAATAGAGCGTTTTGTCTTTTTGAACTATTCACTACTTGATTTGACTATAGAAATTAAGAGCGCCAATACTTTTGTCCTCAGGATGAAAAAGCACGATCATGTCTGATAATAACAAATCAGGACGCGATGCGCTTTGTTCCCAAAATTTCTTCATTCCGTTCGAATAACAATACACATTGTTTTGAAAAGCGCCCAAATGTTTTGCATGTGGGTTTGTTTTAAGAATCGTTGATTTGTCTTTATAGCCTGGATTTAACCAGATTTCTGTCTTTAAATTATCGTTCAATATTTGTTCAATCGAGAGCGCAAGGCTAATCGTTCCTTTGGTGTTCTTGTAGCGGTAATCTCCTCCAGCATCTTCAATCATCATTGCGTAATAATTGTTTCCCGAAGGCGTGTACCATGTGTCACCGATTAGGTTCCCACAAAGAACGGTTGGTTTGTTTGAATAATTCTTCCCCAAATTTTTGAGAACGTTGTAGTCCTTTTCAACTTGATCAAAAAATGCATTGGCTTCTTTCATTTTTCCAGTAATCGCTCCAACAACCTTAATCCATTCTGCTTTCGCTAGTGGGTGATTTTCTCTCCAATCGTAAATTGGCATGACTTGAATTCCAAATTTTTTCAACTTCTTTTGGTTTGGAAACTGCTCGTCAACGATATCATAGAATATAATATTCGCTTCACTGGCAACGAGCTTTTCTAAAGAGTTTTGAGCTGTACCTCCGTATTCTTTAATACCTCCATTTTTAAATCTAGATCGAATTCCGCTGTCGTAAACATGGTCGTAATCTGAAACACCGACGATCAAATCTTGAGAATTTAAAACAGCCAGCATTCCGTTTAACGTCGCAGTAAGACTAATGATTTTCTTGTTTTCAGAAGGGTAGATTTCGTAGGTCTCAGAAACGGTTGTCGTTCCCGGCTTTATCAATTCAAGCAAGTAACCATCCTTAATCTTTTTCAGTTTGAAATTCTCTGCATATTTAATTTCAATTTTCTCAGGATCATCAAAAGAGGGCCGTTTCTTTTTTGTATTGCTAGAACAACTAACAACTAGAATAGCCACGATCGCTAAAAACGAAATTTTCATCATTGAACAAAGATAATCCTAATTACAAATTGACAATTGATAAATCAAAATGCTTCAGTATACTTTGCCACACTTCGACAGTTTCAGTGTTCTGCTCGGTGTTCTGCTCAGTGTAAATAATTACGAATTGATAATTCTCTCGAATCAATTCTTCCAACTCATAATTTATAACTCCTAACTCCTAATTCTCTAAGATCATATTTTCACCCCAATCACGAGTACATCATCAATTTGTTCCAGGTCTCCTTTCCAGTCAAAGAATGCTTTTTCGATGAGGTCTTTTTGTTCGTTCAATGGCAAGTGCGTAATCGATAGCAGCAATTCGCGCACTCTTTTTGACATGAATTTCTTTCCCGATGGACCGCCAAACTGATCCACTATTCCATCTGTGAATGTGTAGATGATATCGTTCTTTTCTATCTTTATTTCATGTGTCGTATAGAGGTCATGGTCTTCTGAGCCGGTATTCCCAATTGCCTTTCTGTTTCCCTTGTATTGAATGATTTCGCTATTTCGTATTATGGTAACGCCGTTTTTGGCTCCAGCAAAATAGAGAATCATAGCTTCTAAATCCAAGGCACAGAAGGCAACGTCCATTCCGTCTCGAATTTCTTCTTGGCTGTATTCTGAGTTCAGAGTGTCATTGATTTCCTTATTTACAAAGTCCAAGGCTTGACCGGGAGTATTAACATTTGGATGCGATTTCGCCAGTTTTAATAGATTGCTGCAAACGATACTGACAAAGGCTCCAGGAACTCCATGTCCCGTGCAATCTGCTGTTGCGTAAACAACAAGTCGGGTCGCTTCTTCATTGGAAAGGTGAACATCTTCAACCCAATAAAAATCACCACTAACAATGTCTTTTGGTTTGAAGACTACAAATGAATCGGGTAGAAGGGCCTTTATTTTTTGCTCATGAGGAAGAATCGCATTTTGTATCCGTTCAGCATACGTAATACTCGCAATAAAATCCTTATTCTTATCCTTTAATAGAGCTCTTTGCTTTTCAATCTCTTTCGTTCGTTCTGCAACTTCGATTTCCAAATTTAAATTCGTTTCCTCGAGTTGAACCAATAATTGTTTCTGTGCTGTTTCTTTTTCATCTTGAAGTAATTTGTACTTGCCCGCCATTAATATTGAAAGACACATTATCTCGATTAACGTTCCCGTTTTTAGAGAGTTTTGCGTTAAACTCGGGAAGTCGATAATGCTGAAATTTCCAAGTATAAAGATAATGGCCCCCAATAATAATGCTGAGAGCCCAACCATAAATAAAAGACTAATTGATTTGTCTTTTCGTCGAATCTTAATACTTGAATAGAGAAGGAAAACAAGAGCGATAAGACTGAAGCCATTGCATATTGGATAACAAGTCGCGTAAATACTTCCAGGAACGCTAGAAAGAATTGTGGTAAGAAGAACGAGTGCGGAAAACACTTGAGAAATACGCCTTAACCTTCCTTGTAAGTCGAGGTATACTGTTGCATAGGTTAGGGCAAAAAAGACGGTTCCACCCGCGATAAATATCACTGAGTGCTGTGTCATATATCCTCCGTCTTGAAAAAAGTATTCGTGAACATGACCATCCAATGCGAATTGAAGCAATCCGGAAAATGCCACATAGCAAATGTAAAGTAGGAAAAGACGGTCTTTTAATAAGAGGAAGAATGTGAAATAAATAATAATAACAAAAAGGAAAATGCCGTAGAAAATTCCACTTATAAATTGCTCCTTGCGTTCCGATTTATAGAAGTCCTTTTTTTTCCAAAAGATCATGGGAAGGCTAATAATCTCTCCGTCACTTTTAAGTTTTAATATATAAGAGCTCGTGTCTTGTCTATAGGCCATTAAAGGGAGTACTGAACGATTTGTTACTATCGTTTTGTCCTTAAATGGCATTGCATCTCCTGAACGCGATGTCAGTTTTTGCTTTATGAAATAAAGCTCAACAGAATTTGTTATCGGCCGGGCAGTTTCGAGAAGCAATGGATATTCATTTCGACTGGTGTTAACAATCGTAAAATGAATGAAGTAAGTTCCAGTAGTGAAATCAAGGTTTGCAACAGATCCATTGAGCTTTTCCCCTTTAAACGCGCTGACATGATCTAAGAAGTAGTCGAAGGAAACAGTATCATGCACCTCATAAATAGTGAAGCGATAGGCTATCGAAGTATTGAATATGCCCTTGTTTTCATTTATAACAATCGTGTCTTGAGCAAGAAGGCTTGCAGAATTGAGCAGTAAGAAAAGAAGTAGTAGCGTGATTCTCATGGTTGGTATTGTACCTCTAAAGTAGAAAATAAAAGGCAAAAAAAATCCCTCTTGGCAAAACCAGGAGGGATTTTAAAATTAGTTCAGCGAATTACTCACCAACAACTTCAAAACTGAATGTTGCTTTCACGTCTTTGTGAAGGTTAGCAGATGCTTCGTATGTTCCAACCTCACGGATTGGCTCATCTTTAATTTTCAATGATTTTCTGTCGATATCAATTCCTTCAGCTTTAAGAGCCTCAGACAATTGAAGAGTGTTAACAGAACCAAAGATTTTTCCTTTCTCACCAGCCTTCGTGATAATTTTCACTGAAGTTGCTTCGATTTTCTTGCCAAGCTCTTCAGCTTCAGTAAGAACTTTAGAATCTTTGTGCGATTTTTGTTTCATGATTTCAGCGTGTGCTTTCTTTGCAGAAGCCGTTGCTAAAATTGCATATCCTTGTGGGATTAAGAAGTTACGTCCATATCCGTTTTTAACAGATACTAGTTCGTTCGTATATCCAAGGTTGTCTACGTTTTTCTTTAAAATTACTTCCATTTCAAATAAATTTCTTGTTATACAAATTACTATCTCAACATATCGCCAACGTAAGGCATTACCGCAATGTGACGAGCACGTTTGATAGCCTTGTTAACTCTAGTTTGATACTTCTGTGAAGTTCCTGTTAATCGACGTGGCAAGATTTTTCCTTGCTCGTTCACTAATTTCAATAAGAAACCAGCATCTTTATAATCGATAAATCTAATACCACTCTTTTTGAATCGGCAGTATTTTTCTTTTTTGATCTCAATATTAATTGGAGTCAAATACCTTACATCGTTTTGAGCCATTTTTTCTCTTTTTAAATGTTAATGATTAAGCTTCTACAGTTTTCTTAGCGCCCATTTTTGCTCTACGCTTGTCAGCATATGCTAAATGATCTTTGTCCATTCTAACAGTAAGGAAACGCATAACACGTTCATCACGTTTGAATGATACTTCAAGATCGTTAATTGCTGAGCCTGGTGCTTCAAATTCTGTTAGGAAGTAAAATCCAGTAGATTTTTTCTGAATCGGGTACGCTAATTTGCGCAATCCCCAGCTTTCAGAATGCTTTACCTTTCCACCTAATGAGCCAACTTCGCTCTCGAATTTTTGCACTGCTTCCTTTGCCTGTTCTTCAGACAAAACGGGAGTTAAAATGAAAACAGTTTCGTAAGAATTCATAAAATTGTGTTTTGTTATTAATACTAATAGTCCCCTGTCTTTTTACAAACAGGAGTGCAAAGATATGAAAAAATCGTTTGAAAGGTAGGGGAGGAGCGAAAATATTGAAGTTTTTCCAATGAAAAATGGAACTCAGTTAATTCAGTACAAAAATAAGTTAAAATTTGGAAGGAAACGCAATGAACTAATGTGTAACTTGATATTGAATGTATGAAGTTAATAGCGATCTAAATTAATTTAAAAAGCCAAAACAGAAACATTTTATCAAGTTTCATATCGAAAAGTGTTTTTTTTAAAGAGCCCCCCCCCTGTATTAATTTAGGAAGTGGTTCAATGTGCTCTTCAAATCGTCTATCTAGCCAGCTTTAAAGGTCAATTTTCACAAACAAATTTAATCTAATAAAAGCGACTAAGTTTGTAAGATACCAGTCAAATTTGGATTGATCTTTTAAAGCTTTTACAATCAAAACTGTTATGAACGCTGTCCAAGTTTAAATCATTACTGCCTTTTCAGATGTTCCTGTAAATGATATAATGTGAAGTAATTGCTTAATATCTCTGAAAAATAGTTCAACCTGCCATCGGCTTATTATATAATTCACTAATTGTATTTAGTGACCAATTAAATTGATTGGTAATTAATTCAATAACGTGTTGATTTTCTTCATCCCAAACCGCTGCTCTTCTTAATTTATTGGTGAATTTAGTTTTAGAAGACTCATTTTTCAATTCAACTATTTCATCTTTCATTATGTGCTGGTGCAAGATGTTTGCCATTTGTTTTTCTTGGATTGCAATATATTGTAAGTTCTCTTTATTGCGAAAAAAAAATGCCTTTGCTGTCCCAAACATTTAACAGTCGTTGTAAAAATGATCTGCAACGATGAGGCTTCCTTTTAATAGTGGAACATCATAAGCTCCTTTATTATCAGCTGTTTTTCCATTGGTAATAGATACATAAGCGGTTAGATTACCATCAAAATCAAGAAGTGTATGCATTTTAACAGCTCGTTTTGAGGTTTTATATTTAGCCCAATCAAAGATGCTTAAACACAAATTAATTGTGGTAAAGTCTAACAAGAATATTTTTGATTTAATTCTGAATTTTACCTGCTTAAACTTTGGGTGCTGTCCTAAACTTTGAAGGTGCTTTATTTACTCCCAAATAATTTAAATGTAAATTTAAATTTAAATTTACATTTGCAGATCGCAGACCGTTACTATTATTATATGCCGACTGACTTTTGGCGAATTGGCAAAACAACATTGAGAATAAATAGTTCTAACTTGTATTACATTTGCAATGTTTGTCAGTTTGTTTTTTTCTTGACCAATTTGTTGAATTTCGAACGGTCTAATTATGATGTTATTTAGAAAAAAGTGCTGTATTTGACAGAAGAGAAGGTGTGTTTTGTTGTGCAGCTCAAAGATAATAAGAGATACAGGATTCCATCTCTTATTATTCCGCTTTTTCTAAAACATTTAGGACGCTATTGATTCAATATGTCGATTTTTCCAATAGCAGTCCTAATCTTCCTTAATAATTTATTAAATTCGCGACTCTTAGAATTAACACCAAAAACTAATCGCACAAGAGTATGGCATTCGACTTAGATATGATCAAGGCGGTTTACGCAAAATACCCTAGCCGCGTTGCTGCAGCTAGAAAAATTGTTGGTAAACCTCTGACACTGGCAGAAAAAATATTGTATACGCACCTTTGGGAAGGCGATGCAAAAACAGAGCACGAACGTGGGAATTCTTACGTTGATTTCGCTCCGGATAGAGTGGCAATGCAAGATGCAACGGCTCAAATGGCTCTTTTGCAATTTATGCAAGCTGGAAAAACGAAAGTCGCTGTGCCTTCAACTACTCACGCAGATCACTTGATTCAAGCCAAGCTTGGAGCAGATAAAGATTTACAAGACGGAATTAATAAGAACAACGAAGTATTCAACTTCTTAAGTTCTGTCTGTGATAAATACGGGATCGGTTTCTGGAAGCCTGGAGCTGGAATTATTCACCAAGTTGTTCTTGAAAATTATGCGTTTCCAGGTGGAATGATGATCGGAACAGATTCGCATACTGTGAACGCAGGTGGACTTGGAATGGTAGCTATTGGTGTTGGTGGTGCTGATGCTGTCGATGTTATGGCAGGAATGGCATGGGAACTTAAAATGCCAAAATTGATTGGCGTTAAGTTAACCGGAACATTAAACGGTTGGACGGCTCCTAAAGATGTCATCTTAAAAGTTGCTGAAATATTAACTGTTAAAGGTGGTACAGGTGCAATTGTTGAATACTTCGGAGATGGTGCACTTTCATTGTCTTGTACTGGAAAAGGAACTATTTGTAATATGGGAGCTGAGATTGGAGCAACAACTTCAACATTCGGTTACGATGATTCAATGAGAAGGTACCTAGCAGCTACAGATCGTCAAGATATTGTTGATGCGGCTGATGAAGTTGCAGAACACTTAACAGGTGATAATGAGGTTTATGCGAATCCAGAAAGCTATTTCGATCAAGTAATTGAAATCGATTTGGATACATTAATGCCTCACTTAAATGGACCTTTTACTCCAGATTTGGCGACGCAAGTAGGATCAATGAATGCAAAAGCGAAAGCGAATGATTGGCCTTTAGATGTTGAATGGGGACTTATTGGTTCTTGTACGAACTCTTCATATGAAGATCTTGCAAGAGCGGCATCAATTGCGCAACAAGCAGTTGACAAAGGATTAGAAACTAAAGCTCAGTTTGGGATCAACCCAGGTTCTGAAACGGTACGATTTACTGCTGAAAGAGACGGTTTAATGAAATCATTTGAAGATTTAGATGCAACAATCTTTACGAATGCTTGCGGACCTTGTATCGGTCAATGGGCAAGATATTCTGACCCAAAGAATGCACCGAAAAATAGCATCGTGCACTCATTCAATAGAAACTTTGCCAAGCGTGCTGACGGAAACCCGAACACGCATGCCTTTGTTGCTTCACCGGAAATGGTTGCCGCAATTGCAATTTCTGGACGGTTGGATTTTAACCCGATTACAGATACATTAACCAATAAGAATGGGGAGCAAATTAAATTGGATCCGCCTAAAGGAGATGAATTGCCAAAAGGAGGATTTGATGTAGAAGACAATGGTTATCAAGCACCCGCAGAAGACGGAAGCGGGATTAATGTTGTTGTAAGCCCTGATTCAGAGCGTTTGCAATTGCTGTCTCCCTTCGCAGCATGGGACGGTGGAAATATTGAAGGAGCAAAATTATTGATCAAAGCGGAAGGGAAATGTACAACGGATCACATCTCTATGGCTGGACCATGGTTGAGATACAGAGGTCACCTGGATAACATTTCAAACAACTGTTTGATTGGTGCTGTAAACGCGTATGGAGGTGGTATAAATGAAGTTGTAAACCAATTGACAGGTGCAAAAGGAGAAGTTCCTGCTACGGCAAGAGCATATAAAGCAACTGGAATTGATACAATCGTTGTTGGAGATCATAATTATGGTGAGGGTTCATCTCGTGAGCATGCAGCAATGGAACCACGTCACTTAGGTGTGAAAGCGGTTATCGTTAAATCATTTGCTCGGATCCACGAAACCAACTTGAAGAAACAAGGGATGTTAGGATTAACTTTCGACGTTGAATCTGATTACGATAAAATTAAAGAAGACGATACATTCAATTTCTCTGATTTGAACGCATTCGCACCTGGTAAGCAATTGACGCTGGATGTTGTTCACGCTGACGGTTCTTCTGATTCTATCAAATTGGATCACACATACAACTCACAGCAAATTGAATGGTACAAAGCAGGATCTGCATTGAACTTGATCAAAACGCAAAACGGATAAGAAAAATATAGAGTTTAAAAAAGGCGTCTAGGTTCAACTGAGACGCCTTTTTTTATTCTTTAAAATGATCTTATTTTTTAAACATGCCAATGTCGAAACCAAAGGCGATTGAGTTTTTTACAAACATGCCATTACCAAAATCATCCTTATAGTCTTGGGAGCAAAGGCCCATAAAAACAATCTTTTCGATCAGGTGTAAAATAATTAGCTGCTAAAAAAAAATATCAGTTAGTAGCGTTGTTACTGTTTCATAGTAGTAGTTTGGGTACTTCAACAATACTATGAATCTTTACAAGATTACAAGATTCTTTTGAACTTCCTAAAACCGATAACTTTAATTTAAGTTCAAATCAAAAAAAGAGGTTCTTGAAATCGAGAACCCCTTTTGAATAAAATTGTTGTCTCATCGAGCTTCGTATAGAGTGCCTTTTGAATTACAAATATTTGAGAATCAACAATGCAATGCCAAGTAATACCAAGCAACACCACGTAATACCAAGCAACACCACGTGATATCACGTGATATCACGTGATATCACGTGATATAGTCTTAATTTTTAGTTAAAATGTATTCGTGCGATAAAGGGTTAGTTTTATTTGACTAGTTTAGAGCCAAAATAACCTAATTAAAAATTATTATGAAAAAATTAATACTTATTTGTTTCGGAGCGATTGCTCTTTCAACTTCAAATGTTTCAGCTCAAGCCTTAGAGCAGGGTAATGTATCAATTGATGTATACTATGGTTTCCCGAACATATATGCTTCTGTATTTACAGCATTGTATTCTAATGGAACAGAAACAAACCTTAGTTCTGGTGGAGTTGGACCTCTTGGTATTCGTGGTGAATATATGGTAGCAGATAAATTTGGTGTTGGAGTTGATGTTGCTTTCAGTAACGCTAAGGTAGCTTTTGATTATAACTCTAGTGTTTTTAATCCTGTAACTAACGATTTTGATCCTGTAACTTATACAGATGAATTCAAGACTTCAAAGATTAGTGCAATTGTTACGTTTAACTATCACTTCCTTGATAATGATAATGTAGATTTCTATGGTATGGTTGGAGCTGGTTATAAAAACAGAAATTTCACTTTTACGTCAACTGATCCTGATTTTGATGCAGCGACTGCAAATGTTTCTGTAACTCTTATCCCAGTTGCTATTAGACTTGGTGTTGGAGTGCGTTATTTCTTTACTGATAATCTTGGTATAAACATGCAATTAGGATTTGGACACAGTGCTATTGTTAATGGTGGTCTTGCGTTGAAGTTCTAGTCTAAGAATTAAATATACACTATTGAAAGGCTACTTTTTGAGTAGCCTTTTTTTGTGACCTAAATTTTGACTTTAAAAAGTAGTGATTTTATCACTAGGTTAAACCTTTTACATTCTCAACTGTCTATATAATCTGTACTAATTAATTTATTTTCGATTGCACCGCAAGTTTTTGATTTAATGGGCATCTAAAAGAACTTAATATTAAATAAAAGTTAAAGAATTATGAAGAACTCCTTGCTACTTAGTTTTGTATTTACATTCGTTTTTGCTTGGTCGTCATTT
>JBLHVW010000064.1:0-19504 GCA_047628775.1 Salibacteraceae bacterium | reverse complement strand
AACACGAACTTAAACACCTTACGTTGTCACCAAAATCAATTGACAACCTTAGATGCTTCTCAAAACCTATCGCTCAACAGCCTTTATTGCCATGACAATCTATTAACATCGTTGATTGTCCCTCAAACATCTTTGTTGGCAGATTTGCGCTGTTATGGAAACTCATTGACAGCATTGGACGTGACGCAGTGTGCAGGATTGGACTTGTTGCTATGCAATGACAATGTGCTGACATCGTTGGATGTAACGCAAAACCCAACACTCGTTGATTTGTTCTGTAACAACAATCAGTTGGCTTGTTTGCAAGCGAACAACGGTTTGAACATTAACCTTGATTGTACGAACAACCCTTTGGTTTGTGCCACTGTTGTAAACACGGCCTGGGCAGCATCAAACGCGGCCTATGACGTGGGGTTAAGCTTTGACGTTGCGTGTTTCTTCACGTTAAACAATGACGTAGATCAAGATGCGACATCACTAACTGCAGAACAAGGTGGCGCGACCTACCAATGGTTGGATTGCGATGACAACTACGCCGTTATTGACGAAACGAACCAAACGTATAGTCCACTTGAAACAGGATCTTATGCTGTTGAGATTACCTTCACGGATCCTTGTGGAACAGTTCATGTTGACACTTCTTCTTGTCACTTTCATTACGTTGCACCGGATGATGCATCGATTGGTGAACTCACAACTAGCACTGCAGAACTCGTTAAGATTACGGATTTAATGGGCAGAGAAACACCGTTTAAAACCAACACAGTTTTGATCTTCATTTACAATGATGGAACTACGGAAAGAGTATTTAAAATGGAAGAGTAACTCAATGAGGTATTTGTTGCTAATAATTCCAATTGTTGTCCTGTTCACTGGATGTTCTAGTGAGGAACAGAGCGCGCAAAAGCCTTTTGTTCAAACAGAGGGTAAGATGGACACGACTGACAATGAATTGTTGCCAACAGTGAACTATGAAGCGGAGATGAGAACCGAAGAGACTTTTCAGAACGATCCTGTTAAGGTTGTTGAAGCCGTTTTTGAAGCTGCACGAACGAAGGATTATTCAGTTTTATCAACGCTCTGTGACCCGATGGGAGAAAATGATGGCCCAACTTCAAACATGTGCAATGTGGCCAATGCCCCCCAAGAACGCGAAAAAGAATTCATAGAATACTTCAGCCAAGGTCAGGTTGTAGGAGAATTAAAAATCGAAGGAAATACGGCTTCAGTTCCAATTAAGTTTGGTCCAAAGGGTGAACTTGATGAGGTTTTTGTGTTGGTGCTCCGAAATGGATTGTGGTATTTAGGGCAGATTTAGATTGAATTTTGCGTTAATAGCTTGTACTGAACCTTAAAGTAACACGGAGCATTCGAAAACAATTGAACAATTAACACCAAACTCAAAATTAGTAACACTGGAAAATGTGGGGCATTATAAAATGCTCTGGGATTCAGGTGTTATAAATTAAAAAAAGAAAGCCCCTTTCTGTCGTACAGAGTAGGGCTAGTTTTATTCACATTCACATCAGCTGTTGCTTCCCCATCAGAGCTTTCGCACTTTTCTGTGTAAGTAATTTCCATTGTTGAAACGGCAGAATAACTGTGTTCACCAATTTCTTGCATGTCAAGTTTGAGCGGCAGAAATCCTCCGTCGAGCATGTGCTGTTCGTTGGTTATTCTCAATTCCTTAAATGTAATTCTCCCCGCTGTTGGAGAGGGGAATTTCACCAAAATCTCTCCTTGATTAATTTCAATTAGTTGTCCCATTTGGTTTCCGTTTTACACAAAGTTAAGCAGTGTTCGAAGGGTAATACATACAAAGGGGGTGATAAATGGGTACGTAATTCTAAGGGTTTATTTTCTTCCCGAACCGTTGTTCAATTGTTAGCCCGATTGACAAGACGAGAACTCCAAATGCAATATAAAGCAGTCCGTAGCTTTCCTTAAATACCGAAGAAACTTTACCGGAAATATCCAGTGTATTTAGGTATTCAAACGCTTGACTTGATCCTTGTTGTGCTGTTGACAAAACGAAGATTGTTAGCGCAATGCAGGCAGCAGTGATGAATATCCAAGTTCGTTTAGAAATGATAGGAGCATACGCTTTCGCTGGAACTTTTCCTTCCAATTGAGCCATCAAATTAGCTGTAAAATCCAGAGAGGGTTTCATTACCCCTTGTTCGGAAAGAACAGTTGATAACGCTTCTTCTTCTGCGTTAATTTGGTCCATTATTGATAAAGTAAAGTCGGGCTTTGTCTCCATCATTCCTTGTTTCAATAGGTCTTTGTTCTTCTCTTCCATCAGATAATCGATTTCATTTCTTGTTGAAGGAGTCCCTCTAAACTGGCCTTCAGTGCTTTTCTTGCTCTATGCAGCTTCACCTTAACGTTGGATTCTGTGAGTTTTGTTATAGCTACGATTTCTTGAATTGAGCATTCATCCATGTAGAACAAACTAACCACAGCACTTTCTATCTCGGGCAGTGCGTCGACTGCCTTTTTGACGTAGATCTTTTGCTCCTGTTTTTTCATTTCCTCCAGCTGAGGGAATGTATGATCAGTTGCAATATCAATATGAAAAGTGTCATCAACGGTGTCAAACTTCTTCAGTTTTGTTTTTGCGATCGCTGTCCTATAAGCGATGGTATAAAGCCATGTAGAGAACTTGGAGTCTCCCTGAAAACCGGCTAAATTTTTAAATGCCTTAATGAAAACGGTTTGCGCTGCATCTTCAGCATCTTCGCGTTGACGTAGAATTTGATAGATGACTGTAAAGACCATGTCTTTGTACTTATCCACCAAATGGGTAAATGACGCGGTTTCTCCGTCTAAAACCTGTTGAATGTGTATTTTATCGTCTAAGTCGACCATATTACTATGCAATTAAGCTTGCTTTTCTTTCCTCGCTAAGAAATGCTCAACAACCAATCCTGCTCCTGCAAAAAGGAAAATCATAGAAATGGTTGCTGGTTCTTCATCCATGTTGGTTGTATGTCTAATCAACTGACCAAACAAAACACCCAATGCAATTCCGACCGCCAATAACCCAATCTTAATTCCTATACGGCTCAGTTTAGTCGTAAAGATTGATGGGTCGACCCCTTTTTCAATCATTGCTAAACGTTCTCTGTTGCGTGTTGAAAAGAACAGAAATAAAATGCCAAAGACTGTGGCAAAAAAGATCATAGGTACTAAAACTTCAACTACTATCATAACTATTTAAATTAACGGTTTATAAAAGCTTAGAGATGCAGAACAAACAAGAGGTTACAAAAAAGCAGACATTTTTTTCAAAATGCCTGCTGAATATCGTTTTCTGAAGGGTGTTTGTTTCAATCCAAGTGATAGATTTCTTTAATGTCTTTTAGTTCTTTATGCAAATCGATTTTTAAATCAATTAGTTTTCCAGTATATATGTCAAATACCCATCCATGAACTTGAAGATCATATTCCTTATGGGCCTGTTGAACAGCTGCAGTTTTTATTAAGTTAATGCATTGCTCTTTAACATTTAGCTCAACCAAACGATCGTATTTTTTCTTTTCGTCTTTAATAGCGTTTAGCTCATTTTTGTGTATTCTATAAACATCTCGAATGTTTCTCAGCCATGGATTTAAAATTCCGAGATCGGCAGATTCCATTGCAGCCTTGACTCCTCCACAGGAGTAATGTCCGCAAACAACAACACTCTTAACTTTTAAATGCCGAACAGCATAGTTCAGAACAGACATTACATTTAAATCTATACTTGTTACCATATTGGCAATGTTACGGTGAACGAAAACTTCTCCTGGTTCTGCTCCCATTAATTCCTCAGCCGTAACCCTACTGTCCGAACATCCGATGTATAATATTTCAGGGTTTTGTCCTTTGTCTAGGTTTTTGAAGTATTCTGAATCCTTCTCAAGTTTGGAAGCGATCCATTCTTCGTTATTTTCAAATATTTTTTTGATTTCCATTTATATGGGTTAAAGTGATATGCCAATAAATGTAATCATGTACTCAAGAAAAACCAACAGAAAATGCTCAATTCTTGGAGTTCAAGCTCCTTGCAACTTTTTTGTTTCTAGAGAATTGGAACCATTTACTAAATCTTCTCATCTGTGCCTTTTATTTTAACTAAGGAAAGCGTAGGTTTAGTTTATGAAATTAATATTATCCACAGCACTATTGCTTGTCACACTTATGTCGAACGCCCAAACTGATGCTATACATAGCCTTTCATTCAAAGATATTGAAGGAAATGAAACGAGCCTTTCAACTTTCAAAGGAAAGAAAGTATTGTTTGTAAATGTAGCTTCCGAATGCGGGTTTACGGGCCAATATAAGGAGCTACAAGAGTTGCACGCTCAATTTGGTGAAGATGTAGTTCTTATTGGTTTTCCTTGCGATCAGTTTGGTGGACAAGAGCCGGGAACTGAAACTGAAATCAAAAGTTTTTGCGAAAAAAATTACGGTGTAACCTTCTTGATGGCTTCGAAAGTAAATGTCAAAGGTGATGACCAACACCCAATTTATACGTGGTTGACGTCTAAAGAGAAAAATGGGGCTGACAGCAGTAAAGTAAATTGGAATTTCGAAAAGTATCTTGTTGATGAAAATGGACAGTTGATCGGACATTTTAATTCTCAAGTGAAACCAATGAGTGAAAAAATTACATCATTGTTGAACTAGATGAAGGCAGCTTGTCTTTCTTTCTTTTTGTTTCTGAGTTGTCTTGGTTTCACTCAAGGAAACGTAGATGGTTTTTTTAAACCCAAAGGGGATTTGGATATAGCAATTTCTGGAACGTATGTTTATTCAAGAATCTATTTTGCTGGCGTAAGCCCAATTTTTTACAAAAGAGACCAATCAATCATTGGGCTATATGGTGTTTATGGGTTAAGTGATAAATGGAACCTCATTGCGAGTCTTCCAGTTATAAACTTTACACCTCAAGATTTGTCGCTTTATGCGAAATACAAACTTTATGAATCGAGGTTTGACGCTGGTGAAGTGACCATTGCTCCAGCATTGGGTGTTTCTGTTCCTGCTTGGAATTACAATACTGAATCAGGACAGGCAATTGGTCAACAGGCGGTGACAGTGCAACCTAAGTTAGTCGTGCAGTTTAAACACGCTCAAAATTGGTTTGTTCAGGCCCAAACAGGTTATAATTATTCGATCAACAGTGTTCCATCCGCGTATGTCGCGTCAGCCAAGGCAGGCTTTATTTACAAAAAATGGTACTTCGATGTCTGGTACGATTACCAACTTGGGATCGGAGGAAAGAACTTTGGTGCAGGTGGGTTGGAATCATTTCGCGAACTGGGAGTCTCTTATGAACGGGTTGGTGGAGTAGTATATGCGTCCATTGGAGACCGCTGGGGCGCTTTTTTATCATTAAGCACAATTCTTTCAGGAAAAAACAGTAGCGACTCAAACACGTTTAGTGGGGGCGTTGTTTTAAAGTTTAAAACGACAAAGGAAGAATAAGCAACCCAAAAGCTACCGATCAATAAAGGAGGATTACATGTGCAACTGTATAGTTTCGGGTGTAATTAATTTTACTGAGATGAAAGACGTAATGATCAAAGAACAAGTTTTTTACCATTCAATTGATGCGGTTTGGAAGGCAATCTCAACTCAAGAGGAAATTCAAAATTGGCTCAGTGTGTACGATCGGTTCTGGGATGAAAAATTGGATTTACTAAGTTAACACCTCGACAATAAAAAGACGCCACAATCTTAAGGTTTTGACGTAAAGCTTATTGGAGCATTTTTTTAAAGCAAACACTTGTCTCAACACCTTTGTACTGGCCGTAATTGGGAATAAGTGAGTATCCATTCTTTTTATAGAGCGCGATGGCTTCTGGTTGTTTGAACCCTGTTTCCAGAATGCTTGAAGTGTAGCTGTTTTCTTTGACCCAAGCTTCAAGTTCTTTTAAAACCATTGTCGCCAAACCTTTTCCACGGGCTTCTTGCTTTGTATACATTCGCTTGATTTCAACCGAATAAGCATCAAACTTTTTAAAAGCACCACAGCCTATTGCAACGTCGTTGTCATAAGCCACGACTACATTTTTCAGCACTTCTAAGCCATTGAACTGTTGGTAAAATTCATGATCGTCACCATCGCGAATTGCTAGATCGGCATTGAGCAGGTCGACTAAAGTCAGGAAGTCTGCGTGTCTGGAGTCTGCACGTACGAGGCGAATAAAGGTCATTTAATTGAAATAAAAAAGGCGTCTCGGTTGAACCGCAGACGCCTTAATAAAATTTGAATGGAAAACTAGAAGTACTCGTTGTAAGCTTCTGATAAGTTTTCAGCAATCATTGCAGCTGTTCCGCCTTCAATGTGATGTCTTTCTAAAAAGTGAACTAATTTGCCATCTTTAAAAAGAGCAATTGAAGGTGAAGATGGAGGATAAGGCAAGAAGTGCTTACGGGCTTGAGTTGTTGCCTCACCGTCTACTCCAGCAAATACTGTTGCTAATGTGCTAGGTTTTTTATCATTTGCTAATGAAAGCTTTACTCCAGGTCTCATATTTCCAGCTGCACAACCGCAAACTGAATTTACAACCAACAATAAACTCTCACCACTGTTTTCTATTATTTCATCTACCGAATCAGGAGTAACGAGTTGGTTAAATCCAACATCCGTTAAATCCTCTTTCATTGGCTTAACTAATTCTGGTGGGTACATAATATTTCTTATTTAGTTTGATTCTAAATACAAAATTACAAAAATATCTTCCTTGGTATACATTTATTTGAAACGTGCTCCAATTCCAACTTCTAGACGGTTATCCAAAAGTCTATAACCGTACTCTTTAATCGAATGCGATGTCAACCCACGGTAGTAAGAAGCAAACACAATAAAGCCGCCATGTAACTCATAATCAAGCCCTGCAGCAACCCCCATCGATATAACTGGTGCGAAGCGAGTTCTTATTCCTTCAACATCTGTTTCCACCAGACGTGAGTCTTGATCGTAAATTTGAGTAAAAATGTTTCTTCCAACAGATCGTTTTGTATAAGGAGCAAGGGCGATTCTAGGCCCCAAGAAAATAGAAAATGCACTTCCAGCCTTGTAAGCTCCTTTGTGAAGTGGGATTAATTCCCATCTGTACTTAAGGTATAATGGAATTTCAACAGTCACAGTTGTGAAATTAGTTAAGATGCCTTTGGTAATCGTCATCATTGTATCCGGCGCAAAAATGTGAGATGTTCGCACTTTTCCCGTTCTAAAATGGAAGTTAAGCTCCGGTTGAATCGAGAAACCATTGTCCCAATCACGGCGAAGAAAAAAACCAAAACCTCCTCCAAGGGATTCGCTCCCTGAAATTGTTGACTCTACAGCATCTGTGGTTTCTAGTTTGAAGGCTGAAAAGGAACTGTTTGCACTAAACTTCATTCCAAGATGCATATCTAAAGGAATATATTGGTTCAATCCAACTCGGTTTCTGCGCTCCTGACCAAAAGCTGTAAGTGATAAACAGATTAGGGCTACAGTTAAAAATTGTTTCATTATAAAATCTTTTTAATATTGGGTATGGGCATTTACGAATACTGGTTTCCCAGTTGCGTCTCGCGTTGTAATTACAAGACCGACAGAAATTAAAGAGGTATCTGTCCAAGTTGGTTGGCGATCTGCTTCAAAAGTTAAGTTGAATTTGTATCCTTTTTCGATTACACCAGAAGCAACTTTGTATCCGTGGTATTGAGGCACGTTGAAACCGTCAAGGCGTCCAATATCAGCGACAACTTTTCTATGAATTGTCGAGGCACCATCTGGATGACCAGCTTGATTTGCAACAATACTATCAACGATTACATATACAGATAAAAAGACGGAGTCTTCAAGGTCTTCGAAAAACTGAGTTGTCGTATTGATTACAATTTTACTCGGATCATCAAAGTTCAATTCATAAGCAGCATTTGCAACAACTGTTGACGATTGTGTGTGGTTTATTATTGCCTGTTGGAACGGTAGAGCGCCTAAATTGCTTTGATAAAACGGAAGCGTTAAGATCCCATATTGCGCCATGTGAGAAGTATAAATTGTGTCATTATTCGATCCGTCCAAGAGACCACCAGTAATGGTTGCTAGAACATGAAGTGAATCATAAGAATCTAATTGTGCAGAAAAAGTAGTATATCCAGCATTACCGCTGTTGATTGAATCAACATGTGAATAATGGAAATAAAGAACTTCGTTTTTTTCCTCTACGGTTAGAAACATAGAAGACGTTCCTGTGATCGTTTCTTTTGTACAGCCTGTTATGCAAAGTGCCATTAAGACAAAGGCTAAAGATATTTGTGTGAATTTCATAAGTGGATTCGGCATTAGTATTTAATATGTGGTGCAAATTTAACAATTGTTCTTGATCCAATAACCACGTAATAACACGTGGTTTATTCAGATGTAGAAAACATTGACTCATTAGTATTAATGTAAATATAGAGGTATTTCGGCTTTTATTTACTCTTCGGGCTATGAATTACTGAATTGTAACGTGTAATGTTTACTTCTTTATCAAGATCGTCCCCTTCTAACAGGTAATCTGCGAACTCTGAAGAGATCAAAGGCGCTAGCATATAGCCCTTAGCACCAAGGCCATTAAAAATGTGATAGTTTCGAAATTCAGGATGTGTTCCCAACAAAGGCCTACGGTCTCTTGTCGTTGGTCGAATTCCAGCCGCTTGGTCAATAACCTCTACTTTTTCATCAATGATATAGGAAAGGTTGTTTAAAATTTCAGTTCTTGCCTCTTCTGTAACATGCGTTGTAGGATCGTTCCAACTATACGTAGATCCTATTTTGAAGGTATGATTTCCTTTCGGTAAAATAAAGCACTTACGGTTCAAAGAGGAATCTTCTGGCAGCTGTGCCGACTTAATTGTCAATGTTTCTCCTTTCGTTTGATCCAATGGCAGCGAACCAAACCATTCATTAGTGGGGTTTAAATACCCTTGACAAAAAATGATGTCATCGTATTCGACCTCATTGTAAACGGTTCCAGAAAGGTTGTCTGAATTAAATGCTCTGTTTACAATGGTTCCACGGTCTGAAATCCATTTTTTTACTTTTTCAAAAAAAGGTAGAACTTCAACATAGAAGGTTTCCTTAACACGTCCAGAACCAAATGGGTTTTTGCCTCCAGAAAAAGTATAATCTGCGTCAGTCACTTTGTTCATGTAAGGCTCAAAATCTTCGCGCTCTTGTTTCTTAAGCCAAAAATCCCGCTCCTGTTCAGTTGAAAACAAACGTCGAATGGGAATCTCGTGAAAGAAAGAGGAATTCATTTCTGTTTCGAGTCCTCTGTAAAATTCTTTCAGATAAGGAATGAATTCATCAACGCGCCAACTTTTGGTCATACGTCTAAAAACAAGAGGATTAATCATACCAGCAGCAACGTAAGAACTGAAATTCACACTGTCGTCCATCAAGGTAACATCCGCCCCTTTTCGTATCAGTTGAATAGCTACGCTCACACCCGAAAGCCCCGCACCAATGATTAAAAATTTCCGCTTTGAATTTGACATTTGTTCAAAAGTAGTTTAAAGCAAATTGTTAGAACACAAAAATGAATGTTTCTACATTGCAAAAGCTTAGCTTAAATCGAAGCTGATTAACCTTGAAGGATTTAACGAATACTACTTTGCGATGTCTTTGTGCCGAGCGGGAGCATATAGCGAACACTGAATTGAAAAAAACGATTTCCACGAAATGCTTCGGTAGTCGTTTGACTTCTGTAATCTGTTAAACCAAAAGAATACATTGCTTGAACCCCAAACGGCTTCATTTGATACCCCAAACCTAGCTTCAAACCATAATCAAACAAGCGAAAATTATCCGTTCCCTTTGTTTCTAAGTAGGTTTCCTTATACGGTTGAGGAAGAAAGCTAGAAAAAAGACCAGTTGGATCATTGATTCCAAGGTCAGCAAGGTCAATGTTTTCCATAATCGGTGAACGCTCAATCGTTGTTTGCTTTTGCCTTCCAGCAATCATGAACCCCATATATCCACCAACAAATAGTTGTATTTCGTTGAATGAGAAATTCGCTTGAATTGGAACTTGAAGGTAAGAATGAGAGCGTCTTCCTTGAACTGAGGTGTACGTGTTTAAATCAACTCCAGGAATGGTAAATGAGGAGTCAAGAAGACCGTCTAAAATATCCAATTCGCTTGTGTCTGCAGAACCATATGCGTGACGTGATTGCGAGAAATAGACACCTGTTCGAACAGAAAAATGATCAAATATTTTGTAGTCTAAAGCTGCCCCACCAAACAGTCCTGGCTGAAAATCATTACCTATATCTTGTGATTCTACCTTAATTAAGTTCATTCCAACTTCAGGCCCAACTTGTATTTTTTGAGCAGTGGTGTGAAGACTAATAGCAAAGACTATAATGGTTATGATGGGTATACGCATAGTTATTTTTGTTTATCTAAAATTAGAGTTTTTTATGCAAACAATGGTTTACTTTCGATAATAACTAATAGTGCATTTTATTAACACAACCTTAGTTTTCTATTGATCTAAGCAATTGCCAAAGTGACAACACTCACCTCGATTGTTGGAGCGACATCTTGAATAGAGCGAATCAAGGCTTCCATCGTTGAGCCTGTTGTAACAACGTCGTCAATAATTATAATGTGCTTCAAATCTTTCATCGACTTGTGAATAGCAAAAATGGAACTCACATTGTCCCACCGTTGAAACCTTGTCTTTTTGGTTTGCGTTTCTGAATGCTTGGTGCGTTTTGTATAATTGGATTTAACAGGGACATTAATAATGTCTGATAATCCTTTCGCAAGTGCCTCACTTTGATTGTAGCCTCTGATAAATTCTTTCTTATAATGTAAGGGAATCGGAATTATGGCATCTGCTGTTTTGAAACCATCAATTGAACTGATGCTTTTCCCGATTTCTCTTCCGAAATATTCCCCGATGGCTGAATCGTTCTTGTATTTTAAATTGAAGAGCACTTGTTGAATTGCTGCCCCTTTTTTATAATAGAAGTGCGAATAGGTTCGTTTTAACTGAACACGACCCCAAAAACGCTTGTCCGTTTCCGTAGGCTCATCAAATAGGTGAAACGAAGTTCGAACAAGATCGTTATCACAAACAGAACAAATATGATTTTCATTGGTGGCGAGTTCATTTTCACATGCTAAACAGGAGGAAGGATAGACTAAATGCCCAAGGTCTTTAATTAACGAAAGAAGTTTTAGAAATTTATTTTGAGGCATGCAGGGGGTTTGAGTATGAGAATCAAAACTATGAACAAATGAGTGTTCAAAATAACAATTATAATGTATTGACAAAGGAGCAAAAGAGTCTTATTTTTATAGAATAGACATCAAACCGCCTACTGTCAACAGGTTACGATGAATACGGAATATTTATCGACAAAGTTAAGAAGAAGCACTGTGAATATCTTTATTAGAGGTGTTGAAAAAGTCCTTAACGATTGTCTTTAAAGGGATTCGCAAACCGAATGTTAATAACGTTAAGGAATTGTGAATTTCTTTAGTTGGTTAAGGGAAGAATTTTGACAATTTTTGTATGCCTCTAGTAAGCGAATCATCTGCTGACAACGCATCCGATTTAATAGAGGAAATATAAACTTTTAGAATAGTAAAAAACGAAAAATCACAGTTTTTCGTAAGGACATATATACGTTAAAAATTAGAGTAATGGAACAAACAGAACCAATATTAGTAGCGAACAACAACAGATTTGTTCTATTCCCAATTCAACACGATGATATTTGGGCATTCTACAAAAAAGCCGAAGCTAGTTTCTGGACAGCCGAAGAGATTGATCTTCAAGCCGACTTAATTGATTGGGACACCAAGCTTAACGATAATGAACGGCATTTTGTTAAACACGTACTGGCTTTTTTCGCGGCATCAGATGGAATTGTAAATGAAAACTTAGCAGAGAATTTTTTATCGGAAGTTCAGTACACTGAGGCAAAGTTTTTCTATGGATTCCAAGTAGCAGTTGAAAACATTCACTCTGAAACGTATTCGCTTTTAATAGACACTTACATAAAAGACACTAAGGACAAAGAGTATTTGTTTAATGCTATCGACACAATGGACTGTGTTAAGGTAAAAGCAGATTGGGCTTTGCGTTGGATTGATGAAGGATCATTTGCAGAAAGACTTGTTGCATTTGCAGCGGTAGAGGGAATTTTCTTCTCAGGGTCTTTCTGTTCAATTTACTGGCTGAAGAAAAGAGGATTGATGCCAGGGCTTTCTTTCTCTAACGAGTTAATTTCAAGAGACGAAGGGTTGCACTGTGATTTCGCATGTTTATTATACACGAACCACATCGTTGATAAACTTCCAAAAGAAACGGTTCAGAAAATTATTATTGACGCCGTAGATATTGAAAAAGAATTTATTCTTGAAGCACTTCCAGTTAAATTAATCGGAATGAATAGCGATTTAATGTCCCAGTACATTGAGTTTGTTGCCGATAGATTATTGTTGGAATTAGGAAACGAAAAAGTGTACAACGCAACGAACCCATTTGATTTCATGGAAATGATTTCAATTCAAGGTAAAACGAACTTCTTTGAAAAAAGAGTTGGTGAATACCAAAAATCTGGAGTTTTGAATAATGATGCAGATCAAACATTTACAATTGACGAAGATTTTTAAACAAAGAAAATAAGACACTAGACACACACAGAACCACAAAATAGACCAGCGCCAATGTACGTAGTAAAAAGAGACGAAAGAAAAGAGGCCGTAAAGTTCGATAAGATTACAGCGCGCATCGTAAAGATGTGTTACGGATTAGACCCATTAGTATCCCCTGAAGCTGTTGCCATGAAGGTAATAGAAGGATTATTCGATGGAGTTACAACAACACAACTAGACAACCTTGCAGCTGAAGTGGCAGCCGCAAAAACAATTGATCATCCTGATTATGCGTTATTAGCTTCACGTATTGCTGTATCAAACTTGCACAAAGAAACAAAGAAGGTTTTCTCTGAAGTAATGACAGATATGCACGATTACATTGATCCAAAAACGGGAGAAAATGCATCATTAGTTGCAGACGATGTTTATGAGATCATGATGGAAAATAAGGACCGTCTTGATTCAAGCATTATTTACGATAGAGACTTTAGATACGATTATTTTGGTTTTAAAACGTTGACGCGCTCGTACCTGATGAAATTGAACGGAATGATTGCAGAACGCCCACAACAAATGTTGATGCGTGTTTCCGTTGGAATTCACAAAAAAGATATCGACTCGGCAATTAAGACATATAATTTAATGTCAGAAGGATGGTTTACACACGCAACACCAACGTTGTTTAACTCTGGAACGCCTAAACCGCAAATGTCATCATGTTTCCTTTTAACAATGAAGGAAGATAGTATTGAAGGAATTTATGACACATTAAAGCAATGTGCTCAGATTTCTCAATCAGCTGGTGGAATTGGATTGGCTATGCACAACATTCGTGCGACAGGTTCATACATCAAAGGAACAAATGGTGCTTCTAACGGTATTGTTCCAATGTTAAGAGTATTTAACGATACTGCTAGATACGTAGATCAAGGTGGGGGAAAACGTAAAGGTTCTTTCGCAATGTACTTGGAGCCTTGGCATGCTGATGTATTTGACTTCTTAGACTTGAAGAAAAATCACGGTAAAGAAGAGCAAAGAGCAAGAGATTTATTCTATGCTTTATGGGTCCCAGATTTATTCATGCAACGTGTGAAAGAAAATGGAGAGTGGACTTTAATGTGTCCGCACGAATGTCCAGGTCTTTCAGATGTGCACAGTGCTGAATTCGAAGCGTTGTACACGAAATATGAAAAAGCAGGGAAAGGAAGAAAAACAATCAAAGCACAAGACCTTTGGTTCAAAATCTTAGAATCTCAAATCGAGACAGGTACTCCTTACATGTTGTACAAGGATGCAGCAAACTCAAAATCAAACCAAAAAAACCTAGGTACAATTAAGTCTTCAAACTTATGTACTGAGATTATAGAGTACACTGCGCCAGATGAGGTTGCAGTTTGTAACTTGGCTTCTTTAGCATTGCCTAAATATGTTACAGATGAAGGGAAATTCGATCACGACAAATTGTTCGAAGTAACCTACCAAGCGACATTGAATTTGAATAAAATTATCGATGGTAACTTCTACCCAGTTGAAGAAGCTAGAAACTCTAACATGCGCCACCGTCCAATTGGACTAGGTGTTCAAGGGTTGGCTGATGCTTTCATCTTAATGGGATTCCCATTCGAATCAGAAGAAGCAAGAGCATTGAACAAAGAAGTTTTTGAAACAATGTATTATGCTTCAATGACTGCGTCTAAAGACTTAGCTAAAGTTGATGGAGCTTACGAATCTTATGAAGGATCACCAGTTTCAAAAGGTGAATTCCAATTCGATTTGTGGAATGTTACGCCTACAAGCAGATGGGAATGGGATGTGTTGAAAGCGGAAGTGATGGAGCACGGTGTGCGTAATTCATTGTTATTGGCTCCAATGCCAACAGCTTCAACAGCTCAAATTCTTGGAAACAACGAATGTTTCGAGCCATATACTTCGAACATCTATACAAGACGTGTATTGTCAGGTGAGTTCATCATCGTAAACAAGCACTTATTGAAAGATCTAGTTAAAGAAGGATTGTGGAACAAAGAAATGCGTCGTATGATTATGACGGCGAACGGTTCTATTCAAAATATAGACATCGTTCCTCAACGACTTAAAGATCTTTACAAAACAGCATGGGAGATTTCGCAAAAAGCGATTATTGATCTAGCTGCGGATCGAGGAGCTTACATTTGTCAATCTCAATCATTGAACATCTTTATGGAAAATGCAAACTTCGGGAAACTGACGTCTATGCACTTCTACGGATGGGAAAAAGGATTGAAAACGGGAATGTATTACTTGCGTACGAAAGCAGCAACAGATGCAATTAAGTTTACTGTTGACAAAATTGCAACTGAGGAGCCTTCAGCAAAAGCAATCAAAGAAGCAGAAGAAGAAGCATTGGCTTGCTCAATCGAGAACGGTGATGATTGTGAAGCTTGCGGAAGCTAGAAGAAAATGTGATAACCTTTGATAAAGCAAGCGGCAGAGCCGCTATACTAGATCGAATTTGATTAATAATTGAACCAAAAATATTAATCACAATATAAAAACCCCTTCTCGGTTAATCCGAAAAGGGGTTTTTTATGTCTAAGAAAGTCTTTATTTAATCTGGATGGTTTTCTGATACAGTGTCGTATGATAATTCGCAATTCGCGAATTCACCTATGCTCTCATCGTATACATTGCAGTTGCGAATGGGTTTGGCATAAAGATGAAGGGTACAAGCTCGGCTATCAGTTGGGTTTTCAAGTGAATGACAACCCATTACATCGGAAATGAATGAAACGTCGCCCGCCTTAGATAGTGTTGAGCGTTTGATCATTGGTTCGCCTTCAGCAACCTTGTCGTATAAGATTTCTTTAATTGCTCCTTCCATTACATATACCCAGCATTTCTCGCCGCCATGATCATGAATAGGAGTTGATTGACCCGGTTCCCAACAAATTAGGATGAGTTCAAACGCATTATTTTCTACGATGCAATTTCGCGTGTACTTTTCATCCGACCATGAATGGTAAGAATCGACTTCTGCAGGGTCTATAGAAAGGGAATGTAATATTTCGACATAATTCGTCCTCTCTTCTTCAGAAAGGACAGTAATCAATTCAGTAAATGATTGAATCGTTTGTGTAGTTGTTTGTGTGGTTGTTTGGTCTGTGCTCAAAACTGGAGTTTTTTGTCCTTTATGATCAAAATAAATTCAAGGGATTAGCCCAAAACTTTAGATGGAATACTATCCCATAATTCTTCTAAGTTATGCAATTTATAGCGTTTTTCAGTTAAAAATCAGCAAAAAGTTGAGAAATCTGGATAAAAAAGAGAGGTTTAAAGTAATATTAGGTGAATCAAACAAACACGAGGAACAATTGTTTAAAAGGACCTCTTACCTTCTTAGGAATCTGTATATTGGGATCAACAAAATTTAAATAAGATGAAAAAAGGATTACTACTAATAGTGCTTGCCGGAACGTTTTTAGTTTCATGTGGAGGGGGACAAGAAAAAGAAGCGGCAGAAGCATTTTGTGATTGTTATGCAGAAATGGCCGAAGCAAATGAAGCCGCGGCAAATTCGACAAATACGGATACAATCTTCGAGTCTGCCGAAGAAATGAATGAAGTAGGCCTAAAAGCGGGTAAATGTAGGAAAGGTTGGGACGAAAAGTACAACGGGAAAGTTGATTTGAAATTGTTCCAAGAAGAAGTTAATAAGAAAAACAAGGCAGTTTACAGCATGGCAGTTGAAGATGGTGTCTTTACGGAATAATACAAAAACACGAAGCCCCTTATGTTTTGGTTTAACCAAGACATAGGGATTTTTTGATAAAGAAGATTATTTTAGTTCCTTACTTACAATTTCCAATTCATCAAAAAAAGGCGTGCCAAAAGCTCTGATAATGGGCTCCTTTAGGAATTTGTAGACAGGAACATTAAGTTCATCTCCACAAGCGCAGGCTGGCGAACAAATGTCCCACTTGTCGTAGTTCAATGCCGTAAAACCATCAAATTCTTTAACGCGTATCGGATACAGGTGGCAAGAAATAGGCTTTTTGAAGTCTGTTTTTCCCTCCTTATGCGCCTGCTCAATCGAACATTTCGTTATTCTTTGCTCATCGAAAAACACAAATGCACATTCAGCGTCATTAACCAAAGTCGTAACGGGCTCATTATCTTGGTCCATATAAAAAACGCCTTGTTCCTCAATTGCTTTTAAACCTTCCTCTCTCATATAGGGCTTAATCGCCTCGAGATCATCCTCAAGGATTGAAACCTCCTGGATCGTTAGAGGCGCACCAGCGTCACCTTCAATACAACAAGCACCTTTGCAGGCCGCTAAATCACACACGAATTTTTTTTCAAAAATTTGAGTAGACACAATTTTATCCCCTATTTCTACAAGCATGGGACAAATGTCTAAAAAACAAATGGATACTGTGGAAGACAATCACGTATATTTACGTGATTGGTTTAGATAATTTACCTGTACTTTGACCAAAAATATAATATAGATTATGAATTGGTTTTTAATTGTACTGAAGAAGTACGAAATTTTTGAGGAAGGGCAAGAAGAAAGGAGTATTGGATGTTTACACTGTTTAGCGTAATTATCTCAATACTATTAGGCATTATTGACATCGCTATTAATGGTCCATATCAAGCAGGCTTAATTGGAAACATTTATTCTTTGGCAGTTTTCATACCCTCGCTTGCTGTGGGCATTAGAAGAATGCATAATGTAGGTAAAAGCGGATGGTATATTTTAATTCCAATCTATAATTTGATACTCGCTGTAACAGAAGGGGATCATGGAGTGAACGAATATGGGGCAGACCCAAAAATGGTAAAAGATGGAGGTAACAATGATTTGCTAGATAGTGAATTGGTTGATTAACCAATAAAATGTGGTATATTTGCATCGTATATATTACAAAACGATTAATGAGGGGACGGCAGTCCCCTCTTTTTATAGCCAATGATTAGCAAGAAAAACGTAGCAGCATTAATTAAGGAGCGCATGGCCGAGCTGGACAATGGGTTATTTATTGTTCATCTAAACGTTTCGGAATCAGGCATTATAAATGTTGAAATTGATAAGTACGAAGGCAATGTTTCAATGAAAGATTGTATGTCGGTATCGAGAAATGTTGAGCACAACTTGGATCGAGAAGATGAAGATTTTGAATTGCACGTTTCATCTGCCGGATTGGACAGGGGATTAAGAGTTCTTCCGCAATACACGAAGAATATTGGACGCCAAGTGAAAGTGAAATTGCACGAAGGAGGTTCTTTAGAAGGAGAACTTACAGCAGCATCACATGAGAAAATCACCATTCAAACTACTCGAAAAGAGAAGGTTGAGGGGAAAAAGAAAAAGGAGACAATCATCGAAGACCATACGTTTACGATGGATAAAATAAAAGAAACAAAAATTGTTATTTCATTTAAATAGACAACTATGGATAGCTTAGAGTTGACGGAGTCGTTTTCGGAATTCAAAGAATTAAAGAATATTGATAAACAAACAATGCAACACGTCTTAGAAGACGTTTTTCGTGCAATGTTGAAGAAAAAGTTCAATACAGATGAGCACATCGATGTTATTGTAAACATTGATAAAGGGGATGTTCAAATTTTCTTAAATAAGGAAATCGTAGACGACGGAGAAGTTGAAGATCAAAATACTGAGATTGCTTATTCAGATGCAGTCAAAATTGAACCTGATTTTGAAATAGGAGAAGAAGTAACAGAAGAATTCAAGTTTGTCGATTTCGGAAGACGTAATATTCTTTCATTGCGCCAAAACTTGATTTCTAGAATCATGGAGCTTGAGAAGGATCACCTTTACAAAATCTACAAAGAACGTGTTGGAGACATCATCACTGGTGAAGTTTACCAAGTTTGGAAGAAGGAAATCATGGTGCTTGATGACGAAGGAAACGAATTAATACTTCCTAAGTCAGAGCAAATCCCATCAGATTACTTCAAAAAAGGAGAATCAATACGTGCCGTAGTTGCGAAAGTTGACATGAGAAATAGTAGCCCAGTTATTATTCTTTCACGTACAGCTCCGGAATTCCTTGAAAGATTATTTGAATTGGAAGTTCCAGAAGTGTTCGATGGTTTGATTACAATCAAACGAATTGTTCGTGAGCCAGGAGAAAGAGCTAAGGTAGCAGTTGAATCTTACGATGACCGCGTGGACCCAGTTGGAGCTTGTGTTGGGATGAAGGGGTCTCGTATCCATGGAATTGTTCGTGAGCTGAGAAATGAGAATATTGATGTAATTAATTACACAAACAATCCTCAGCTGTTTATTCAACGGGCACTTTCACCAGCGAAGATTACTTCAATTGAAATTGATGAAGAAGACAAAAGAGCAAAGGTATTCTTAAAACCAGACCAAGTTTCATTGGCTATTGGTAAAGGAGGACATAATATTAAACTTGGTGGCCGATTAACGGGTTACGAGTTAGATGTATATAGAGAAGGTGAAGTAGATATCGAAGATGTAGATTTAGAAGAATTTGCAGATGAGATTGATAGCTGGATCTTGGATGAGTTGAAGGCAATTGGATGTGATACTGCGAAATCAGTATTGAAGATAACGGCTGAAGACATGATTAAGAGAACAGACTTGGAAGACGAAACGATCCAAGAAGTGTTTAAGATACTGAGATCTGAATTCGAGTAAATCAGCATAAAACAGTATATTTAGCACGATTTAATAGATAATCAAAGGACGCACAATCAAAGGACGCATAATTAGATGGCAAGACCAATAAGACTAGGAAAAGCAGCAGGGGAATTAAACGTAGGTATGTCTACCATCGTAGAGTTTCTTGAAGGCAATGGAGTAACGATAGATGCTAGCCCGAA
>JBLHVW010000063.1:0-19562 GCA_047628775.1 Salibacteraceae bacterium | reverse complement strand
GAAATGACATTTGTTATTGATGATTTCAACAACGATGGATACCAAGACACGATGGAATACCACTACGATGGAGGTTCAGGGTCCGGTGGTCTTGGGTGCACATTGAGCGATGGCAGTAATGACGCTGTTTTCAAAATGAACAGCTGGGGATGTTTCTGTGATATCCGCTTCTTTATTCTTATTCCTCCTGAGTTACAAAAAGAGGAGAATGCCTCATTTCTCAAAGAATTTGAAAAGACCCTATTGCCTGAGAAAAGAGAAAAACCAGACCCTTCCCTTCAATGGATCAATGAAGCTGACAATAGCAAAACGGTTGTTGAAGATTCGCTGGTTAAAAATTTCGACCTTTTTTTTAATGTCAACCTAAAATGGAATCAAGGACCGATCGAAAGTCTCACAAGATATTACCTTGAAACAAAGGGTGATGAATTGGATCGACACTACTTCACGCAAGGCGGAAAACCAGAGTGGTACGATAAAGAATTGAACCAAGGCTGGTTAATTTACAGTGGAAACCTCCACAACGGAACATTATTTAGAGACCAAGGCAGTACAATAATTAAGAATAAAATTCACTTGGATTCCATCTCTAGCACTGCCGTTGGAATCTCTATTCATAAAAACAATGAATACGCCTGGGTCTTTGTTAGCGATTTTGAAGTAACAGGTGGACCAGAAAAACTTCGATGGCCTTCGATTGGAAAAATGGAACTCATTGGGGATCATCTCATTGTTGAGCACTATAAGACACCAAGTTGGGCTAATTCCTTGTTGGTAATCAACTTAAAAAACGGTAAAGTCGGTCGACTCAAAAACTATTGCAATGGGTTTGAGGTAAAAGATGGAAAGATCATTATTGAAGAGGACGATGCGACAATAGCTTTTGATATTCAAGAACTTATTGAGGAGTTGAGAGGTTCTTAATCAGCCAAATACCTCCCCTGCTTAAATAGCACCATTCCACTATTCGCATCGGCCCAAACCAAAGTAACCGTTGTTCCACTCGCACACATCGCAATTGGGTTCTTCGTATTAATAACCACATCCGCCATTTCTATTTCGCTTGTCCAGCCCGCTTGATCCAGCGTCCCGTATCCATTCGATAATTCATTTGCTGCAGAGTAAATGCCCGTTAGTCCAAAGGTTTCAGTGTACGCATTCGAAAGGTCTTTGTAACCTCCTCTGTGCACCAAATGCATCTCTCCTGACAATGTTGCCATCGCCATATCTCCCAAGTTTTGGTATTCATCGGCCAAAGCTCCCATTTTCTTTGAAAAGTGACCCACCGTGAAATCGGTAACGGACCACTCACCGACAGTCGTGTTGTTTTCTGGGGCCGGATTTCCGCCAAAATCAATGGCGTCAAAAGCGTTGAACGGAGCCGTATTGTAGGATGTAATTCGCATCTTCCGCGAGTTTCTTTCCTTGTAAACTAAAAACAACGAAGCGCCAATTTGTTCTATAGTCATCGCTCCGTCAGTCAATTGATTTACGGGTACAACAGTTCCTGAAAGCCCATTAATTCCTCCATCCATGGATTGAATAAATCCGTCGGTAGAGACCCAACACAACATGAGTTTAATTGCAGAAGTGGCCACATCTGAATACGCAGTTAAAGCAATACTTCCGGACGTTTTTTGTTTTAAAGAACTCGTCTTCGACCATTCCTTTTTGTCGGCATCGTAGGTCGTAGTGAATAATTCTCCATTGGCGCCAACATTGACCAAGATCGTTTTGTTCTCGATGGACGCCATAGCAATTGGTCCTTGGGTAAGGTGGTTCAATTTATTCGGTTCACTCCAACCGGAGGAACTCAGAATACTGTCAAATAACTGTCCACTCGTATTGGAAAACACCATATGCTCACCACTTGATCCGTTTGCAATGGCAAGTGCATTTCCAACAGCGAAGTTTGTGTTTACAGGAGTGTTCCAAGCAAACGATTCATTCCAAAGAAAGCGAAACCAATTTGCTCCGTAGTCGTTCTTTTTTAGAGAACCCAATTGGTAATTCTCTTCAACCGTCCGAATCAAGTTATAGTGATTGTATGGCGTTGAAATCTCCGTTCCAGGTTCAATCATATCGCCCAAAAGAACCGTGTAAATTTGGTTCGGGCCGTCATAATTAGTGTCGTATCCGTTCGCATCATAATCGGCTTCATCAAAAGTGACAACAATCAGCGTTCCTTCTGGCACATTCGAATTTGCCCAAGCTTGCTTCGGATCAGTTAACAGCAAATCGACATCTAAATTGAGTCCTAAATTTTTCAAACCTGTCGCTGAACCTCCTTGAATTTTTGTCGTATCGATATTTCCAAGAAAAACATGTTCCAACCAGGTCGACAATTGAGGAACGAGCTCCGTGCGGGGATTCGTGTCGATATGTGTATTGTAAAGGTAATGGCCGTCGTTCCAAATATCAGGTGTAAACCAACTGTAATCTGGCAAAGAATTATTAGCAACATCATTCCAAAATTCAGCATCGCTGACAATTTTATTCCAGCGCGCCTCCTCCTTTTGAACATTGTGAAAGGACGCAAATGAATTGTGTTTGCGGTAATACCTTGAAAGATCTTTGGCTCCAGCAGGTGGAAATTGAGTAATGGGTTGTTCTTTCGCCGAATAGCTCGGGTTTTTCCAAGCAGGATTCCACGGTTGATTTGGATACGCCTCCATATAGGCCTTCCAACTCACTTTTTTTGTTTCTAATAAATCTACCAATGTTTCTTGCATCAAAGGAGAAGCGGGCGGCGTGTCAGTTGTCACGCCGCAAACTTCGCCAGAAAAAGAAGCGAGATAATTGGTTTGAGAAGGGTGAAATGCTCCAAAATAATTCGTCATGTCTGCTCCAGCAGAAGCCAATTTCTCTAAAAAAGGATTTTTAATAACGTAGTTTCTATATTGGTTTTCAAACATTACGGTAATAATGCGATCGAATGGTTTTTTCATGTTATTTTAAGTTAAAAAACTAGTATTGAGCGCTATGAGCACCTTCTGATTTAGTATGAGATGTCAAATTATTTATGCTTTATAAATTAAAAATAATTTCTCGGAATGGAGTACGAATATCTTTTCGATACTCTATTTTGTCAGTTAGTAATTATTAATTTGCTAGTGGCTATTACTTCACTGTTTTGCAAGAGGTTAACAAAGTAAAGGCCGCGTGATAGGTTGTCGCGATTTACAGTGATTGTTTTTCCCGAAATATTTTCTATTTGTTTTACAATCTGCCCATTTGAGTTATAAATGATCAAACTTGCGTCTTTTAAGTTTTCATTCGTACGAAGAGATGTTTCGACTGAAAATGGATTTGGATAGACATCTAAACTATAATCATTTCTATTATTGAATTCAACTGCCTCTACATCAGAATAGCTCGTTTTTCCATCATAATCAGTTTGTTTGAGACGGTAGTAAGATATTCCCGTTAGAGGCGCATCGTCAACTGCTGAATAGCTTAAAACTTGTGTGCTATTTCCGGCACCATTTATTTTGTCAATTGAAGTGAAGTTAACTCCATCAAAAGAGCGCTGAACATCAAAATAATCATTACTAATTTCGTTAGCCGTAAACCAATTAAGTTCAATATGTGCATTTTTGGGTTCAGCAGTAAAACTTAATAATTCAATAGGCAAAGGAAAGGAACAAATAGTGCTAATGATATTTGCATTAGCAGAAGTTATGGCTCCGTTTGTTGAAAGTGCTTTCCCACTCAGTTTCACTCCAGTATTTAAAACGATTGCACCATTATTAGCGACAATTATACCGCTGAAATTACTTCCACTTGCTATCGTAACTGCACCCTCTACTTGCCAGAATATATTTTCTGAATTTGCTCCTCCCAGTAGAACAACCTGTGGTGAAGGTCCTGTAGTAAATGCTCCCATTATGCGAATCACAAATACAGCTGAAGCGTCACCCATTGCATCTAAAAAAATAGTGTCAGTAAGTGTTGCAGCAGCATTCATAATATAAACATTGGGAGTTAGAACTTGGCCCTTTCCAAACAAGACAGGATATGATAACTCAATATCATATGGCAACCCATTAAGATAATTATATAAAGTATCTAAACTCGAATTACCTTGTGCCGTAGATAGATTTGGAACTGAATGAACAACACCTACTACATTTGTCGGATTAAAACCTGAAACTGTATTGTTATTTGTACCAATATGACCAACAACATATGTTGTCCCCGTATTTGTCACCACTCCTGCGGAAGTATAAATTGAAAAACAGGAGATAGCGTTCAAAACCGGCGCTACAGGTCCGGTAGTAGGAATACTCCCAGAGTTACCAACTAATATGCCATTTACAGTAACTGCCCCTACGATGCTTAATGCTCTGCCGTCAAGATTAACTCCTGTATCAAGCAGAATTGCTCCATCGGAAATCATAGTACCTTTAAAGGTGGTGTTTGTTGCCATACTAATTGCGCCATTTACTTTCCAGAACACATTGCAAGTTTGGGTGCCATTTATTAATTTAATTACAGATCCTGCAGCAGTGGAAAAAGCAGCGTTCATTTGAAAAACAAAACAAGCATTAATATCACCAGCACCATCTAAAAAAAGAGTGTCTATTAGTGACCCTGCTCCTGGTACCAAGTAAACATTGGGCGTCAGTGTCTGTCCTCCTCCTAGTACAAGTCCAATAGTAGTGTCTGGGATTTGATTACTTAAATTGGTGTAGGCGACATCTAAATCAAATGCAGCAAGTGCGGTTGTTACATTATTTGTATGAATCGTTCCATTTAGATTTCCGAAACCACTGGTTCCACCAGCTGAATTTGAACCCACATTTCCAGTAATTTGTGAAAGGGAGGCTGCTGCCGTTGTTGCTCCGATTGAAGTAAAAAGAACAAATGAAGAAGCCCCGCCGAGTGGAGGTGGAGTTTGACTGAAAATAAGAGTTGGGACAAATAAAAGTAAAGCGATTACGACTGATTTTTTTAATTGATTTTTCATAATAAAGTTGTTTTAATTAAATGCAATAAATTCTCGATTGTAGTCATTCGTAAATCCAAACTAAATCCGTTCACGTAAACGTGAATACTGAATTAAACTCAACATTATGGAAGTTTCACTTAAATTGCCACTAACATTTTGGTGGAAAATACCCTTTCGCTGCGCATGATAATTATTCTCTGATCTTTTGCCTCCATCTTTTACAAATACTAGAACTAAGTCTTCGCAGTTTATTCTATTAGATGAATTGGTCTTGGTGCCTACCATTAAATTTTGAACTACTAGTATAGTATGTGATTTTTTCATAGAGCAGGTCTTTATAAGATTCGATTATTAATCGCCTAAAAGTGAGAGAAAATTGTAGACGAACTGTTAGTGGTATATAATATAGGCTTATTTTGAGAATATATAGTTATATGGAGTAGCTGCGAGATTGTTCTCTAAAGTCTGTTCAAGGTTAAAACCCATAACTTTGGAAAACTCTGAAAAAGGACTTTACAAAAGAAGAACTAGCAGAGATGTAGGTTAAATTTGCCGATCAGTTTTGTGCTGGTCAATCGGTATTTGGCAAAGAAGGAGCATTAGCCCCTCTATTTTTTAGAAATGGAAACAGCACTAGAGGACTGAAATACCGCAATATAGAGTGTCATCTTTTCGTGTTCTACCATTGAAGATAATCTTCGATAGACAGGTATAGCTGTTCAAACGACTTGAATCTAATCTGTAAATCCATTCGTTTTTAGGCTTTTTTAAAAAAATATTATAATCTCCTCAAATGCTGAAATTTCCATTTTTAAGTGAATCGAGACTTGTTACAAAAAAATCGTAGACATTCAGCTTTGAATTACAAAACCAATAACGAACTGGAATTGGAAATGAAGCAGTAACAATTAGCAGCATGATCTTAACTTAGCATCCAGTTTTGGATTATCCGTGGATTACGCTCTAGGATGGAAGCACTCTTGATAATCCAGGTTTCGGTTTTGATATCACAACCTATAATTTTTATTAGACAGGTAAGCATACCATCGTCTGGAGGTCTGGCAGATTAAAATCCAATGAATTAAACCTTGCTTTAGCCACACCTGAATAAAAGCCACTCTAAACCCCAAAACCTCACACCAACAGCGAAGCCTGATACAATTTCAAATCATCCCAGGTAAATTTATTCCCAACTTTTTCCTTAAGTCCGCTCATTGAACCGCCATCGTAATCATCGAAGAGATCGGATAAATCATTTCTCATTTTACCTTCCATTACGTCGCTCAATTCCAATTTCTCAAGTTTGATTAACCGGGCGCAATGTGTGCTAATAGTTCCTTTCGAAAGCTGTCTTTCGTTTGCGATTTGCTCAATGGACAATCCATCCTTAACCATTTGAAGTGTTGTATCGTACGTCGTTCCTGTCTTTTTTTTAGATGCTTGTTGTTTCTTCTCTGTTTTTGTTTTCAATTGAACGAAGTCCGTATCGAAATCAAATGTTGAATTCTTAGCACGCATTTCATTTTTCACCATCTCAATCTTCGTCATTTTGTAATTCCTGACTTCCGTTGACATGATCACAGACCGTTCTATTGATCGTCCATTTGCGATTGCTTCCGTGAGTAAACGTGTCTTTTTTAACTTCAAAATCGCTTCGGTGAGAAGGACATCTAAATCTTCCAATTCCTCGTTGTACTGCTTCGTATTGTTCTTTTGCTGAAGCTCCGCCATCTTCTTTAGGTTCGACACCAAAATCCCATCCATCAATTTAAAGAAGTAACCGTAAGCGGCCACAACCCGCTTCATTGCGTGCTCCATGTCAACATTCGGCACGGAGAACACACGAGACAGTTCATTTCTGAACTTTCGCGCCGGATCCATTGTTCCCGTTAATATTTGCGCCTGTTGCGTAATCCAGCTTCGGTTCTTTCCCTTCTGCGATTTCGCACCGTGGCTTTTATATCCTGCCTCATGCGATTTCCATGCATTCAACAGGTCGATCCAATCGTAGGCATGAACCAGTTCGTCGTACAAAAACTTGTTCGTTGAACCGCCCAATTGACCTTCAAGCAATTCAGAGGAAACCTTCGTTTTGGCATAGTTGACCACATTCGGATCGTTCGACAACCCATTCATGCTGATCGGTTTCAAAAGAACCAGTCCGTCCAACGATCGCAACCTAGAAAGAGCCACATAGGCCTGACCTGCAACAAAGACTTTAGAAACATCTAAGACAGCCTTCTCGAAAGTTAGGCCCTGGCTTTTATGGACAGTTATAGCCCAAGCCAGTTTTAATGGATAATGTACAAAGGTTCCAAGTGTTTTTTCCTCCACTTCACCCGTTGAAGGATCAAGCGCGTATTGAATATTGTTCCACTCGTACTTATCGACTGTAATGGTCTTTTTCTCCAGCGGAAAATTGACTTTAATTTCTTCATCTTCCAATGAGACAATGCGCCCCATTTTACCGTTGTAATAATCCTTATCCTGCGACAAATCGTTTTTGATAAACATGACCTGTGCACCAATCTTCAACTCCAATTGTTGTTCAACAGGAAACAAGTAATCTGGGAAATTCCCTGTCACTTCAGAACCGTATCTGACAGAGTTCGTTTTCAACTTACTGAGCGCATTCCGATTGATGGTATCCGCATCTCTGTTGTGCGTTGCAAGCGTAATATAATCGTCTTCAGCCGTTGGATCAAAATCTGGCTTTACGTATTTATTAAGAACCTCAACATCTTGTGCTGTGATTTGATTGTTTCTTAAATTATTCAAGATCGATAAAAAGTCTTCATCGGCCTGACGGTATACTTTTTCAAGTTCGATATACAACGGCGGATCTTCCCGAACAACTTGCGAGTTAAAGAAGTAAATTCCGTTGTAGTATTTGCTCAAATAGGACCATTCTTGAGGCTTTACAACGGGCGGCAATTGAAGTAAATCTCCAATATAAAGTACCTGTACTCCACCAAACGGCTGGTTGATTTTTCGCACGTTTCTCAAGGTCCAATCCATGGCATCCAAAACATCAGCGCGCAGCATACTTACCTCATCAATAATCAGCAATTCTAGGTTTCTGAAAATCGCACGGCGTGTTGAATTCATCTTGAAATGATGCATCAAAGTCTGCTTACTTTCCAACTTCATTTGGTTATTGAACCCACCTTCAATAGTAAAATCAGGAATGAACGTTGCGAAAGGCAATTGAAAAAAGGAATGGATCGTAACTCCACCAGCATTTAGCGCAGCAATACCTGTTGGCGCAACTATAACGGCTTGCTTGTGTGTTGCCCGAACAAGTTTGCGCAACAAGGTAGTTTTCCCTGTTCCAGCTTTCCCAGTTAAGAAAATAGAACGGTTCGTTTGATTGATAAAACGTTCTGCAAATTCAGAAATCTCACTTGTTTGAATCGGATCTGTGTTTTGGTTCATCTAATATAAGTTAACGAAAAAATTGAGATTGGAAGAATGATTTAAAAAGTTTTTTAAGATTTTAAAATTAAGAAAATGATTAGATGAAATTGCGATTCTTTTCTATATAAAGCCAATTTCAATCCTCACCTTTATGCATTGAACTAATCAATAGAGATGAAAGCTGTAAAAATCGTTATAATCAGTATTGGCACTCTTTTCGTTCTTGGAGTAATTGGCTTGATGTACGTCGGCGCGAATTCTCCTGAGACTTACATTTATACTGAAAATGAAATCCCTGAAGAATACCTAGAGATACTCGATGAGTTGACTCCTCTCAACAAAAACGAAAACGTGCTCTTCTTTTATTCCGATGCTCTGTTTGACATAAAAGATGGAATTTACGCGCTTACAGATCAACGCCTCATTATTTATTGTCAAGAATGGGACGACCCAGAAGCAATTATTGAATTTGACGATATAGTGAATTTGAATATTGAATATGACGACTCCTTCCTTACTGATAGCTTTATTACTGTGGAAACCGATTATGAAATGATCGTGGAATTTCCTGTATCAAGTGAAAAGGGAAGGGATAAACAGTTTTTCCAATACCTAGAACAAAAGGTAAGAGAAGCCCATTCAAGTATTCGAGACACAACGGTCGTATTTTAACGACTAAAAGTCAGCGGTTTAAATCTTCAAAAGTAACATGGATTCATCCTGTCAACACCCACACCCCATCCAAACACCGCACGTTTTCGCGTACGCATCTTTGTAAAACTTACGCGATTCTGTCACCGCCTCTTTGATGATCGGATCTCCTTTTTCGCCGCTGGCAACAACAACGATGTAATATCCTTTCGTGAATCCTTTAAAACCGTCTGAATATTCAACAGAAACGTATTTTGATTCCCCCCAATCGTTTCTTGGAAGGTATTGAGGATAATCAACGACGTCACCTCCGCAAATAGCTTCACACACTTCTTTTGGCAAGGAAAGTCCCATTTCATCATTCGGATGAAGACCTCTTAAATCGAGTGGATAACCCAATTTTTCAGAGGCGTCTTTCGCTCTTTTTAATGCTTCGTCATAATCTTTCGTGGAAATTACAATTACAAACGAAAAGTCCTTTGACATGCTTGCCTCGTATTCCAGCCAATCAAGATCTACATATTCTTCTGAAACGGTTGGTTCTTGATTTGCATTCTCATCACCCATTACTTCGCCTATTTCTCCTTTTGGGATTTTCTCCGATGCCCTCTCAATCTCTACTTTTTTGGAAACGGAATCCTCCTTTTTTTCAGTTGCATCATCAGGTTGTGAGCAAGCGACAAGGATTAGTAAAACGGAGATATTAAAATAGCGCATAGGTGAGTTTGTTAATAGGTCTTGAAATTAATAAAGTTCCGCGAAACCAAGTTCATTCCGAATATGTAAATTTGATTCTAATGAAAGCTCTTTTTCTTTTTCTCGCAATCATCTTATTCAGCAATGAAGCGCAAGCTCAGAACTTTGATATTGATTTATTGAGAAAGATCAATGTTGAACGAAACACCAGTTTCGATGCACCGTATTTGTTCATCACAAAATCAACCGTTCCCCTTGGATTAAGCGCACCGGCCGTGATGCTAACTGTCGGGTTGATTAAAAAAGACAGCTTGTTGACGCAGAATTCATTAATGTTGATTGGAGGTTTGGCGCTCAATGGCATCGTTACGACAGCAATGAAATATGGGTTAAATCGCGACCGTCCCTTTACAAGCTATCCTGACATTGTGAAATTAACTGGAGGAGGAAGCCCGTCCTTCCCTTCTGGACATACATCGTTGGCTTTTAATGTGGCCACTTCGGTCAGTATTGCGTATCCTAAATGGTACGTTATTGCGCCCTCTTTTTTATGGGCAAGTGCCGTGGGCTATTCTAGAATGCATCTTGGTGTTCATTATCCTTCCGATGTGTTTGTCGGAGCGTTGGTAGGCTCTGGAACTGCGTGGTTGGGTCAAATCATCACGAAGAAAATTCAACTAAAGCGTTCAACTAAAGGACTGCGATTGTAAGATTAAGCATCTCGCATCATAAACCAAAGTGTCTTTCCATTTCCGGAATCGGGCCATTCGTGGTACACTTTAAATCCATAACGCTCGTAGATTTCCCTGTTGCGCTCAACGGATGTCTCAAGCAGGATCGGCAATTTCTCCGTTTCCGACAATTGAAATAAGTAATCCTTGATTTCATAGACAGTTGCTCCTCCCCCTTTCGTTACACCAAGAAACCAAAAATAAAGATGGTCTCCTCTGAACCTGTACTTCTTAATGTACGATTCGCGCTTTAGTGTTTGAACTACTTTTTTGACGGGAATGCTAAGGGCAAAACGGGCTTCATAAAGGATCTCTTTGAAATTCGATTTCCCCACATTGGATCTGAAACACAACGCCGTTCCCAATCTGTTATCAGAGAGGTACGCGCCATTTCGATTGAGTGATTTTATATACGCATACGCCGCAAGCCGTCTTATCTTTTTACGTCGATTTCCTCCATCGCCTATTACAATGTTGACACTTGGATTTGCATCAAACGTTTCCGTAATAATTCGAACTGAATCTTCTAAATCCTGAATTTTGGCCTCAATCATGGAGGTAAAGATAAAAGGTAATTTTAAACCTTTCGTTCTTGGGCTTGTAATGCATTTGTATGCTGATCCGAACCCTAGCCAAAGGCTGATTCTATTGAACTTAAGAAGCATTCTATATTTATCTATTATTCCCTAAGTTTGGTGAAGAAATGTACCGCATAAATTTGGTATGAATATTCATGAAAAGGAAACACTATAAAATGCTATGCTTAGACTCTTAATTTTTACGATGATCGTCGTGATCTCGAGTTGTACCCTTACCAAAAGGGTGCACCGTCCGGGATGGAGAGTGGAATGGCACTCCGTTAGAAAGGCGCCCAAGGCTCATGATACCGTCGAGACTGAACGCGGAAAAACAGAAAGTGTTAAGATCAAAAATGAAGCACTAAATGAAACAAAGATTGCTTCTTCGGAAATTGATTCTAGTAGCTCTCGGAAGATAGAAAAAGCCGCTCCAGAAGATCCTGTATTGATTGCAAAATTTGAATCGACTGAAGAAATTGATTCTGCAAGTATTTCGGACGATGATCAACTCAGTGAGAGACGAAATTTCAGCTTCAGAAGCAGTTCCGACTTTTTTAAAGAACTTTCTTTCAATAAGAAGCCAGTTTCAAAAAGCAAACAAAAAGCAAACAAAAGACGCAGAGAGGGCAAAGGACTGCTGAGTTTGGGCTTAATCATTATGTCGATTGGGATTTTCTTCTTTCTCTCAGTCATGATCGCTTGGGCGAATTTTTCATTTATTCAGTTCAATTCCATTTTGGGTGCCATACTCTATATTCTATTTGCATTAGTCGGGTATGTTTTAATTCTCGTCTTTGGCCTAATTAACGCTGTTATCATATCCTTATGTATTGCGGCAACAGGAGGCACATTAGCAATCGCTGGCTGGATGATGAATCGTTAAGGCTAATTCTAAATAGAATTTACAATTAAAGTCGTTCGCTGGATTTCTTCAACTAACCCTCGTGAAATTAGTTCAATTCAGTATCTTTATTAGCTATGGATAATCTCGTCTACTTTATACTATTTGGAGTCGCTATCGCCGTTTTGATCGGTTACAGCAAACTAAGAACTAAAAACCAAACGTATAAACGAGAGCCAAAACGTGATTTCCCTAAAGAATGGCGGCGTTTGTTAAGTGAACACATTGCGTTTTACAACAGACTTAATACCACCAAAAAGACGGAATTCGAAAAAAGGATTCATGTTTTTTTATTAAATGTCGAAATTGTGGGCGTAGGTACTGAAGTGACACACTTAGATCGAATTTTGGTTGCAAGCGGTGCTGTAATTCCAATTTTTGGGTTTTCGAATTGGCACTACGTTAACCTTCATGAAGTTCAAATTCATCCAGATAAATTTAGCGTTCCAGGTATGAAGGAAATGGCCAAAGGTCTTGTTGGCTGGGGAGCAATGGAAGGAAAAATGATGCTCTCCAGAAAAGCTTTGCAGCATGGGTTCCACAATCAAGAGGATCAAATAAATGTCGCAATTCATGAGTTCGTTCATATTCTTGACAAGCAAGACGGGACGATGGATGGTATTTTAGATAAGGTGATGGATGACGTCAATATAATGCCATGGCTGCATGTTATCAATTTAAAAATAGATGAAATCAGGAAGGGCAATTCAACAATCAGAAATTATGGAGCGACGAATAACGTTGAATTTCTTGCCGTAGTGAGTGAATTCTTTTTTGAAAGTCCAGAAAAATTGAAATCTGAACATCCAGCATTGTATCTGGCTTTGGATAATTTTTTCAATGAAAAAACAATTTCACGTACACAGAGTTCTCGAAAGAATAGTGGAGGTTATAATAAAGGAAGGTAGCGGTTTAGAATTTAGACCGCTAGATTTTAGAACACAGAATGTCTAAATTCTAATATCCAACAGGACCTAATTCTTCACCAACCCGATCTTAGTATCTTCAGCTTCAGCCAAATCCGTAACAAGCGCTTCAGTATCCAACGATTCAAACAAAATATCATTTGCCAGTACCTCGTTGCAAACATATTCCTTGTTCATTGCAATCGCTTCTTGGATAAGAGCATTCGTATCTACTTTTAAAAGAATACGGTCCGTGATTTCCAATCCTGAATCCTTTCTAAGGTTTTGAACACGGTTCACCAATTCTCTCGCGATACCTTCCGCTTTTAATTCATCAGAAATAGTAACATCCAAAGCCACAGTTAAGTTACCTTCAGAACTCACCAGCCAACCTGGAATGTCCTGCGCCTTGATCTCAAAATCATTTAATTCCAATTTCAATTCCTCTCCGTTTACTTCGCCGGTCCAACCTTGATTCGATTCAATCTCAGTGATATCATCAGAACTAAATTGAGCAACTGCTCCAGCAATTGCCTTCATGTGCTTCCCGTATTTAGGCCCAATCGTTTTAAAGTTAGGTTTGATACTTTTCACCAAAACACTATTGTGTTCAGCAAGCAATTCCAATTCCTTTACGTTGATTTCCGACAATATCAATTTCTCAACATGCTTGATGTTCGTTTCAAAAGTGGAGTCCAAAGCTGGCACCATAATCTTCTGAAGCGGCTGACGTACACGAATATTTTCTTTCTTTCTTAACCCAAAAACAAGCGAGCACGTTCTTTGTGCCACGTCCATTTGGTTTTCCAACTCAATGTTAATATAGGCTTCGTTTGCAACAGGGAAATCGGCCAAGTGAATTGACTCAACTTTTTGCTTTCCTGAAACTGAGTTTAGATCCGTAAACAATTGATCCATAAAGAATGGTGCAATCGGTGCTCCTAAAATTGAAACTGTTTCCAAACAGGTATACAAGGTTTGGTACGCCGACAATTTGTCTTTTGCTCCTTCCACATCCGTTGTTTGTTTCCAGTAGCGTCTTCTACACAATCTCACGTACCAATTCGACAATTGATCTCCAACAAATTCCTGAATCAATCGACCGGCTTTCGTTGGCTCATACGCTTTAAAAGCAGCATCAACGTTTTTGATCAATGAATTCAATTTAGACAATACCCACCGGTCAATCTCAGGTCGTTCTTCCAATGCAACATCCGCCTCAGAATAATCAAAATCATCAATGTTTGCATACAGCGCAAAGAATGAATAGGTATTGTAAAGTGTTCCAAAGAACTTACGTTGCACCTCTATAATTCCATCGAGATCAAACTTCAAGTTGTCCCAAGGTTGCGCGTTTGTAATCATGTACCAGCGCGTGGCATCTGGTCCGTATTTCGAAAGTGTTTCGAAAGCATCAACTCCATTTCCTTTACTCTTGGACATTTTCTGTCCTTTCTTATCCAAAACCAATCCGTTTGAAACAACCGCTTTGTAGGCAACTGAATCAAAAACCATTGTCCCAATTGCATGAAGGGTATAAAACCATCCTCGCGTTTGATCTACACCTTCAGCAATGAAATCAGCTGGGTAGGCTTTATTGTCATCAATTAATTCTTTATTTTCAAAAGGATAATGCCATTGTGCATAAGGCATAGATCCTGAATCGAACCAAACATCAATCAAATCCGATTCACGTTTCATTGGCTTACCAGAAGCCGAAACAAGTGTGATGTTGTCCATGTAATTTTTATGCAAATCAACCTTCGCATAGTTTTCCTTATCCAGGTTTCCAACTTCAAACGCTGCCATTGGATTCTCGTCCATGACACCCGCTGAAACTGCCTTATCACATTCGCCTTTTAATTGCTCAATGGATGAAATAAAAATACGTTCATCACCTTCATCCGTTGACCAAATTGGAATAGGTGTTCCCCAATAACGCGAACGCGAAAGGTTCCAATCATTCAAATTCTCCAACCACTTCCCAAATCGACCAGTTCCAGTTGATTCAGGTTTCCAGTTGATCGTATTGTTCAGCTCCATCATCCGTTCTTTCATCGCACTTGATTTGATGAACCATGAATCCAAAGGATAATACAAAACGGGTTTGTCAGTTCTCCAGCAATGTGGGTAACTGTGAACATATTTCTCGACCTTAAAGGCCTTATTTTCTGTTTTTAACTGAATCGCAATTTGAACATCTGTGCTCTTTTCTGGCGCTTTTCCGTCATCGTAATATTCGCTTTTCACATACTGTCCAGCGTACGGTCCCATGTTCGAAGTAAAACGACCTTGTAAATCTACAAGCGGCGTTGGGTTCCCTTTGTCGTCTAAAACCAATAATCCTGGAACACCCGCGTCTGCAGCAACTTTTGCATCATCCGCACCAAAAGTAGGAGCTGTATGAACGATTCCTGTTCCGTCTTCCGTTGTTACGAAATCTCCCGTAATTATTTGAAATGCTCTGTCAGCATCTTCAAATGGTTGTGCAAAAGGCATCAATTGTTCGTACTTGATTCCAGCCAAATCTTGACCTACACACTCCCCAATGATTGTGTATGGAATTTTCTTATCGCCAGCGTTGTAATTGGCAAAATCTTCATCCGATTCAGCAGCGAAAAAGTTCTTGCTGAACTGGTATCCAACTAATTTCTTCGCCAAAATAACATTGATTGGCTCAAACGTATATTGGTTAAAAGTCTTCACTAAAACGTATTCAATTTTAGGTCCAACCGTTAAAGCCGTGTTCGAAGGAAGCGTCCAAGGCGTCGTCGTCCAAGCCATGAAATGAACATTTTCAGTCACACCAAATGGATTTTCTTGACCGTCGACCATCTTAAATTGAGCAACAACTGTCGTATCTGTTACATCTTTATAACAGCCCGGCATGTTTAATTCATTTGTCGACAAACCAGTTCCTGCTTTTGGAGAATAGGGTTGTACACTGTATCCCTTATACACCAGTTGCTTTTCATACATCTGGCCTAACAACCACCAAACGGATTCCATGTATTTTGAATCGTATGTAATGTACGGATCTTCCATATCCACCCAATAACCCATTTCGCGGGTAAGGTTGTTCCAGATATCTGTGTAGCGCATTACTGCACTTTTACAAGCGTTGTTGTAATCCTCAACAGAGATTTTAGTACCAATATCCTCTTTGGTGATTCCAAGTTCTTTTTCAACGCCAAGTTCAACTGGAAGACCGTGAGTATCCCAACCTGCTTTACGTTTTACTTGATGTCCCTTGAGGGTTTTGTAACGACAGAATATATCCTTGATAGAACGCCCCATAACATGGTGAATTCCTGGAAGACCGTTGGCTGATGGTGGACCTTCAAAGAAAATAAACGGCTCTTTCCCCTCACGAGAAGAAACAGATTTTTTGAAAATCTCATTCTTTTCCCATTGTTCCAATACGCGACTTGCCACATTTGGCAAGTCTAAACCTTTGTAAGTTGGATACTTCTGACTCATTACTTCTGTTGATTTTGAACCCGCAAAGATAATGTTTATTCACAAGTAATTAAAGGATCAACATCGAATAAACGAAAGCGATAACAGTTAAGGTTGAACAGTAATTTCCTGAACGCAAATTCGCCCATTTTGGTATTGAATTTAAACCAAATAAAATGTAAAACCATGTAATGGTTGTCAACCAAATTAATAATTGCTAAATTAATGACTACCAGTATTTTAAATTGCCAACCACTTATGAAAAACTCAATATTATTTCCGCTACTAATTCTCTTTTTCGGCCTCTTTATTTCTTGCAGCCAGAGCGAGGATGCAGAGCAAAATCAGGAAAACACCGAGGACTCCAAAAACACGAAAACTTTGGATCCAATGACGCCCTCCCCCAATGCTCCTTTCAGTATTAAGTCTGGCGTGGTCGCTTTTGAAGAAGAAAATGTTGCAGGGGAGAAACTGAGAGAATTGACGTATTCTTTTGACAATTTTGGAATGTTGGTAAAGCTGGACGAAATCGATAAAGACGGTGAACTATCGGTTTACATGTACAACTCACACACCAAAAGAGGATTGAAATTATTTTCAGGGAAAACAAAAGCTATTAAAACCTACGGAATGCCTGGGGAAATTGCACCGTTTATCGTGATGCAAACAACATCAGGATTCAATGAGGTAGATAGTGATCAAATCGCTGGAAAGCTGTGTAAAGTTTTTGAAAACAAGACAGTGAAAGACGGCAATCCGTTATTGACGCTATGGCATTACAAAGGGTTTACGCTAAAATCTTTAAGCTACCTTACCAAAAGCAGTCGAAAGCTAGAGGCGACTCATTTTGAAGAAAAAGCAGTTGACAGGTCGGTGTTTACAATGCCAAAAGGAACAGATATCCCGTACGATATTTTTGAGAAAGACTAACCCAATTGCGAATCTCACAACTGGGTTAATTTGACGTTCTGAAGTAAGAAATGGTTTGATTGTGATCCACCCTAATACTGCAGTGCAAACAAACTCAAAGCACTATCAAGTTTTTAATCGCGATTTTCTTTTTAATTGGATCAACAACATCATTTAGCCAAAGTGAATATACGGACACCGTCTACTATAAAACGAGGGTGATTCGCGCTGGAATTATATTCAAAGAATCAAAAACAGCCAATCGATAGAATTATTCAAACAACCGAAGCAAGGTGATAACATCTAGTGCCAGAACATCAATGTTTAACTGAAAATCATTCGCTTATGTCAAAAATTAGACCGGCCAAGGTATTGATGCCTATAATTAGACTGACCTATTTTGTTCTTTCATTTTAACGCTTCGGAAATCAAATTAGTTTCTAAGATAAGTAGTCACCACTCTAAATCCAACATTCGGATGCGCAGTTGTTAAACCGTTGTGTTCATCCTTACCACTTATTTTAAGTGAGCCGAAAGTACTCATCCATCCACCGCCTGCGGTTCCAGGATCTCTCTTTACCAGTTTGCCATCGGAGATTTCATAATTTCCGTAGACCATTTCAGCGACATTTCCACTCATATTATAGAGACCGTATTCGTTTGCAAGGTAAGTTTTCGTCTTAGCTGTCATCGCTGCGCCGTCCGAAGAATTAATACATATTGCATCGCAACCCTCACAATTGGTTGTGTCCATTAATTCTCCCTTAAGTGATGGATCATAATTTGCCAAAAAGCACCCTTTATCATTTTGTGCGAAAGGTCCTCCCCATGGAAACGGCCCTTGCTTTCCACTTTCAGATGCAGCCAACTCCCATTCTGATCGTAACGGAATTCGAAGATCATTAATTGTCGGGGCATTCTTCTCTTTGTTCACTTTATTCGCCTCTATAGTCAGCCAAACACAATACATTTCCGCTCCTGACCTACTTACGTTCACAGCTGGATAATCATCGTAAGCTTCGCCTGAAAAGTACAAGCTCTGCATCGGTTTCATTTCTTCCCCGAACATTTTCGTCCACATGGTTTGATCTGGTTTGGCCTTCATGAAATCATCCTTTCGACCTTGGATCAACAAATCAAACAAGAATGTTTTGTATTCGATATTAGACACTTCAGCCGTCTGCATATAAAACGCTTGAACAGAAGTGGTTGTGCCATGAAAATCAAAAGTACCCGATGGAACATAAGCATACTGTTTTTTGTCAAATTTATTGACTGCTTTGACCATCTTTTTCTTTCGCTTTCTATTCGCCGATTTCTGCTCTTCCGAGAGCACGGGTAGTTGGTAAGCACGGGTATATTTCAACGGCTTCATTTTCTTTACTTCTAAAGGTGCATTTTTCAATTTGGGAATCCCTTTGAATCCCAATGGAATTACGATTGATTCATTCCCATTTACAAACTCCAACATGGCTTCCTTATTTTCGACAGATTCCACTTCCGATTCAATTAAAACAACCTGATTTCGTGGCGTTTCAGTTGAATCTTTAACTCCAGCGCTTGAGACGACAACCGCCTCCTTATTCGATTGATTCTCGTCTAAATTATTCCCCGGAATTAAGAATATTACTGTAATTATTGTACTTACTATTGCTAACATAATGAGTGCGTTTTTTAGTGTTAATATTGGAGACTTGCCCGGTTCAAGGTTGACTTTTGTTATGCCAACAGTAGACTGGAACAGCTCTTTCGTTTCACCAAAAGAAGATGTTGAAGGTGCGTTTGCTGCTTTTTGAAACAACGCGTCTATGTTTAGTTGTTCTTTCATACCGCCTCTCCTGTTTTAAATGATGATTCAAACGTCATAATTTCTGTCAACCGCGCCCGACCTCTTTTCAGTCTTAATTTTACAGCGGATTGCGAAACGTTTTGAATAACAGCTATTTCTTTAATGCTAAACCCGGAAATTTCAAAAAGAATAATGCTTTCTCTTTGGCCGGAATTCAATCTTGATAACGCTTCGTACAAAAAATGGATCTCCACATCACTTTCGGTGTGCGCATTTACATCTGTGATTGAAACAATTTTGTCATCATTATCGAAATGACTTTCTTTCTTCTTTCGATGGTTATTGGATAAAATTCGAACACTAATGCTAAACAAAAATGATAAAAATGCCTCCTTTGATTTAAGGGTATCAAAACGTTCAAAGGCAACAAGTAGGGATTCGTTTATCAAATCACGAAACTCCATATTTCCATAAACCCGCGCTCTGCAGAAGCCTTCAAACCTATCATGAATTGGTTCGTAGAGGTCTAGAAATTCTTGTTGTTTGGCCTTGCTCATTCTTACTCGCTAAAGTTA
>JBLHVW010000062.1:0-19725 GCA_047628775.1 Salibacteraceae bacterium | reverse complement strand
CTTCCAGCATTTCTTTTAAGGACTTAAAATCGACGGAATCATTTACAATGAGAATGGACATAATACCCAATCTCACGCGACTCTCAAAGGCCTTATTAAGATGTAAAATAATGTTTTTCACTGCTTCTATTTTTCGTACTTAAGATACATTACTATACCATAAATAACGTGGAGTAATCCAAATCCAATAGCCCAAAATACTAAACCATATCCAATGTAAAAAGCGGACAAGAGCCCTAAAATGATTTCGCAGATTCCGAGGTAGCGAATATCGTGTAAAGTATACTTACTTGCGTTGACCAAAGCCAATCCATAAAATATTAACGTTGTTGCAGCTACCAGTTGAATTTGCCCTTGCTTAATTAAAACCAATCCAAATACACCTCCCGTTAACAATGGAATCAAAAGGTTTATTAAAAGTCTTTTGGATGTTGCGTCCCAAATTTTTGAACCTTGTCGCTTTGCTTTTCGCATTGTGAAAAAGACACCGAAACCGATCGCCATGACTAGAATTCCAACCGCATCAAGGAATAAAAACTGAATGAATGAATCTCTGATCTCGCCACTCCCAGTGTAGACTGCATTTGAATGATCAGGATAATAATATTGCGTTCCATAAAACCAAAATAGCGCTCCAGCACCAATCAAACCAGCCAATCCAGCAAAAACACCAGACAATCCGCTTAAGGAAACAAATCGAGATGACTTCTCCATCAGTGATCGCATTTCTGCTAAATTCTCCAAGTGTTCGTTTTGATTGTTCATAATCTATTATTAATAGTACTTTGTTTTTCAAAGTTGATAAAACTTTTTCATTCGAATGGAAAAATTGTGATTTTTTTTGAATTAATTTTTCCGAAGCGTAGGTTAATCTTACTCCCTTTATGGAAACAACATTCTTAATTCATCTAACGTAAAACGTTAGTTATGAAAAATAGTTTACTCCTTGTTATTCTGTTCTTGGCCTTTGCTGGAACTACTCAAACAGGTTCTATTCGTGGAGTTGTCAAAGATGAATCTACCTCTGCTTCCGTTCCTTTCACTATGGCTTCAATCCACAAAATGGATGGCAGTCCTATTGCATTCATTCAAGCGAACATTGATGGGATTTATAGTTTCTCGAACCTTGCAGAAGGAAAGTACATACTTAAATTTAACACGACGCAGCATAGCGAAACTGTACTAACTGGAGTTCAAGTTCTCAATGGAAAAATGACAATGCAGACGGCGTATTTGAATACGCTGTTATTGAATTTATATGACTTATCGTATTCCAATAATCAATGATTATCTTACGTTCAGAAATTTATCCAATGAGTAGACTAAAAACGAGAAAAGCAGCGCATAAACTGATCTTTAAAGAAAATAAATTGCATCAAGAAGCATTTGATATTTTAAGCAAAGAAATTAGCGGAAGTAAAGAAGCCCTTGCAGGAGAAGTCTCAGCAATACCATCAAAAGCGAAATACGATCGAATAAAAGTATTGATCATTGTTTACATTGCATTCCTGGGTATCATCCTTGTTTTAAGGTCTATAGGCATTTACTTTGTCGTTCAAGAAATAGAACAACCCGTAATTTTACTATTGCTCGTAGCGTTGGGAATTTTCCTTCCTGTTTTTGGAATTATTGGAGCCCTAACAGCTCGTATGGAAATTTTCAAATCCGTTGGGATCTTAATGGCTCTAAATATCTTTCGTACAATATCGAATAGCGGAGGACTAGATGAATTGACGCAATACGTCACAATTGGATTGTTTGCGGTTTGTGCAAGTTTGGCCTTTTTTATTCCTACTCGAATTAATACTCCATTCACCAAACAACTTGTTGAAAATGAAATCGATGGTGAAACAAAAAACAGCATACAATACACGTTCGAGACAACGAACAGGGATGAAAATAACGAGCTTCTTGATACGGTTTAGAGCTTAGGTGTAGGGGTTAGATAATAGATGTTAGATGTTGGATATTGGACCTTATAGCTTAGATTCTAGACCAAAGAATAATTCTTTTATCGTCTCCGACTGATGCGAATTCATCCTCATTAAGAACAACCATATCATTGACAGAATGCCTATGGCCTCCTTCTTTCAAATCGAGTCTTTTTGAAAAATCAAGTTCACTCGACCAGACTTTTACTGTTTTATCTCTACTAATGGATACAATAGAATCACCAACTTGATTGATTCCATAAACCGCGTAATTGTGCGCTGGTATTTCAAGTACCTTGCTATCATCACTTAAACTCCACAAACGGATCATTGCATCCTTTCCACCAGAAATAATTTGATTGTCTTGAAATAGAACTGAAGTTGCTCCGTCTTTATGCGCATTGATTGTAGAAACTTCATTGAAATACGATGATTCAAAAATCCTCATAGTTCCATCTTGACAGGCCAAAGCAAACCGTTCTCCATTTTCGTCAACTGCTATATCTCTTACTTTTCCTGCATTCAGAGGAATATAGATCAATAACTCAAAAGTGTTTGAATCCCAAACGGAGACGTTTCCATCTGCATCCCCAACATAGAGATGGGCTTTTATTGGATTTACCGTTATTGAAAAAATAGCTTCTTTGTGTTGCTTGAAGAATTTCAGCTCCTTGCGCTGTTCAAGATCGAAAATATGCACCGATCCATCGGACAAACCAACGAATAAAGTAGTCTGATTTACTTCAAGTGCGTAAACAGATTGCTCAAACTTGATTGCAAAATTATCCTGAGTACCTTCCTTTAAATTCCAACGTGTAACAAACTTGTCTGCACTTCCCGTGTAGATATATTTGCCATCAAATGCACATGAGTAAATTGCTCCAGAGTGTCCTTGTATCTCTTTTGATTTCTGGAACATATCTGAGGTCTAATCTTCGTCTACCTCGTCGTCTTGACCATCGTTAACTTGCTTTAAACGATCTGCATAGTCAGCTGGTAAAAATTCAAAGAAAGTATCACCTCGAAGTCCAAGACGAAGCGTTTCCAATGGAATCATTTCGTGCGGCGCGATGTTTCCAAGATTTACGTTCGCTCCAAACAATTTAACGAACCATACTTGTTGATTCTTTTGCGGTGCTTCCCATAAAATATCATTTGGATTTATCTTCGCGATAATTCGATTAATTAATAAAGTGTGAGCTGTTCCATTTGGTCTAAAAACGCCAACATTACCAGATTCACGTCCTTCAGCAATAACTTTCCAAGACCCAGCCTCTAATTCAGTCTGCATCATCTTAATCCATTTGCTTGGAGAAATTAAAATTCCAGAATCTTTGGAACCAACTTCAGAAAGAACCGTGCGGTCTTTAGCCATTCGACGAATCAATTCACATTTTTCATTGTGGTCAATAATAATTGAACCGTCTGAAATTTCAAGTAAATCTAAATCAAATTTATCGAGTGTTTTAAGGTACTCATCAACCATTCCTCTCGCATAAAAAGCTTCAAATAACGTTCCTCCAAAGTAAGGACGAATTCCAGCTTGTTTATACAATTCGATTTTTTCCTTTAAGTCTTTGGTAACGTACGATGTTCCAAATCCAAATTTCACAACATCTGTAAGATGTCCTGAAGATTCGATAAAGTTCTCTACACCTCTTAGGCTAAGCCCTTTATCCATCATCATTGTTACACCCGATTCACGTGGTTTCTCAGGTCTGTCTGGTATAAAGGAAAGTTCAAAATTCATATATGTCTTATTGATCGCCCAAAAGTACGAATTCTGAAACGTTTTTCAATGCAGGATTTATTTCAAATAGCTCTAATGCCTTATCTCTGTCAATTGTCAAACAGGACTTGAAAAGCTCAATTGATCTTTCAGAATACCCAAGCTTCCATAAAACACTTACTTTCAACACATTAACTAGTGCGTTTCCAGAGTTAATTTCTTCGAACATTTCCAAATAATCCAATGCAACTTGATTCGATTCTGTAGATAAAAAATCAACATAATTTAAAAGACATTCTTCATCGTTCGCATCTAGATTCAAAGACATCTCATAATATTCAATGGCTTTGTCGCGTTCCTCTAGCTTTTCATAAGCTCCAGCCAATACGTGGTAAATACTCGGATTGTCTGGATCTAACTCCGAAGCCTTTAAAATTAAGGTCAATCCTTCTTGAGTATTTCCTTCCATATCTTCAACAATTCCCAGTCCTAACCAGGAATCAGAAAGCATAGGCGCAAGTTCTAATGAACGTTTGTAATAATGTCTTGCTAATTCCAACTGATTCAGTTGTTCATGACATTCACCGATGTAACACAGGGCTAAAGGATCATCTCCATCCAACTCCATGCACTTTTCGAAATACTCAATGGCTTTTGTATATCGATTCAAAGAAAGGCTCGTATGTCCTAAATTGAAATAGGCAGGTCCGAAGTCATCATTAATGAGAATACAATAATCGTATGCCCAAAGAGCCTTTTCATGCTTCTCTAGTTTCGAATTGGCATTTCCCAAATTGTACCAAGCGGTAAATGAATATGGATTGTCATCTATGAAATCTGAATAACACTGAATTGATTTTTCAGTATCCCCTATTTGATCATAACAATAAGCAAGCTCGTAAATGGCGCCTTCGTTGGATTTATTCGCATTCACCGCCTCAATCAGCACATTGATTGCCAATTGATACTCATCGTTGTTCTGATATTCCATGGCAAGGTCGAGGTAAATTTCATCTCGATCTTCTGGAGCAGCTTCGATAATTGCGCCTTTAAAGTATTTAATTGCGTTTTTCGTATCCTTGAGTTGACTAAAAACAGAAGCTTTCGATAGTAATACTTCCATTGAAGGAACATCGCTGCGTTCAATCTCTGTCAATAAGTTTAGTGCTTCCTTTAAATTTCCAGTCGCCGAAAGTGCTTGTGCCTTTCTCAATTTAAACAGCGGACTGTATGAAAATTGAGTCAATGCTTCTTCCACGCACAAGAGCGCTTTTGAATACTGAGCCGCAATAAGGTAGTGATCAATCATCGCTTCCCAACGGTCGGCGTCAAAAAATCCAATCGTATCTCCTTTCAGGAAAGATTCAAACTTTTCAAGATCTTCCTTTAGACTTCCTTCAAAAAACTCATTGGATTGCTCTTCGTCATCAAACATAGGCTGCAAATTTATGTAACTCTAAGATAGGGAAAAAGAAATTCCTAAACAATCGCTTAACAAATGTTATGAATAGGAAATTAACAATGAATGCATTCCTTTTAAATCAAAATCTATTCTAATGCTATTATACAATACGTCGCCGAATAAGAATTTTCAAATCTTTCTGATGACAATTTGATTCACAAAAAAGGAGCACCAATTGGCACTCCTTTTTAATTCTATCATTTCGGAAAATCGAATTATCGAACTTTCAAAAGATCGAAATTAAGCTTTACCCGCTCTTTTACGATCTGTTTCTTTTAAGAATATTTTTCTTATTCTCAAGCTTTCAGGTGTAACTTCAACGTACTCATCTGCTTGGATGTATTCTAAACACTCCTCAAGACTAAATACTCTTGGTGGAACAATTCTCACCTTTGCATCAGTACCTGATTTACGCATGTTCGTTAATTGCTTCGTTTTTGTAACGTTAACAGTTAAGTCACTTGCACGGCTATTTTCTCCAATTACTTGTCCTTCGTAAATACTTTCACCTGGTGCGATGAAGAATGTACCACGCTCTTGCAAGTTGTTCAATGAGAACGGAATTGAAGTTCCTAATTCCATTGAAATCAAAGATCCATTCAAACGTCCAGGAATATCTCCTTTGTACGGTTGGTAATCTAAGAATCGGTGTGTCATAATTGCTTCACCCGCCGTAGCAGTTAACAAGTAGTTTCTCAATCCAATAATTCCACGTGAAGGAACTTCGAATGTGATTGTCATACGGTCTCCTTTAGGAACCATATTTTTCATTTCACCTCTACGCTTCGTTACAGCTTCTACTGCAGTTCCACTGTTCACTTCTGGTAAATCAATTGTCAATTCCTCAACTGGCTCACATTTTCTACCATCAATTTCTCTAATGATAACTTGCGGTTGACCAACTTGTAATTCATAACCTTCACGACGCATCGTTTCAATCAATACAGACAAGTGCATTACACCACGTCCGAAAACCATCCACTTATCCGCCTTGTCAGTCTTACCAATTTTCATTGCTAAGTTCTTCTCCAACTCTTTGTCTAAACGCTCAGAGATGTGTCTAGAAGTAACCAATTTACCTTCTTTACCAAAGAATGGTGAATCGTTAATTGAGAACATCATACTCATCGTAGGCTCATCAATTGCAATACTTTCTAAAGGATCTGGGTTTTCCGCGTCACAAATAGTATCACCGATTTCAAAACCTTCAATTCCAGTAATTGCGCAAATATCTCCTCCTTGAACAGAATCAGACTTAACACGATTCGTACCTTCAAAAACGAAAACATCTTTTATTTTGTGTCTTTGTTGCGATCCATCTGCTTTAGAAAGAATGATCGGCATGTTAGGCTTAATAATTCCACGCGTTAAACGACCGATAGCGATACGTCCAACGAATGAAGAAAAATCAAGCGAAGTAATCAACATTTGAGTATTTCCTTCTTCAATTGTAATCGGTGGGTAATAATCAAGAATTGCATCCAATAAAGGGGCAATAGAATCTGTTTGTTTTTTCCAATCCGTAGACATCCATCCATTTTTGGCAGAACCGTAAATAGTTGGGAAGTCCAATTGCTCTTCAGTTGCATCCAATTCGAACATCAAATCAAACACTTTCTCATGAACTTCATCCGGAGTACAGTTGTCTTTGTCTACTTTGTTCACAACTACCATTGGCTTAATCCCCATTGATAGAGCTTTACCAAGTACAAAACGCGTCTGTGGCATTGGACCTTCAAAAGCATCAACCAATAGACAAACACCATCAGCCATGTTCAATACACGTTCAACCTCTCCACCGAAATCCGCGTGACCAGGTGTGTCAATGATATTAATTTTTGTTCCTTTATACGTTACAGAAACGTTTTTAGACGTAATTGTAATTCCTCTTTCACGCTCAAGATCATTGCTATCCATGATAAGTTCTCCTTTCGGACGATTTCTTTCATCGACTACTGCTCCTGCTTCAATCATTTTATCAACCAAGGTTGTCTTACCATGATCAACGTGTGCAATAATTGCTATGTTTCTAATTTCCATCTTCTTTAATTATGAGTTATAAATGTTGAATTATGAATTATGAATTTATAACTCATAATTTCTAATTTATTTTAATCTCTACGTTTTCTTCTTTCTGAACCTGCATCACGGCTTGAGCTTCTTTCACCGCCACTTCTTTCGCGATTCCCGAATTCTCTGCTTCCGCCATCACGACTTCCACCATCACGGTTTCCACCATCACGGTTCCCACCTTCACGGTTTCCAAACTCTCTGCTTCCACCATCACGACTTCCACCTCCATCAGAACTTCCACTGTCACGGCTTCTGCGATTTCCACCGCCACTGAATCCGCCACTGCTTCTTCTGTTTCCACCATCACGACTTCCACCACCGTCTCTGCTTCCGCCATCACGACTTCCACCTCCACTGCGATTTCCAAAGCTTCGGCTTCCACCTCCACCGCCTCCGCGATGACCAGCTCCTCCACCACTTCGGCCTCCGCCTCCGCTACCTCCTCCGTCTCCGGATTTCTTTTTGGTAACTTCTATAGAAACATCGTGTCCTTCATAATCAGAACCGTTTACTTTCGCTAAAATATCATCAGCGTGTTCGTTGTCAGCTTCGAAGAATGAGAATGAAGCAAGAATATCAATACGACCTACTTTATCAGATTTTAATCCAGTACTGTCGCAAATAACTCTTAACAGCCCGCCAGGATTTAAACCATCACGGTTTCCAAGGTTAACAAAGAATCTTGTTTTGTTTTCATCGTTACGACGACCTCCACGTTCTCCTCTGTCCCTATCTCTTCTTTCTCCTCTTTCACCACGATCATTATCTCTACCACGACCTGATTCACTGGCATTTAAATCGCTTGCTTTGTTGTAATATTCAATAAAACGATTGAATTCAGCAGAAACGAATTTCTTAACTACTTCTTCCGTAGATAACCCTTCAAATTCTTTCATTACTGCAGGAAGGAATTCAGCGATATTATCTTCTTTTACTTCTGTAGTAATTACTTTATCAACCAATTTCATCAATTGGATTTCACAAATCTCTTTAGCTCCAGGAATCGTTCCTTTCTTAAAGGTTGTTCTTAGTTTTTTCTCTAAAGTCTTAATCTTATAGCTTTCTCTTGGCGTAACCAATACTAAAGATTCCCCTTTTTTACCTGCACGTGCTGTTCTACCACTTCTGTGCGTGTAATTTTCAATTTCATCTGGAAGGTTGTAGTTAATTACGTGTGTAATATCATCTACATCGATCCCTCTTGCTGCTACATCTGTTGCAACTAAGATTTGAATTGATTTTGATCTGAAACGACGCATTGCATTGTCCCTTTGCGCTTGTGACAATTCACCGTGCAATGGCTCCGCGCTGTATCCTTCTTTAACTAATTTTTCTGCCACTGCAGCCGTTTCACGACGCGTTCTACAGAATATCAATCCATAAATACTTGGATTGAAATCAATTATACGCTTAACAGCTGAATATCTATCACGTTCTGAAACCGTGTAATAGATATGCTCTATATTTTCGTTTGACTGATTTTTGTGTCCAATGGCAACCTCTAATGGATTCTCCATATAGTTCTTTGCAATCGCTGCCACTTCTTTCGGCATTGTCGCAGAGAATAACCATACGTTTCTTTCCAAAGGAGTTTTATCAAGGATATGATCGATATCTTCCTTGAATCCCATGTTTAGCATCTCATCTGCTTCATCGAGAACAACCCACTCAATCTCATTGAGATCAATTGCTTTCCGATTCGTCAAATCTACTAATCGACCAGGAGTAGCAACGATAATCTGTGCTCCTCTCTTGATGTCTGAAATCTGTCTTTTGATGTCCGTTCCTCCGTAAACCGCTACTGTGTTCACATTCACGTTTTTCGAATAATTCTGAATGTCCTTGGAAATCTGCAAGCAGAGTTCTCTTGTTGGACAAATCACCAGTCCCTGAGGTTTCTTTCTTCCCTCTTCGACTTTACTTACTAATGGTAGACCGAACGCTGCCGTCTTACCTGTTCCCGTTTGAGCCAAACCAACAAAATCACTCTCCTCCTTTAATAGGTGAGGGATCGCCTCTTGTTGTATCGGAGTGGGTGTTTCAAAACCCAATTGTGTTAACGACTTCAACACCCCACTCTTTAGCCCTAGTTCCTCAAATGTCATCTAGTTCTTTTAAAATAAGGTGCAAAGGTACGTAGAAATTCAATAACAGTCTATTAAGTCAAGATAAAGCTTACAATTAGTTCTTTGTTGATAACCCTAAGAAATCCAATTTAAGCCTTAATCTGACATCCAATTGTATTACATATGGATATCATTTTTGTTTTCAAATTGTTCAGGAATGTTCGCAGGATCTTCATCGATAATTTGCAAAATATCTCTTGTTATGCCCCTTGCAATGTTTGAAATCGGGACGTCATTTGGTGACCCTTCAAATGGATTCTCTCCAGCCAAACCTATACGCAGCATAGTGTTAAAGACCCAAATCACAATAACTGTAAAAGGAATATTGAACCAAACAAAGAATTGACCAATCCAAATATTGGCACTCGATAAATCACCACCTGTTTTTGCAAATGCAGGGATTATTGCCATTGGTAACAACCACATAAAGATATGCACAAAGTGGTACCCTATACTTCCATATTGTTTTGGGTAAGGAAAGTTTTTAATTCGCTCAGCCTTTCCTTGAAGTGCGGTTAATTCTTGAAGCATTTGCTGTAAATTCAACAAACTGAAGTCCCAAAGTTTCTTTTCATCCGTCAATTTTCTCAAGTCTTGAGATTGAAGGTTAATAATTGCATTTGGTTTATTGTCCTTTGACATCACATACGTGAATTCCTCTTCCGACAGATAAGGTTTCATTTCTTCTTCCAGCGTTGTGTTGTATTCAGGAATATTATAGGTAAAGGTCTGCTTCTTTCTTTTCATCTTCCCCGTAGGCTCGTAAGATGCTTCCCAAGATTTTTTTGTTCTCATTGCGTAACGCAAGGCCGTTAACCAAGCGATGTGTCTATTTGTAACAATCCTTAATGCTTCCGTTTCTTCTTTTGTGGCTTCCGAACGGTGCATGTAAAAACTGTCCTTTACTGTAATGATCAAGGATCGAGAAGTATTGACAATGCCACCCCAGATTTTTCTTGCTTCCCAAATCCTATCGTAAGCAGCATTGTTTTGAAAACCAACCATGAACGCAACGGCTGTACCGACAAGTGCAACTGGTGCTAAAGGAACTTGAAGCCATTTTAAATCCAACACCTCGTAAAGTGCAGTTATGATAGTTGAGAAAACAGTAAAGAAAATGATTTCTCTACTTGTCCACATCAATACGCTTTTAAATGGAAACCTTCTTTGTACGTACATTCTTTTTTTTCTAAAAATAAGAGAATCTTGTCGATAATCCCTAAACTTTTCAATTCATAATTCAACAATGGATCTTCGAACAAAAAACATTTCATTTCATATAAATAAATTAACACTAATTTAGCCCAAATGAATTTCAAGACTCTATCTATAATTATCCCTGCCTTCAACGAGGAGAAGACCATTCACTTTATTTTGGACAAGGTAAAGGCTGTCGAATTGAACGGCGGTTTGGCCAAGCAAGTGATCATTGTTAACGATTGCTCTAGCGATGATACAAAAGGCGCTGTTGAAAAGTACATCTCGGCCAATTCCGAATTGAACATCACGTACTACGAGCACAAGGTAAATAAAGGTAAGGGTGCGGCACTTCATACCGGAATTAAAAAAGCTGAAGGTGATTTGCTAATCATTCAAGATGCTGATTTGGAATACGATCCAGAAGAATACAATGATCTTTTAAAGCCTATGTTAGGTGGTCATGCTGATGTTGTTTATGGCTCAAGATTCCTAGGAGGAAATCCACATAGAATTCTTTTTTACTGGCATTCAATAGGAAACAAATTGCTGACACGTTGGTCGAATCGATTTACGAACTTGAATTTGACAGACATGGAAACGTGTTACAAACTCTTCAAAACAGAGATTATTCAAGAAATGCGTTTGAATGAAAACCGATTTGGTTTCGAACCTGAGATAACGGCAAAGATTTCTAGAATCAAAAACATTCGAATTTATGAAGTTGGAATTTCATACTATGGACGAACGTATGAGGAAGGGAAAAAAATCGGTTGGAAAGACGGGTTCAGGGCCCTTTGGTGCATCACTAAATATGGTTTGTTTAAGGCGAAGTAAGTATCGATTTTTCGATCTCCCGATTTTTCGAACATTCGAATGATCAAACTATCGAATAATCGATTTTAGTCTCTTCTAAAAATTCCGCTTTCATTTCCAACAATTAAATCATGAACAAGGACAAACGTTTCGTCATTTTTCAATGCTTGCCCCATACTTAAAATATCTTCTGAATTGATTTCGGGAACAGGCATGTAAGAATTGGACTGAATTTGCTTTCGCTCAGCGATTTGCTTCTGAGCCTTTTGATAAATTACTCTGTCAACAAATTGAATTTCTCTTTCCACAACAGTATCGTATCTAGAATTATCGATAAACACTGTATCGGCAACAGCGACAGAAGGAACCTTGACTACTTTTGTTATCACCTCATTCGATCGGAAAACGAAAAATGAAATTAAGACTGCAGCGGCAATCGCTGCGATAGTTTGATACAACGGAATGACAACAGCTACTCGTTTAACAGGCAAAATGAGAGGTTTAGCAATCAATCCATCATTTAAGGATTGTGCATTTCCCAGAGCAGTAAATCCTGCAATGTATTCCTCCACTGTCGTTTGACTTAAAACAAAATGCGTTTCATCCGACGACAATTCATCGAATGACTTTGATTCCATTAAATAGTACAATTGTTCTTCTTTTGAATTCAATTCTCTTTCCATATCAATTCATTTTAAAAACTGAACCTTCGCCTGTTGGTTTAAATTCAATCAGTTCTTTGGCTATTATTTTTGTTCCGTAAAAGATGCGTGACTTCACTGTTCCTTTCGAAATATTCAAGATCTCTGAAATCTCATTAATCGATAAATCTTGAACATGTCTTAGTACAAAAGCTTCTCTATGGTGTACCTCCAATTTAGAGATCGCGGTTTTTAGTTTCGAATTAAACAGATCCTTGTCAGCGAAGTTTTCATTCCAATCGGCACCCGTTTCAAAGTCGGATTCTTTTTCTGAATAGGTCATTCGATTCGTTGACCGGTATTCCGTTTTACACATATTGCTAGCAATGGTAAACATCCACGTATAAAATTTTCGATTGAGATCAAACTGGTGGTGTTTTTCCAATATTTTCATAAAGAGTTCTTGAACAAAATCTTGCGCTTTGTTTAGATCGCCATGCAGCATACGAACAAAGTAGCCAAGTACTTTATTAGAGTACCTGGCATGCAGTTCTGTTAAAGCTTCATTGCTCCTGTTAGAAGAAAGCAACTCAACCAAACGTTCATCTGTGAGTTTCGATATTTGATCTTTTCGAAACAATTAGCAGCCTTTCATAATATTATTGACGTACTCACCATTATCAGAATCGGCTGCAATTTTATCAATTAAGAGCTTTAATTCTTTCGCTTTTTCCATTTCTTCTCCAACTTGATACATTCGATACAATTTGATCATTGAAGCCAAATAAATCGTATTCAAGCCTCTATTTGCTTGCTTATAATGCTCTCCTGTAGTGAAGTCGAAATTTAAATAATCAAGTAAATATCGATTCTCGTAGTTTCTCCTAATTACCGTTGAATTGTCGAAATTTGTTTCGCTGTACTTGTAGGTTAGCCCATTTAAGTAAAGATCATCCTCTACTCCTTCTTTGTTCATACTGCCCAAAGCAGACATTGAAATATAAGCGGGAATTTTTTTAGAATTGATGATGAAATGATTAAACATATCTTTTAATTCTTCCGTTTCCTTAAATTCTTCAATACCCAGCTTATCTGTAAGCCTCTTTCTATAATCCTTCAACTGAACCAAATATGAATTAATTACCGTCACATCTTTTCGAAACCCGAGTGCATCTTGCACTAACCACAATGCATACGTGTCATTATCTCCTGCTGTAAACACGATTGCGTTTTCATCCAGCTCCGCGAGAACATTGTACCCCCAGTTTAAAAGATTTGTCGAAAACTCATCTAATTCAAGTAATTTCTTTGCAACAACTTCAGCATTTACTTCATCAAAATTTGTTTTATGGTAAACAAATAAAGGGTCGAAAATACGAGGGTCATCTGGATTTATTTCATTTGCCTTCAAGAGGTACTTAGGATCAGATTTTCCGACACCTTGATCAAAATACATCAATTTATTTGCCGCAAAGGAATTTGGAATCGCTTTGTAACTTGCTTTCGCTATTTCGGTACATTTTTTTTCAAACGAATTTCTATTCTCAGGATCTTCGGACAAATTCCGTAAAGCTCGAATCGCCATATAATAATTGTACCACGCTTCGCCATTTGAATTATCAGCGTCTACAGTCTCTTTCCAAAGTTTGGATTGCGTTTCATACCAGCTGACTTCTTCAATGACTTTTGTAATACTGTAAACGGATTCTCTTTCTTGGGCACTCGTTTGTAAAGCCATAAAAATGGCTACAATTCCAATAATTTTCTTCATCGTTTTTTATTTTTTTAAAGAAGCGGTGCACCGACTTCAACTGTACTTATCGAAGGTAATACTCAGAAGATGGTATGTGGTTCATCAAAAACATCATTTAATTTTCTTTCAACTCATTTTTGGCAATTATTCGGCACAAAAAAAAAGGGACTCGATAATCTCGAATCCCTTTTCTAACAGTTCTAGCTATATTTAAAGTTTCATAATCCTATGGACCGTATTAAATTGATTATCCGTTGGTTTCAAATAGTAAATTCCAGTTTCCAATCGTGAGATATCGATAATTGTTCCATTTGTTGCAACGATATCTGCGACAACAACCTTTCCATTCATTTCGACAAGATTATAAACGACATTTTTATTGAACTCATTTTCAATTGTGATGAAATCACTGGCTGGATTTGGATATACATTGATGGGATAAAAGTAATCTTCATCATTCAAGCCAAGGCTAGCTACTTCAGTATTTACGACTACGTATCCACTATCACCAACTGCGAAAGTAACATCTTGCCCGTACGAATCAATTCCATTGATGGCTTGATCTACGACATCATAACTCCAATTAACACCATCCGTAGTTTCAAAAATTATTGCCTGCAACCAACCAGTCTGTTTCGCTGCGCCGCAATACACGTCTCCATTATTTGCTTTTCCGAGAGATAAAAATGAAGGGTATAAGAAGAGCGCTGAGTTTATGTCTTGAGACCATGTTAATCCAGCATCATACGACCTAAGAATTCCGAAACCGCCACTATTGAGATCTTCATATCCTGCATACACTGAATCTGCAGTTGCAAACATAACTGAAGTCAGATTAAATGTATTCGCTAATCCTGACGGAATTGTATCCCATGTTAAACCGTCATCAATTGATCTTAAGAAGTACTCATTGTTTAGAGCTGCCATTCCAATACCATTGTTAAAATCAATATCCGTAACGTACTGACCTGGATCAAAACTTTCATAATTTACGGTAGAAATACTCCAAGTTGAATTGTAATATTTATCAATTTGGCCGCTCTGAAAACACCCCGCACCACCTACAAGATAGTCATCCTCACTTGTCACGTAGGTACAACTTTTATAACACATATTCGAACCTGAATTCGAGGCTGGAGTCCAATTAATTCCTCCGTCTACAGTTTTATATACACCACCGTTATCGTTTAAAATAGTGACAAATCCAACTTGCTCGTCTACAAAATCAACATCTACTATTTCATGTGAGAATGCACTAATAGAAAGTCCAATGTGGTTTAATTCTACCCAAGTCTCTCCTCCATCTGTGGATTTTAGAATAGTCGTTGAGTCTCCAACAATATAACCCGTCGTGGAAGTTGGGAAATCTATATCATTTAATTTATTCGTAGTCGGCACTGAAACGTTGTACCATGGTTGAGCGGTCAATAAATTGGCCGTCAATACGAAGAGTGTGATTAGTAAAGTTTTCATGATAAAAAAATTTAAAGTTACACCACAAAGTTACGTTGAAGGAAATGCTCGCACCATGTACAATTTCGCACTAAACATGTACATTTCGGAATTCTGATGGTGAACAGCCGGTTTTTGACTTAAAGAACTTGGAAAAATGCCCTGGATCATCGAAGTTTAAATCGTAAGCAACTTCTTTAGCAGACATTCCCGTTTGGAGCAGACGCTTTGCCTCAAGAATAATTTGATTGTAGATCACTTGACTCGTGCTCTTTCCAGTTTGAGTCTTCACCATTTCGTTTAAGGCCTTCTCAGTAATATTCAACCGATCTGCGTAGTCTTTTACTTTCTTAATCGTTCTAAATTCTTTAAACAAGAGTTTTCTGAACGCAGTGTATTCGCTTTTTCGTTTGTCACCTCGTTCTTGATCTGAATCCATGCATTTTATGCAAAGACTTTGAATGGCATTTTGAATCGTTAAGTTCTTTAGACTTCCGGAACTGGAATGCGCTTCCCAAATCATTTCGGTGAGCATAACGAAAGACTCTTGATCTTTCTTATCAACAGTATAAACAGGACCCACCTCATCAACATCATAACAGACGTGATCAAACAGGAATTCCATAATTTCTGATGGACCATTAACAGCGTCGAATTCAAATAAATAAACAAATCCATTTGAATCCAGTTCTCTATTTACTTGATGAACCTGTCCAGAGCCGACAATATGAATAGAAAATGATTGAATTGGGAATTTTTTAAAATCGACAACATGATTTCCGCCACCATCTATAAAACAGAAAAATTCAAAATAATCGTGACGGTGTGCTTCGCTAAAATCATATTCGTTAAGCGTTGACAGTCGGTTGACTATTATTTCTCGTCGATTTGTTTTGTCTGAGCTGTGCGTAGGTATCATTACGATTTAAAAATACAAAAATAGAATTGAATTTCAGTTTCTATTTATCGTCCTCGCTTGGAAAGTCACCTAATTTTGGTTCAGATTTTTTGTTTGCAGTTGGGGCATAAGTTGATTCCCTTTCAGATGATTTCACATCTTCCTCTGTTGATTCCTTTTCAGGTGCTTTGACATCTTTTTCTGTTGATTCACCTTCAACAATCTTCGCTTCTTCTACTATTTCTTCCGCAACCAACGTCGTTCTTCTTGGAGGAGTATACTTTACAGCATTGTCAATGTCCTGAGCGTATTGATCCAATGGTCTTTTAATGTCTTCCGCAGTTTCTGAAATGAGTCCTTTTAGGTCAAGATCGCCTTTCATTTCATCTGTAGATTTCTTAATCTCAGACTTGATATCCGCAGAAGCTTCTTTAATCTGATGGATTGTTTTCCCGAACGTTCGTGCCAGTCCCGGAATGCTCTTAGAACCAAAGAAAACGAGGATGAATCCCATAATTAATAGAATCTCGAACCCGCCAATATCATTAAATATTAAAAGCATATTGTAAAGATATGTATTTCGATTATTCGACCGTCAGATTTTTCGATTATTCGAATAGAAAGAGGACACTTTTAAAAAATTCCTTTTAAAATGGATGTGATTTGATTGTATTTGTTGACAGAAACTCAATTGTTCGAAAAGGAAAGTCGTTCTTTAAAACCCTGCTTTTTCGGATGGATAGGAATTAAAAGTTCCAGTTGCAATGGCAACAATACCTCCTTTTTGATTCACAATAATTCCTTCCACGAATAAAATGCGTTTTCCAGTTTTGACAATCTCAGCCGTTCCAGAAAGGACATCACCCAACAAACCAGGTGTGACAAAGGATATTTTCATTTCAATTGTAGAAACTACCTTGTTGTCTGATATAACTTGAGACAAAGCACAAACGCCCATTGTAGCATCCATTAAAGAACTAATACACCCCCCATGAGCTGCCATGGGTGTGGCAAGGTGAGATTCTGTCACCTCCATCGTATAATCAACGTGTCCAGGTGACAGAACATCAAATTTCATCCCTAATAATTCTCCAAAGCGATTTGCTTTGATATACCCTTGAACGATTGGATGATTTCTATATTCTTGCATTATCCTTCTTTCTGCATGTGTACATCCATTTGAGGGAATGGAATAGACAATCCTGCATCACCGAATTCATTGTAAACGCGTTCGTTCATAGCAAAGAAAACATTCCAATAATTTTCTGTTTTCACCCACGCCCTAACCGTTATGTTTACAGAGGAATCGCCTAATTCACCAACTCCAATAAAGTTGGCTCCTTCTTTTAGAATTCTTTCATCTTCACTGATAAACTTGTCTAATAATAATTTAGCCACTTTTAAGTCGTCTCCGTAAGCAATTCCAAACACCCAGTCAACTCTACGTTTTTCGGCTTTGGTGAAGTTTGTTACTGTTCCGTTAGCAACAGCTCCATTCGCTAGAATAATGATTTTATTGTCCAACGTTGCAAGAATCGTGTTGAAAATTAATATCTCTTTCACGGTTCCTTCTTCGCCTTGCATGTTAACGTAATCACCAACTTTAAATGGTTTAAACAAAAGAATCATTACTCCACCAGCGAAGTTTGATAGCGTTCCAGAGAATGCCAAACCAATTGCCAAGCCCGCAGCACCAAGAATAGCGACAAAAGAAGTCATTTCAACTCCTAACTGAGACATTGCAGTAATTAGGACAAGTACCTTAAGACCAATGCTTGTTAGGCTTCGCATAAAACTAACAAGACTCTCATCCGCATCTCTCTTTTTAATCACTTTGACAACAGCTTTGGAAAGTACTTTTGCGATCCAAAAACCTATTATTAATATTGCTAAGGTGATTGCTATTCTAATTCCAATATCAATGAATAGAGCACTTAAAGTACCGGATCTCATTCCTAGTATTCCTTCAATTTTTTTCATAAGGTATTAGTTGTATTCGAATTTATTTATGCTGAGCTGAATGCTGAGCTTGTCGAAGTATGTCGAACTGTATTGAACTAAAAAGAACTGTCAATTAAGTAGGTCGAACTGAATAGAACTGTCAATTAAGTAGGTCATCTTCCCGATTCCCCATCAAAAGCTATTGCTTTTTCTTCTCCTTTTTTGGTTTTTTGACTTTCTTCTTTTTATCAATAGTGGGCATTTCGTCGTCTTCGCTTTCGTTTCCAGTTGGCGTTCCGAATGAATACTTTTCGCGTCCATGCACATCGTATCTATGTTCCTCCAAAAGAACATCCTTTTTATATAGTGCACGAGATTTTGTGCTTTGATCCGGATAAAAAACTTCGAACCATCCTTCTTTTCTCCCTTTCTTGTAATTCTCAGATACTTGAATGTGTCCTTGATAATAGAACGTTTTGAATTCACCATTCTTGACTCCTTTATTCCAACTTTCCGTCTTCAAAAGCTTCCCGTCTTCGTAAAAGTATTGGCATTGCTGATCCTTATTACCTTCTTTATAATTGAGTTCTTCTATGATGACTCGTTCTAAATTATAAATTCTAAAATAGCCATCAAAAACGCCATTTTTATAATTCATTTCTTGTTTAATTGATCCTCCAATTCCATCTCTACCTCTTTTATAGTAGGTTTTCTTTACACCGTTTAAAATTCCGGCTTTGTAGTGCTCAATTTTCGTAGTGTCAGAACGGTATTTGATATCGTGGTCTGTTTTACTAATGTTTTCTGGTTTTGCAAAGAACTTTTGAACGCCTTCTTTCTCTCCCATGTAATAATTCATTTCCCAAGCCAAAAATTCAGTACTGTCGTACATAAATGACCATTGACCATGCTCAACACCGTTTACTAGAGATCGAATTACCTGGGGACATCCTGTTTCGTAATACGTTGTATCCGTTCCGTTTTCCTTTCCATTTACAAAAGTTACTCTACGTTGGATTCTTCCGTTCATGTGGCACGACTCACAAGTTCCTGTAAAAGGCTTATTTGCTCCATCAACACGCGATATATCGGTTTGCTTTTTGAAAACAGTATTTGATCCTTCATCGAACGATAAATCGCTGTTACAATCAATCATCCCAATGGTTTGTCCACACTCCCATTCGGCATACCTAATTTGATCTTTAGACAATCGAACCCGTTTCAATGTTTCTCCTTCTCCAGTTGTTGTCCACCTGAAATAGCAAGAATCCTCCTCTTTCACTATTCCTTCGTCTCCGAATTGCGCGTTCACTTGAGACGAGAATCCAATTAATACTAAAAGTCCAATGATGTATTTCATAATTTTATTTTTAATTGCTTACGTGGCTTTCCTATCAAAACCTATTCCTAATTGATCATTTCAACTTAAGAAGTTCTTTCTTCATAACTTCTGGAATCGAAATCGTTTCATTTTTTGAAGGATCAAAGCAAACCAGCGTCGAGCCTCCAGTAGTATGCAAGATGTCATTCACGTGCAATTCATAGTTCAAAGAAAAGCTTTTCGTTCCTATTTTATCTGCAATTATAGTCAAATAGGGTTCGTCACTTAAAAGAACTGGCTTCAAATATTCCACGTTGTTTTTGACTAAAACGACACTGTTTTTAGTCCAATCCCAATCTTCTCCTAGCATTTGACCAAAATAATG
>JBLHVW010000061.1:0-19956 GCA_047628775.1 Salibacteraceae bacterium | reverse complement strand
CTTTTTCTAGAAATTCATCGGAGCAGTTAAATGTTGGATTAATCTCAGAACTTATTGCGTCAAGTTGTTTTTGAGCTGGAGGTGATTGACTATTGATTGGGCTAGGGAATGGAGTGAGATGATTTATATCTTGCGTCTTGTATCCCATTGAAGTCCTTAGGCGTTTATTATATAAGGGGTAAATGTTGTCGTCGAAGAAATTATTTACATTTTCACTCGGGCCTGCTTTTGTAATCGATTTACCTCCTTTGAATAGGATGTCAATTTGGTCTTTGTGCTTTGATGTTGAGCGTGCTTTTCTCAGTGAGGGGTAGTCCATGTAGCGATCGTGGTATTCGATATTAAACCTGTCGAGGCCTTCTCGCCAGTAAACCGGATTAATGAATACCAGTAGTTCAATTCCATTCCAATGTTCGGGGTTGTTTATAATTGACGGAATGTATCGTTCACAAGAGCGTCCTGCACCATATAGAACTGAGAATTGTGCTTCGATTGTCGAGTCTGAATTTAAAAGTTCCCAATAATTAAACTTGTTCAGTTCTCCAGACTCTGATGTTCCAAGGACAAGAACTCCGTCATTTTTCTTTATACCATCTAGAAATAAATGAAAATAGGCGTCGTCTTTTTTCACGTGCACGGGGTCAATTGTCAAGTATTGATCACTGCTTGAGTATTTGGAATTTGGTACTAATGAATCTGACTCCGGATTAATAAATAAGAATGAAATGAGTCCTATGAGTCCAACGATTCCCGATGCAAGTACTCCAATTTTTCCAGTCTCCTTTAAGGTTGAAAAGCGATAGGTTTTATTGATGAAATTTTCTAGATTCATTTCAGTCCAAATAATAAGTTAAACACTGTCGTTAGGCCTTCTCCTGAATAATGAAAGAACAACCATCCAACGGAAACAAATAGAAATGTAAGCGTTATTCCAGAGATGGTTAATGCGTTTTTTCTAATGGGGTTGTTGGAGCTGTGAAGATTGTTGTGGGCGCGAGAAGAGCTCCAAATCTTGTAGACGGAGAGTCCGAATGCATGCCATAAGCCCCAGTATACAAAGTTGATGGTGTCTCCATGCCAGATTCCACAAATAAAGAACGTGAGTAAATAACCGATGATGGTGACCAGAGTTCTCGATGATTTGAGTCCTGTTTTGTTCAGGAGTTTTATGATGGGTATAAATATTAAATCGCGGAGAAATTGAGAGAAAGTCATGTGCCAGTTTTTCCAGAATGTTGCAATATTGGTACTTAGATAGGGGCTTTTGAAGTTCTCTGGAGTGCGAATCCCCATGACGTAGCCAGTTCCAATTGCAATGTCAGAGTATCCCGAAAAGTCAAGGTAAATGTAGGCTGAGTAACAAATGATGCTTAGGAGAATTGCCGCCTGTGGCGGCATGGTTTCCATGAGTGGTTCGTAGCTTAAGGCATACATACTGAATAGTGGGATGAGTAAGTATTTCTTTGCGAACCCCATTGTGATTCTCCCGATTCCTGGCCATATTAACGCGCGCTTTGTTTTGCCTTCTTTGCGTTCAAATTGTCTTTTGAAATTCGCAAAAGTGTCTATTGGGCCAGCTAAAAAATTAGGAAAGAACAAAATGAAATTGATGTAGTCTATCGGATTGGATGGCTTAAACTTTCCTTTTAATGTGTCTATGATAGACTGAATGTTTCTAAATAGAATATAGCTGATTCCCAGTCTCTGAATGATCATGTCGGTAGATGATCCAATTTGAAATGTATCAAATCCAAATGGTTTTGGATAATTTCTAAGAACGAACAGGCCAATTATTACTAGTATAGACCCTGTGGCGACAATGATTCCTTTGTTTCGATTGGCTTTGGAGATCCAAATCATCGCTAGGAATACCAATAATGACAAGCCAATGTGGAGTGTTAGACTTGTGTAATTAATGATCGTAGAAAGTAGGAGTATGTTTCCGATGAAAAGGGTGGCTCGTTGGGTGTTCTGCGCAAAGAATTTCCGAACAATTAATTGAATAATCAGAAATGCTACGATAAATACGATTTCGGCTCCGGTGGAGAAAAACATTGTGTTTGTAGTTTTGCAGTATTAGTAGTGATCCTGGTTTTTTATGGTGTTGTTTTCTTCCTTCCTAAAACGTTTGCGACAAATACTCCAGCAAGCACTACCGCCATCGATCCAATTTGATAGATGTTTATATGTTCGTTGAATGAAAGGCCGATGATTACTGCGACAACCGGAATCAAGTAGGTGACGCTGCTAGCGAAAAGTACTGATGAGTTCGAGATCAGTACATTGAAAAGCACGACTGCAAAAGCTGTTCCGACAACACTAAGTATGATGATAAATCCTAGACCTTGATAGGCGTATTCGTTTGTTTGAATTGTCTCTAATGTTCCAGAGTATAGGTTGATGATTATACTCGGAACAATCGTTAGCATGAAGGATAACGCTGTTATTTCAAGTCCTGACAGGTGTTGTAACGTATATTTTATTGTGTTCACACTGATCGCGTAACAGAGTGTTGCAATAAGAATTGCGCCGACATGTGTCCAAGAACCAGAGAGTGATAAGCCTGCTCCGGATAGCGTGAGTAAAATGATTCCTAGCGTTCCGATTGCAATACCAGAGACTTGTAATGCTGTCAATTTGTTTTTGAAGACTACGAAGCCTATGATTAAAGCGAATATGGGAACGAAGCTATTCAACATTCCTGCGTATCCTGAAGAAAGTCCGGTTTCGGCATAAGTGAATAGAAAGGCAGGGAAGAAGTTTCCTGCAAATCCAACAAGGGTCAAAAGAAGGAGGTTTTTTACTGGCTTCAGTTTCTTTAAAGTTCTGATTGCAAATGGCAGCAAGGCCAGCGCTGCGATTAACATCCGTAAAGCGGCGACCTGAGTATCGGAAAAGATGGCTGAGCCGTCCGAAGCAAACATTCCGAGTTTCATGAGGATAAAAGAACTCCCCCAAATACAGGCGAGAAGAATCAGTAAAAACCAGCTTTTATATGTTTTTGTCACGGCGCAAAATTACATCATTTATTGGATCTTTAATGCTGTTCTTGAAATTGTGGAAAACTGATGAGTTTTCAACAATTTGAAATTAATTTACCACTTCTTACCACTTGGTTAAAATCATTGATTTATCCCTTATGATTGGTGATTATTAGAAAATAATTGTAACCTTGCTATGAAATAAACGTTCATACTTATCAACAACACGAAAGAGAGTGGTAAAAAGTGGTAAAAATCAAGTATTTTTATCCCATTATAAATTGTCATGGCAGGCTTAGTAGGAGAATTCGAGGTTAAAATGGACGCTAAAGGGCGTTTCATGTTCCCTTCCGGTTTACGGAAGCAGCTTCCTCCTGCGGCTCAGTTAGATTTCATGTTGAATAAGGGTTTTGAAGATTGTTTAACGTTGTTCCCGCTTCATGAGTGGGAGAAGGTTAGTGCGAAACTTTCGAAAATGAACCTTTTCAAACCCAAAAACAGAATGTTTTACCGATTGTTCCATCAAGGGGCGAAGTTGGTAAGCTTGGATAAGGCCGGAAGAGCTCTTGTTCCTGTTGGGCACATGGATCGTGTTGGGTTAAACCAGGAAGTAATGCTGATCGCATACAACGATCGCATTGAAATCTGGGACAAGTCGAAATACTTCGAAATGATCGAAGGTTCCATGGCGGATTTTGCTGATTTAGCAGATGAAGTAATGGGAGACTTGGAAAATGACAACGAATAAACCAGATTATCACGTACCGGTAATGCTTCAAGAGTGCATCGACGCGCTCGATATTAAAGCAGATGGAGTTTATATCGACGTCACTTTCGGTGGTGGTGGTCATTCCAAAGAGATTTTCAAAAAGTTAAATGCCAAAGGAAGGCTGATCGTTTTTGATCAAGATCCTGATGCACGCAAAAATGCTTGGGAGGCGCCAAATTTTGATTTTGTTGCTGCGAATTTTGCATACATCTCGAACCATCTTCGATTGTTAGGGGTTAAGAAGGTTGATGGGATTCTCGCCGACTTGGGTGTTTCATCACATCAATTTGATAAAGAAGACCGAGGATTTTCTATCCGTGGTGAAGCCAACTTGGACATGAGAATGAACCAGAATGGTGAGCTCAATGCTGAAGGAGTTGTCAATGAATATTCTGAAGAAGAGCTCTTGCGAATTTTCAAAGCGTACGGGGAGGTTTCGAACGCTTGGAAATTAGTCAACGCAATTGTCAATGCCCGATTGAACGGAAAGATAAAAACAACGCAAGGCTTGCTTGACATCATAACGCCTTGTGCTCCAAAATTTAAAGAGCATAAATATTTCGCGCAAGTGTTTCAAGCGATTCGAATCGAAGTTAATGATGAGATGGCGGTTCTTCAAGGTTTTCTTGAGGCAACCGAAGATGTGCTTAGTCCAAAAGGGCGATTGGTCGTGATGTCATACCATTCTTTAGAAGATCGAATGGTGAAGAATTATATGAAACGTGGGGCGATAAGCGGAAAGATTGAAAAAGATTTTTTCGGGAATGTTCTAAAACCTTTCGATGAGATTGTGAGGCATCCTATCGTTGCAGATGAAGAAGAGTTAGAAAGAAATAGTCGTGCTCGAAGCGCGAAACTTAGAATAGCTGAACGCAATGGATAATGAATTTTTAGACAAAGCTCAGTTAGACGAACAAGATACGACTGAGAAAAGGAAAGTAAAGAAGAGAGCAGCAAAAAAGAAAGCGGCTAAGGAACGAAAGCCGAATTCATTCGTGCAAATTTTGAATGGTGATTTTTTTACAAAAGAGTTCATGATTGGCAATTTGAACTTCATCTTTTTCATAATGCTGCTTTTGCTTTTGGTCGTGGGGAAAGGGTATTACGGAAAGCAGTTGACGAAAGATGTGAATTCGACACAAGAGCAACTGGATGAAGCGACTTCGGATTATTTCGAAGTAAAAACAAGGTTGGAGGAAGAGACAGAGCGAACACGATTGATTGAAGAATTGAAATCGGATGGATTAAAAGAAACGGTGAACCCGACAAAGGTGATTCGAATTAAGGGAGATTAAAATGAACGAAAAGAAAGATATATACTGGCGCGCTTACCTGATTTACTTCGGGTTTGTTGTGTTGATGTTGATTGTCATTTTCAAAACTGTAAGTATTCAGTTTGACGGAGGCAATGCAACAACTATGTCTTCAACAAGTGGTGAGCAAAAATTACCTACGAGAACTGCACTTCGTAAGTCGCGAAAAGGCCAAATCCTTGATGCGAATAGATCGCCATTGGTGACTTCAGTTTCATATTACAACATCTATATGGATCCAACGGTTATTGCTCAAGATGTTTTGGATAAGGATTTGAGCGCTCTGTGCAAAGGGCTTAATAAGTTGTTTCCGAACAAATCGGCTAGTGATTATAGTACAGAAATAAGAAGTGCTAGAGAAGCTGGAAGACGGTATTTGAAAATCCATCAAAAGGTCTCAAATGAGGTCCGCAAGAAATTGAACAAATTGCCAATTTTTGAATTGGGCCGATTTAAAGGAGGGTTAATTGACAATGAAGAAGTGATTGAAAGAGTGTTGCCGCATGGCGAGTACTTGAGAAGAACGCTTGGTTACATAAAGTGGAATGAGGAGAAACAGAAAATGGATAAGGTTGGAATAGAACAGGCTTTTGAAAGTTTTCTCGCAGGAGAGCCAGGAGAAGAGATTGAACAGAAAATTTCGACGGGTTGGAAAAGAACGGGCGTGATCACTAAAGAAGCTGTTGAGGGTGCAACGATTGTAACAACAATTGATATGGATATCCAAGAGGTGGCGCACACAGAACTGATGAATCAACTGGTTGCTGAAAACGCTGAAAAGGGCTGTGTGATTGTGATGGATGTCAAAACAGGTCAAATCAAAGCAATGGTGAATTTGAGTAAAGATGCTCAAGACGGAAGGTATTATGAGTCATTTAACCATGCTATTGGTACCCCAGAAGTTCCCGGTTCAACATTTAAGTTGGCGTCTTTAATGGCTGCTTTAGAGGATAGAAAAGTAAAATTAACGGATAAAGTGAATGCCCATGGAGTCTATAAATTCTACAATGCTCGAATGGATGATTCGAACAATGGAGTAGGTTATGGAGAGATAACGATTCAAAAGGCATTTGAAAAATCATCGAATGTCTTTACAGAAATCATAAACGATGCCTATAAATCAGATCCCAGCGCATACATCAGACGCTTAAAACAATTTGGTTTGGATAAGAAATTGGGCATTTCTATTTCGGGTGAAAGAGATCCAGTAATGCACGAGCCAGGTGATTCGCAATGGTCGGGAATTTCATTGCCGTGGATGGCTGTTGGGTATGGTTTTCAACAAACTCCGCTTCAAACATTGGCTTTCTACAATTCAGTAGCAAACAATGGGAGATTGCTTAGGCCGCAGTTTGTAAAAGAGATTTACAGAGGAAATGACCTTGTTAAAAAGTTTGAGCCGGATGTTATGATCAATCAGATTTGTTCGCCAAGAACAATCGTGGATTTACAGGAATGTCTTGTTGGTGTAATGAAGCGAGGAACGGGAAGTAAAATCAATTCTGCCTTTTTTGATATCGCTGGAAAAACGGGGACGGCTCATATTATTGATAGAGCCAATTCCGGAGGAGCAAAAAAATACCAAGCATCATTTGTTGGTTATTTCCCTGCAACAGATCCGATTTACTCATGTATAGTTGTCGTTTCAGCACCTGGGAAAAACATCTACGGAGCGACGGTTTCAGGAACGGTATTCACATCAATTGCGAACAAGGTCTATGCGTCGAGCTTGAAGTACCACGATCCAGTGAATCAAGGAGAGGTTGTGGAAGTATTGCCGATTTCAGTTGATGGAAATAGCCACGATTTAATTCAATGTTACAAGAGCCTGAATATCCCATACGAAATGGCTGAGGTTGCAAGTTGGGTGAGCACAAATACAAAGGTGGATCATGTAGAAATGATGCGCAGGTATATTGGAAAAAAAACAGTTCCGAATGTCAAAGGGATGACGGCTAAAGATGCTGTTTATCTCATTGAAAATACAGGGATGGTAGCCAAAGTAAGTGGCTATGGAAAAGTAGTTGAACAATCTCTCGCTCCTGGTGTGCAGGCATATGGCGGTGGAGTGGTAGAAATAAAGTTGAAGTAATGCAGTTGTTGAAAGACATATTATATGGTGTAAACATCAAGCTTGTTACAGGGGTAACGGACGTTGAGGTTCAATCGCTAACATTCGATTCCAGAACAGCGGGTGAAGGATCTATTTTCTTTGCAATCAAAGGAGTGGCTAGAGATGGTCATGACTTTATTCAAGATGTTTGCGATAAGGGATGCGCCGTTGTGGTTTCTGAAAAAGAAGTTGAGGTAAATGAAGGTGTGCAATTGATCGTTGTTGAAGATTCGCATAGGGCGCTTGCAATTATGGCGGGTAATTTCTTCGGTGAGCCTTCTAAGAAATTGAAGCTGATTGGAGTTACAGGAACGAATGGAAAAACGACGATCACAACCTTGCTTTTCAACTTGTATTCGAAACTTGGTTTTCAATGCGGTTTGATTTCAACGGTTGTCAATAAAATTTGCGACAGAGATATTCCTTCAACGCACACAACGCCAGATCCTATTTCATTGAACCAGTTGCTATTCGACATGGTAGAAGAAGGGGTCTCGCATTGTTTCATGGAGGTGAGTTCGCATGCAATTCATCAAAATAGAATCGCAGGATTGACTTTCGCGGGTGGTGCGTTCACGAACATCTCGCACGATCATTTGGATTACCACAAAACATTCAAAGAATACATCAATGTGAAAAAAAGGTTCTTTGATGAATTGCCGAAGGGGGCTTTTGCCTTGACGAATGAAGACGATAAGAACGGACTTGTAATGCTTCAAAACACGAAGGCGAAGAAGAGAACCTATTCGCTAAAGTCGATGAGTGATTACAAAGCCAAAGTGTTGGAGAATCAATTTTCAGGATTGGTTTTATTAATCAATGGCAAAGAGCTTTGGACAAAATTGATCGGCGATTTCAATGCCTACAATTTATTAACCGTTTTCGGGGTTTCGCAAGAATTAGGCGAAGATGAAACCGAAGTTTTAACGGTGATCAGTGAGCTCCAATCTGTTGACGGTCGCTTCGAATACATTAGAAGTGATAGCGGTGTCATTGCAATTGTAGATTACGCACATACACCAGATGCATTGGATAATGTCTTGAGAACGATTGATAATATTCGCACCAAAAACGAAACTGTTTTCACTGTTGTTGGGTGCGGCGGAGATCGCGATAGAGCGAAACGACCAGTCATGGCATCAATTGCTTGTGAAAGATCAGACCGTGTCATTCTTACGTCAGACAATCCGCGTTCGGAAGATCCAAATGCAATCATTGATGAGATGATGGAAGGTGTTGATGCTGCCAATTATAAAAAGGCGCTTTCAATTACGGACAGAGAACAGGCGATAAAAACAGCGGTAGCGATGGCCGAACCAAACGATATCATTTTGATCGCTGGTAAAGGACATGAAAAATACCAAGAAATCAACGGGGTTCGCCACGACTTTGATGATTTACAAACGATAAAAGAATTATTTACCAAACTCAATAAATAATGTTGTACTACTTATTTCAATATTTAGACGAGATGAATTTTCCTGGAGCAGGATTGTTCGATTACATCTCATTTCGTGCTGGAATGGCCTTAATTACATCGCTAATTGTTTCAATGCTCTTCGGAAAACGATTGATTGGATTGCTTCAAAAACAACAAATCGGTGAAACGGTTCGTGACTTAGGCCTTGAAGGTCAGATGGCGAAACAAGGAACGCCAACGATGGGTGGTTTAATCATTCTTGCAGCGATTCTTATTCCAACGTTATTGTTTGCCCGTTTAGACAGCATCTACGTAATTACAATGCTAATCGCAACAGTTTGGCTTGGGGCAATTGGATTTATTGATGATTATATCAAGGTCTTCAAAAAGAACAAAGAAGGTCTCGCGGGAAGATTCAAGATTATTGGTCAAGTCGGTGTAGGGATAATTGTTGGGTCAATTCTGTACTTCCATCCCGATGTTGTGGTTCACAAGAAAGTGGATGCAGATTACACACTGCGTTCAGGGGAGAAATTCGTAACGAAAATGCACATTTATGAAGATCAAGATGAAGCGTTTAGAGCAAAGTGGATTGAAACGGACGATATGACCACTACAATTCCATTCGTAAGTAACAACGAGTTCAATTACAATTGGCTTGTTGGTGATTGGATGGGAACTTGGGGTTGGTTGCTGTTTATCCCTGTTGTAATATTCATTGTTATTGCGGTTTCTAATGGAGCAAACATGACAGACGGCCTTGATGGGCTTGCCACCGGGACCTCGGCTATTGTCGGGATTTCATTGGCCATTTTAGCGTATGTATCCACCAACGTTCATTTCGCCGATTACCTCGATGTGATGTATATCCCCGATGCCGAAGAGATGGTAATCTTCATTTCGGCCTTTGTTGGAGCGTGTGTCGGTTTTCTCTGGTACAATTCCTATCCAGCCCAAGTTTTTATGGGGGATACGGGAAGTTTGGCTTTGGGTGGGATAATTGCCGTGTTCGCAATTTCCATTCGTAAAGAACTTCTGATTCCAATCTTATGTGGTGTGTTCTTAATCGAAAACTTGTCGGTAATCATGCAAGTTGGTTGGTTTAAATACACCAAAAAGAGAAGTGGTGAAGGACGCAGGGTCTTCCTTATGGCACCCTTGCATCATCATTATCAGAAAAAAGGAATGCACGAAGCAAAAATTGTTTCACGCTTCTGGATTGTCGCAATTCTTCTCGCGGTAATCACAATTGTAACATTAAAAGTAAGATAGGCTTCGCTTTGTGAAGTTGTCAAATTAAAGATGAAAATTGAACCTGGACATATCGTAATTCTAGGCGCAGGCGAAAGCGGCGTTGGAGCAGCTGTTCTCGCTAAGAAAATGGGGTGGTCGGTATTTGTCTCAGATTTTGGGTCAATCAATGAAAAGTTCAAAGAAGCAATTATTGTTTTGGGCGTGAAATGGGAAGAAGGAATGCACACAATAGAAGAGCTTTTGAAAGCCGATCTGGTTGTGAAGTCACCTGGGATTCCAAATACGGCTGCACCAATAAAGGCATTGAAAGAAGCCGGTGTAAAAGTGGTCTCAGAAATCGAATTCGCTGGGTTTTACAACGAAGCAAAAACGATCTGTATTACTGGAAGTAATGGTAAGACAACAACGGCAATGTTGACGTATCATATCTTAAAAAATGCCGGTTTAAATGTCGGGTTGGCTGGAAATATCGGTGAGAGTTTCGCGAAGCAAGTCGCTGAAAAAACTTTCGATTGGTATGTGCTGGAACTGAGTTCTTTCCAATTGGACGATATGTACGAGTTCAAAGCAGATATATCGATGCTTCTGAATGTTACGCCGGACCATTTAGACCGATACGAATACAAAATGGAGAATTATGCAAACTCAAAAATGCGAATTGTCCAAAACCAAACTGCTGAAGACTGGTTTATTTACAATTACGATGATCCAATTATAAAGCAACAAATAAAGTCTCGAAATATTCACGCGAGACAAGCTCCATTCTCTTTGAAAGAAGAAATGAAAGTAGGTGGGTACTTAGAAAAGGAACAACTAACAATAAACATAAACAAACAATTCACTATGTCAATTCACGATTTAGCCTTAAAGGGAAAGCACAATGCACAGAATTCCTTGGCATCTGGAATCGCTTCCAGAATCCTCGAAATTAGAAAGGAATCCGTTCGAGAGAGCTTGAGTGATTTCGTAAACGTTGAACACCGATTGGAGTTCGTGGCGAAAGTGCACGGAATCGAATTCATTAACGATTCAAAAGCAACAAATATTAACGCTACATGGTTCGCGCTTGAGAGCATGGACAAACCAACTGTTTGGATCGTTGGGGGTGTAGATAAAGGAAATGATTACTCAGAATTAACGCAATTGGTTGATGAAAAAGTAAAATCAATCGTATGCCTTGGTAAAGACAATTCGAAAATCATCGAAGCTTTTAGCGGGTGTAATATCGAAATCTACGAAGCAGGTTCAGCGATGGAAGCTGTTGCTTATGGATACCGATTGGCCAAAAAAGACGAAACGGTTCTTCTTTCTCCGGCTTGCGCAAGTTTCGATTTGTTTGAGAACTACGAAGAGAGAGGAAACGAATTTAAGAAAGCAGTTAGATTATTATAATATGAAGAAAGTTCAATCCACTCATACTACACAAGAGGAACTTCTTCAGGCAAGGAAAGAAGGACTCAAAAGGGCACGTTCACTCGATTCTATGCGGGCGCATGGTAAATGGAGAGGAATGGATGTGTTCTCGTGGGCTAACCCACATTTTGAAGCCTTATCAACGGCAATTGCATCTTTCCCACTCCCGGTTGTCTGGGTTGGGAAACACGATCAGATTAAATGCGCATGTGCCTATTATCCAGAAGTGTTGGATACAATGGAAACGGCGATTGTTTACGATCAAGCACATTTAAAACTGAATGAACTTGCGATTGCTAACTTGGAAAAAATGGCAGGCGTTGGAAGCCTTGAATCAGCATTAAAACTCATTCAATCATTAGAAGAGCAAAGAAGAATATTATTATTTACTACTGAAGGAAACGAAGTGGTTAAGGATGTTAATGACTTCAATGCATTTGTAGAAAGCTGGAACTAAATGAATAAAGTACTTAAATATCTTGGAGGCGACCGTGTGATTTGGATCATCACGTTCCTCTTGCTGGCATTCTCTTTAGTGAGCGTGTATAGCTTCGTCCCTATTCTCGTCAAAATCGAGGGAGGTACGCCATTTAAGTACTTGTTCAAGCATTTTATTTACGTTATTATCGGTTTAGGAGTTATGTTTTGGGTGCATAGAACCAATCCAAAGTATTTCTCGCAACTGGCCAAGTTTGGGTTTTACCTCGCGGTGGCGCTTCTCATTTTCACCTTCTTTTTTGGAATGAAAGTAAATGATGCAGGGCGTTGGGTTAAAATTCCATTCGTTGGATTAACCTTTCAATCATCCGATTTCGCAAAACTCGCGCTGGTCTTATATGTGTCTAGGTTATTGATGAAAAAGAAGGATGTGCTCAACGATTGGCGAAATGGTTTTTGGCCCGTCGTTATTCCGATTGTTATTATTTGTGGACTGATTGTAAAGGACAATTTTTCTACTGCAGCAATTCTATTTGCTATCTCACTTACACTCCTTTTCCTAGGTCGTGTTCCTATTTTGAAAATCCTGAGCCTTATTGGTGGTGGTATCGCGTTGTTTATGTTTATTGTTTTGATACACATATCAGCTCCGGATTTGAAACTTTTACCCAGATGGGAGACGTGGGTGAATCGGTATCAGAATAAAATTGCAGATGATGGCAGTGCACAGGATAATGCGCAGGCAATGAATTCCGAATTAGCAATCTACAACGGTCGTGTGAATTGGGTTGGAGATTGGGATCAAATCAGCATTTTTGGAGGTCAAGGCGTTGGAGATGGGCAGTTGAAAGAATACCTGCCAGAAGCTTATGCAGATTTCTTCTATGCCAGTTTTGTGGAAGAATTTGGGCCTATAATCGCTGGAGTGCTCCTCGTGCTGTATCTCATTTTACTTTTCCGGATAATGAGGATTGGCCTAAATGCAGATAATCTATTTGAAACCTATCTCTGTATTGGAATTGGAGTGATTATACTTAGTCAAGCTGCGGTGAATATGCTCGTTTGCACGGGGTTATTCCCCGTTACCGGACAAAATATGCCATTGCTTGCAATGGGAGGGTCTGCAATGATCATGACATGTCTTGGGCTTGGAATGGTTCAGAGTATTGCAAACAAACAAATTAGACCGAAAACAGAAGGGCATGCAAATGCATCGGATGAGGAATTGGAAGAGGAAGAGATTCTTGAAAACGTTTAAGTTATGATCAAAAAAGCAATAGTATCAGGAGGAGGCACTGGAGGACATATTTTTCCTGCAATCGCCATTGCAGATGAAATTAAACGTAGAAATCCAGACGCTGAAATTTTATTCGTTGGCGCAACTGGAAAAATGGAAATGGAAAAGGTTCCATTGGCAGGATATAAAATCGAGGGGCTTGAGATTGTCGGATTTAAACGGAAGTTGGCTTTGTCAAATTTCTTGCTTCCTTTCAAGATTATAAAAAGTGTTTTGAAAGCAAAGAAAATCGTTCGAAAGTTCAATCCTGATATAGTTGTAGGCGTTGGAGGCTATGCAAGTGGTCCGACCTTGAAAGCAGCATCAATGTTGAAATTTCCAACGGCACTGCAGGAACAAAATGCATTTGCTGGAAAAACGAATAAGATCCTATCCAAAAAAGCCAAGGTTATTTGCGTCGCTTATGAAGGCTTAGAGCGTTTCTTTCCTGCTGAAAAAATTATATTGACAGGAAATCCAACCAGAAATGACATGGTTGACATCCTTGGAAAAAGAGAAGAGGCGTACAAGGAATACGGCTTTGATCCCAATAAAAAAACGATTCTAATTATTGGTGGAAGTTTGGGGGCAAGAACCTTAAATGAAAGTGTTGTTAAGGATTTGGGCTTATTGGCAGAATCTGGAGTTCAGGTTCTTTGGCAGTGCGGTAAATTGTACAACGAGCGTTTGCATGAACAATTGAAAGATACGGAAATGGGCAATGTAAAAATGGTTCAATTCATTATGCGAATGGATCTGGCTTACGCAATGGCAGACGTCATTATATCCAGAGCGGGTGCGATTTCTGTTTCGGAATTATGCTTAATACACAAGCCAGTGATTTTGGTTCCTTCTCCAAATGTTGCCGAAGACCATCAAACGAAAAATGCAATGGCCTTGGTAGAGAAAAATGCAGCAATCCTTGTGAAGGATATCGAAGCAAAAGAACAATTGATTCCAGCGGCATTAGAGCTTATTGAAAATGAGTATGCCTGTGAAGGCCTTGTTAAAAACATTCAGCCTTTAGGGAAACCAAACGCTACGGTAGAAATTGTAGATGAACTTGAAAAAATTGCAAAGTAATTGAGTAACCAAGATTTAAATATCAATCAATTCAATAGGGCTTACTTCATCGGAATAGGTGGAATCGGTATGTCGGCACTTGCCCGGTATTTCAATTTCCAAGGATGGAAAGTCGGTGGTTATGATAAAACGTCAACGCTATTAACAGCTCTTCTAGAAAAAGAAGGGATCGAAATTCATTACGAAGATTTTGGACCATCTCTTCCAGAAGATTTTAAAAATATTGAAAACACATTAGTTATATACACACCGGCCATTCCTGTCAATTTTGGTGAACTGTTACATGTTCAATACAGCGGGTATGCCGTAAAGAAACGTGCTGAAGTTTTGGGAATGATTACGAGAAATTCAAAGGCGCTTGGTGTTGCGGGAACGCACGGAAAGACGACGACTAGTGCCATGTTAGCGCACTTGTTAAACCAGTCTGAATTGAAGTGCAATGCCTTTTTAGGAGGGATTAGTACAAATTTCAATTCTAATTTCGTTAGCGGTGATAGCAACCTTACTGTGGTAGAAGCGGATGAGTTTGACCGTTCCTTTTTACAGCTCAACCCTTTTGCATCAATTATCACGTCAACGGATGCGGACCATCTGGATATTTATGGAAGCAATGACGATTTCTTAATTGGATTCAAGGAGTACGTCAAACGAATTCATCCAAAAGGGTATTTGGTTCGACACGCTGATGTTGTTTTGAAGCATCCGAATGAAATTACCTACGCTTTGAATCAAGAAGCCGATTTCTGCGGAATCAATCCTCGGTTCGAAGATGGTCGTTTCTTGATTGATCTTAAAACGCCGAATGGAAACTGGAATGACATCGAATTGGGTGTTCCTGGCTTGCATAATGCAGAAAATGCCATTGCGTGTATTGCGCTCTGCTTAAAGTTGGGTGTAACGGAAGACGTTATTCGCCACGGATTAAAATCATTTTCAGGAGTCAAACGTCGTTTTGAATACCACATTAAAGAAGGTAATTTTGTCTATATCGATGATTACGCGCATCATCCAACCGAAATAAAAGCGTTGGTCTCATCCGTGAGATTGCTTTATCCAAATCAAAGAATCACAGGAGTATTTCAACCGCATTTATTTACCCGAACCCGCGATTTCTTCGACGAATTCGCCTACGAATTAAGTCAAATGGATGAAGTGATTTTACTTCCGATTTATCCCGCAAGAGAAGAGCCTATCGCAGGAATCACAAGTGAAGCGTTGTTAGCTAAAATAAGCATTGCGGACAAAAGAGTAATGTCGCCTTCAGAAACTGTCCAATATCTAAAATCCAATCATCCAATATCCGGTAGTTCAACTGTCCTTTTAACAATCGGTGCCGGAGATATCGACAGAATGGTTCCACAATTAAAAACTGAATTCGCCTTATGAAGAATTGGTTGAAAATAGCATTGTGGTCTTTCTTCGGATTGTGCGTTGTTGTGCTTGTGGTTATTTCGCAAAAAGCTCAAAGCGAAAAAGTGCTCGAAGATCCAGTGATTAAAGTGCATGTGAATGGTGAGAACGAATTTATAACAAGTGATGAGGTGTATGACACGTTGTTTTATGAAGGGTTGATATGGAACAATCAAACACGAGGGGAGCTGGACGTGGAGAAGGTTGAAGCGTATTTGAGAAAGATTTCGCAAGTGAAAGATGTTAAGGTGTTTTCCCTTCTTGGAGGAAATTGGGAAATTGACGTTGAAACGAGAAAGCCTATCGCTAGAATTTACAACAAATTCGGTGGTTCATTTTACCTAGATAGTGAAGGGGTGACGATGGAAGTTTCACGTCGGCATGCTGCTAGAGTACTGGTGATTACCGGGGATATTTCGGATCGAATTGAATCCGTTTCTGTGGACGATATTATTAACAATGATTCCTTGAAAAGTATTCGGAAACTCGATGATATCTATCGTATTTCAAGTTATGTTTGTAATGATCCCTTATTCCGCTCACTCATAGGTCAGATTCACTTAAAAAAGAACGGCGACTTTGTATTGGTACCGCTGATAGGAGATCAAAAGATAATCTTTGGTTCCGCTTATTCTGACAATGAAGTCATGGAGAAGTTCAAGAAGCTTAGAATATTTTATAAAGAAGCGATGCCTTATGCTGGTTGGGATACCTACAAGGAGATAAGCCTGAAGTATGAGGATCAAATAGTTTGCAAGAAAAAAGAAACCAATGGGTAAAGTAGTAGTAGGATTGGATATTGGGACAACGAAAATTGCATGTTTTGTTGGGCGTAAGAACGAGCACGGAAAGATCGAGATTTTGTCAATGGGAAAGACAGAGTCCCTTGGCGTGATGCGTGGAATGGTTTCCAATATCGAAAAAACGATCCAGTCAATCAACGGTGCCGTTGCGGAAGCAGAAGAGCGAACCGAAGGAAAGTTGAAGATTAAAACTGTGAACGTTGGTATCGCAGGTCAACATATTAAAAGCATTCAACACAGAGGTATTCACACAAGAACGAATATCGAAAGTGAAATTTCTCAAGAGGATATCAATCGTTTGGTTGATGACATGTACAAAATGGCAATGCCTCCAGGAGAGGAAATTATTACCGTTTTACCTCAAGAGTATATCATTGATAACGAAGTGGGAATCAAAGATCCTATCGGAATGTCAGGTGTTCGATTAGAAGCGAATTTCCATATTATTACTGGGAATATTGGAGCTTCAATGAATATCCACAAGTGTGTTGAGCGCTCAGGATTGAAAGTAAAAGATATTATTTTAGAACCAATCGCATCCGCAGACGCTGTTCTTACAGATGAAGAAAAAGAAGCAGGTGTTGTTCTAGTAGATATAGGAGGAGGTACAACAGACGTTGCTATTTTCCATGAAGGAATTATTCGCCACACAGCTGTTATTCCATTTGGTGGTAACGTAATCACGGATGACATCAAAGAAGGATGCACGATTATGAAACGTCAAGCTGAAAAATTGAAACAAAAATTTGGTTCTGCTCTCGCTAGTGAAAGTCAAGAAAATGAAGTTGTCGCAATTCCAGGTTTGAGAGGCCGCGCTCCAAAAGAAATTACAATTAGAAACTTGGCTAGCATCATTCAAGCAAGAATGGAAGAGATCATTGATCTTGTTCATTTCGAAATCAGAAATTCTGGTTACGAGAAAAAATTGATTGGTGGTATCGTAGTAACGGGTGGTGGATCTCAATTGAAACACATCACGCAATTGTTTGAATACGTGACTGGAATGGATTCTAGAATTGGATACCCAACAGAGCATTTGGCAAACACAAACAACGAAGCAATCAAAAGCCCAATGTATGCTACAGGTATTGGACTTGTTCATAAAGGATTTGAAGATTTGGAAAAGTCTGCGAAATTAGAACCGGAAGCAGCAAGTACTGGAGACGTGAAAACACATTCAGAAAAAACAAGAGGGTCATTCTTTGATTCAATTATTCAAAGAGGAAAAACGTGGTTTGTTGATGAAGACTAAGCGGGCTTAGTCTTGGGAACGGGAAGTGACCCTAGTGGATAATCTTGGGAACGGGAAGTGATCCTAGTGGATAGTCTTGGGAATAGGAAGTGACCCTAACGATAGTCACAAAAAAAGACAACAACTAAAAAATAGAATAAAATGGATTTTGACTTACCAAAAGACGAGAAATCATCGATTATCAAAGTGATTGGTGTTGGAGGTGGAGGTGGAAACGCTGTAAACCATATGTATTCAGAAGGAATTGTAGGGGTGGATTTCATTGTTTGTAATACTGATTTACAAGCATTGGACATTTCTCCAGTACCTTACAAAATTCAACTCGGACCTTCTTTAACTGAAGGTCGTGGTGCAGGTTCTTTGCCAGAAATTGGAAAGAACGCAGCAGTTGAAAACATTGAAGAAATTAGAGAGTTCTTAAGTAAAGATGCCAAAATGGTATTCGTCACTGCCGGAATGGGTGGTGGAACTGGAACTGGTGCAGCGCCTGTAATCGCTCAAGTAGCCAAAGAACTCGGAATTCTTACTGTTGGAATCGTAACAGTGCCTTTCAATTTTGAGGGAAGAAAACGCCGTATTCAAGCAGAAGCAGGATTGGAAGAAATGCGTAAAAGTGTTGATACATTACTTGTAATCAATAACGAGCGTTTAAGAGAAATTACTGGGAACCTTTCTATTGGTGAGGCTTTCACACAAGCAGATCAAATTTTGGCAACAGCAGCTAAGGGTATTGCAGAAGTAATTGCAGTAACTGGAGCAATCAATGTCGATTTCAACGATGTGAATACTGTAATGCGTGACAGCGGTGTTGCGATTATGGGGAGCGCAGCAGCTGAGGGTGATAACAGAGCACTTAAAGCCGTTGAGCAAGCACTTGAATCTCCATTATTGAATGATAATGACATCAGCGGTGCAGAATACGTATTGTTGAACATCACTTATGGTGACCAAGAAGTATTGATGGATGAAATCACGGAAATCACGGATTATATTCAAGATGCTGCAGGTTCAACTGCAGATGTAATCTTCGGTCATGCCAAAGATCCTTCATTAGGAGATAAAATTAGCGTTACTGTAATCGCAACTGGATTCCAATCAACTCCAATTACTGGATTTGAAACGGCGCCTAAGAAGAACGTAACGACTTTAGAAGAAGATAAGAAGAACGAGGTTGTAAAACCTTTGGCTTCTCCTACACAAGTTAACCCTTGGGCTGGAGCCAAAGAAGTTGTTGCTGAAGATGAACCATTTTTGAAAGCTGAGCCAGAAGAAAGAAAAGAGGATTCAGTACAATCTTGGAATGTCGAACCCGTTGCTTCTGAAGAAAAAGAAGAATTGGATTTAGACTGGAACGTAACAAACACGAATAAAGAAGCAGACGAACCTGTGTTAAAGGTTGAAGAGCCAAAAGAAGAAGTGAAGCGTTTCACGTTGGAAGATGACATGGAAGAAATGGATCTTGATACAGTGAATACAAGAGAAACAGTTTCACCTAAAAAACAACAAGAGCGCTCACAAGAACGTCTTTCTAAAATTCAGGAATACACGCAACGTTTGAAAAAGGCAGATGGAATCCAAGATTTGGAAAAAGAGCCTGCTTACATTCGTAGAAATATAACCTTAGATGATTCTAAGCCTAGTGAAGAAGACAACACAAGCCGATTCAGCGTTTCGAAAGGTGAGAACGGATCTTCATTGAGCGGAAACAATTCATTCTTACATGATAACGTAGACTAATGGCATTTATAGATACAATCAACGCAGACATCAAAGCAGCGATGTTGGCGAGAGAGAAAGATAAGTTAGCGGCATTGAGAGACATCAAGTCGAAGCTATTGTTAGAAGCAACTTCTGGTTCAGGAGAGGTGTCTGATGAAGCGGCAATGAAGATTGTCATGAAGCTGTACAAGCAACGTACGGAAACATACGATTTGTATATCAAAGAAGGGCGTGAGGACCTTGCAGCGGATGAGAAATTCGAAGCAGGTGTAATCGGCGCTTATATGCCAGAAATGATGTCAGAGGAAGACATCAAAGTAGAAGTAGATGCAGCAATCGCAACATCAGGAGCGTCTGGACCTCAGGACATGGGGAAAGTGATGGGAATGTTGTCTGGAAAACTTGCGGGCAAAGCAGACGGTAAAGTTATTGCCGACCTCGTTAAAAAAGGACTACTTAATAATTAGCATTCTATCTTCTCTTCTTCAAATGTCGTTGAAGAAGGGAATATTTTATAGTTGTAAAAGCCACGGAGTTCAGGGCCGTTGCTTTTTTGTATCTTATAGTTTTCTAAATAAATCGCAACTGAACGTTTTGCAACTGATATATGTACACTTCAATGTAATTATGAAATTGAAACCGCTTCTTCTAATTGGTAATTTAGACAATGAAAATTAGAGCCGCCACGATCCTTGTTAAAAATCATACTTTG